>JADGPA010000205.1 GCA_017882685.1 Propionibacteriaceae bacterium | reverse complement strand
GCCGTCTGGCTCGAATCGGGGACGGTTCCGACCTGGTTCAGATGTGAAGTCGGAGGGCTTCAATGAGGACGTCGCTGCGCTCGCTGAACCGAAGGAGGAACCGTCCCCAGGTTCGGCGTCCTTGCATGAGTTCCTGGACGGTCTCGACCTCGAGCTCGTCGACAGCGTCCGCGCCGACCGGGCAGTGCGCGAGCATCATCCCCATCAGGTCGTCATCCTGGGCGCGGGGCTGGACACCCGAGCCTGGCGGGCCGAACGCCGGCGCCCGGCCTGATGGATTCCGGGTTCGACCCCCAGGCCGTCACCACCTGGATCTGGGAGGGTGTCATCCCCTGCATGACCGAGCCCCAGGTACGGTCAGCGCCGCGCCGGGTCCGATCGCTGCGGACCGCCGCGCTGCGGTCTGCCATGCGGGTGGTGCTGCGTCCGGCCCGCCAGCCGGATCCGCTCGCCGACGAGCCGCGGCGCTCCCTGTGGCGTCCGGCCGACCTGCGGACGCTGTTCCACGAGAGCCGGTTCGAGGTCGAGACCGATGACGACCTGCTCGCTGCGCAACGGCCGGGTGGCGATCGCGACCCGCCGATGAGGCAAAGCGTCCAACCCCTGACAGTGTCGGTGGCGACACCTTAGGTTGATCTTCAGCCGGGCGGGTCCGGCGCGGGCGGAGGTAGATCATGGCGGACGGGCAGGCAACCGAAACGGCCACGCACCAGACGCCGGCCGGACGCCGCTCCTGGCGGCTGCCGGCCGACACTGTCCCCGAGAGCCCCGACTACTCCGTGGTTCGCCGGCTGGTGCTCGGGAGTGCGCTGATGCTGTTCCTCGAACTCGCCCTGATCCGCTGGCTCGGCTCGAACGTCGTCCACCTCAGCTACTTCTCCAACTTCGTGCTGCTCGGCTCGTTCCTCGGCATCGGCCTGGGTTTCCTGATCGCCCGCCGCACGTGGTCGGTGCTGCCGTACGTGCCGGTGATCCTCGCCGTCCTCGTGATCGCCACCTACCTCGCGCCGGTGACCATCGATCGCGCCGGCGACCAGATCATCTACTTCACCTCGCTGAACACCACCGGCCCGCCCGCGTGGCTGGTGCTGCCGCTGATCTTCATCTTCGTCGCGGCCGTGCTCGCCGGGCCTGCAGAGGTGGTGGGCCGCTGCTTCGCCCACCTGCGTCCGCTGACGGCCTACCGATGGGACCTGGTGGGGTCACTGATCGGCATCTCCTCGTTCACCCTGATGTCGTTCCTGCAGGCGCCGTCGGTGGTGTGGGGCGTGGTGGTGACGGCGGCGTTCGTCGTTCTGCTGGGGCACTGGCAACGCTGGTTGGCCCTCGTCGCCGGCCTAGCCATGGTGACGGTCCTGCTGTTCGAGACGCTGTCTCCCGGCATCTCCTGGTCGCCGTACTACAAGATCCACACCCAGGAGAAGGTGCTCGGCGGCATTCCACTCACCGACATCTCGGTCAACGGAGTGCCCCACCAGATCATGCGTGCGGCGGCCCAGCGGCTGATTGAGGAGCCGCAGTACGGCTTCCCGTACCAGCGCACGCCCGGCAACCCGCTGGGCAACGTGTTGATCATCGGCGCCGGCTCCGGCTCGGACGTCGCGATCGCCCTCTCCAAGGGCGCCAAGCACATCGACGCCGTCGACATCGACCCCCGGATCATGCAGATCGGGCAGGAGTTGAACCCCGACCATCCCTACAGCGATCCGCGGGTCACCCTGCACGTGAACGACGGACGGGCATTCCTTGAGGGCACCGACACCAAGTACGACCTGATCCTGTTCGCGCTCCCCGACTCGCTGGCGCTGGTGACCGGCGCGTCCCAGATCCGGCTGGAGAGCTTCCTGTTCACCGAACAGGCTCTCACCTCGGCCCGGAACCACCTCACGCCGAACGGCGCGTTCGCGATGTACAACTACTACCGCGAGGACTGGCTGATCGACCGGCTGGCCGGCACCGTCCAGATCGCCTTCGGGCACATCCCCTGCGTTGACCTGCCCGGCGGCGGGCAGGCCGTCGTGGCGGCGGCGCTCGACCAGAACAACCAGGTCTGCGGCTCGGATTACGTGCCCGCTGGGGCTGTAGTCGCCCCGGCCACCGACGACCGACCCTTCCTGTACTACCAGGGCGGTCCGATCCCAGCGCTGTACCTATGGACACTGGCCGGCATTCTGCTGATCTCTGCGATCGCCGTCCGCGCGCTCGGTGGACCGTTCCGGGCGATGCGTCCCTACGCCGACCTGTTCTTCATGGGTTCTGCGTTCATGCTGCTCGAGACCAAGAACATCGCCACGTTCGCGCTGCTGTTCGGCACTACCTGGCTGGTCAACGCCCTCGTGTTCGCCGGGGTGCTTCTGATCGTGCTGGCCGCCGTCGAGACCACGCGGAGGTTCCGCACTCCCCCACTCCCCGTGGTGTTCGGAGGCATCGCTGCGTCCCTCGCGTTGTGCTTCTTCGTCGAACCGGCGTGGCTGCTGACGCTGCCGCTCGTCCCCCGGCTGGTGGTGGCAGTCGTGTTGGCGTTCATCCCGATCTATCTGGCCAACGTGGCCTTCTCCAAGCGGTTCGGCGCATCCGACGACTCCCAATCGGCGTTC
>JADGPA010000026.1 GCA_017882685.1 Propionibacteriaceae bacterium | reverse complement strand
GGCCCGACGATCATCGCCAACGCCTGTGACCCGCTGGTCGTCTGGTCGGCGGGCACGGCGGCGCGCGTCGTCTGGGTCGAGACCGCCACCACCTGGAACGCGGACGGGGCCCTGTGCCCCGCGTGCGGGACGATCCTGCGGCGCACGGCGTCCGAGCACGGCAAGCGGTGGGACTGCCCCGGCTGCGAGCTCCACCAGCCCGAGGCCGGATATCGCGTGGATGGCGCCGACATCGTCCTGCCCGACGGCAACCGGGTGCACCCGGCCCTGCAGGTGCCCGGTTCGTTCAACGTCTCGAACGCTGCCTGTGCCCTCGCTGCTGCCCTGGAGTTCGGTGTCGACCTCGAGACGGCGCTGGCGGGCATGCACACCGTCGTCGCCCCGGCCGGACGCTTCGACACAGCCAGATTCGGCAGCACAACGGCCAGGCTGCTGCTGGCCAAGAACCCCGCCGGCTGGGCCGAGGCGCTCCCGCTGGCCGCATCCGACCCGGTGATCCTCGCCATCGACTCGGTGGCAGCAGACGGCAAGGACGTCTCCTGGCTCTGGGACGTGCCCTACGAGCAGCTCGCCGGGCGGACGGTGATCTGCAGCGGCCCGCGCGCCCAGGACCTGGCCGTGCGGCTCAGCTACGCCGGTGTCGACCACGAGATCGAGCCCGGCCTGCGGGCGGCGCTCGGCGAACGGAAGGCGGCCGTCGACGTGATCGCCACCTACACCCCTTTCCAGGCCCTGCTGAAGATGGCGGGCCTGCGATGAGCCCCGTCGAGATCGTCCTCGTCTACCAGTCGCTGCTGGGCATCTACGGCGACCGCGGGAACGCCATGGTGCTGCGACAGCGCCTGGCATGGCGGGGTATCGACGCCGTGCTGACCGAGGTGGAGCCCGGCGACACCGTCCCGGCCACCGGCGCGGTCTACCTGCTCGGTGGCGGTGAGGACGCTGCCCAGATCTCCGCGGTGAAGGGACTCAAGGCCGACGGCCACATCTTCGAAGCCGTCGAACGTGGCGCCGTCCTCTTCGCGGTCTGCGCCGGCTACCAGATCGTCGGCAACACCTTCACCGTCGGTGAGCAGGACGACGTGATCGAGGGCCTCGGCCTGCTGGACGTCACCACCCGGCGCGGCACCGAACGCGCCGTCGGGGAGATCCTCAGCACCTGGTCAAGGCCGGACGGCACGGAGTCCCTGGTCACAGGCTTCGAGAACCACGGCGGCTTCACCACGCTCGGGGAGAAGGCCACCCCCCTGGCGCGGGTCGAGATCGGTATCGGCAACGCCAATGACGGCACCGAGGGCGCAGTGCAGGGCAAGGTGATCGGCACCTACCCGCACGGCCCGGTGCTGGCCCGCAATCCCGAGCTCGCCGATCACCTCCTCGAGTTGGCGCTCGAGCGAGAACTGGATCCGCTCCCCCGTCCCGAGCTGGACGAACTCCGCCGCCAGCGCATCGCGGCCGTGCGGAAGGCCGGCCTGCGTCGCTGACGCTCAGCCGGCGGTTCCGACAGCCGGCTCGCCCACGCCGGTCGGCGACCAAGCGAGTGGCAAGTGGAGGCTGTACGAATCCTCCTGAGCGGGCACCGCCCGCCGACACACGCGAGTAGCGTCTGCGTCAGGGCCACCCCAGCCTGGGAGGAACATCGATGACCGACGCGTTCATGACCCACTCGATGCATGCGGACAGCGCCCTTCCTTCCGCCCCGCAGGTACCGCCCCAGCCGCCCCGTCCGTGGTGGCGCCACCCGGCCGCGCACCTCGCCGCAGGCCTCGTCGTCCTGGGCCTCGCGACGGTCGCTGCCGTCCAGCTCACTGCGGCGCTCCAGCCGCTCGATCTCGTCTCCACGCCGTCGTGCACCAACGGCAACTACGTCGTGTCCTGGGGCCTGCCGGGCGACCACTACTACGGCGTCGAGGTCCGCTCACCGAAGGACGCGGTCCAGCGGACATCCATCGATGGGTACAAGGTCGTCGTCGTCCTCCGCGGTGATGCCACCGGCGACGTCCGGGCCATCGTCGACGTGGAAGGCAGTCGGGATCTGCTCGCGGGAACCGCCTCGCCACTGGACGGGACGTGTCGCTGATTCCGATTTTTCTCCCGCAGGCTGTTGCGATAGAGTTTCTTCTCGCGCGCCGCTAGCTCAACTGGCAGAGCAGCTGGCTCTTAACTAGCGGGTTCGGGGTTCGAGTCCCTGGCGGCGCACGGCGATTGGCCCGAAGCTTCCACCTTCGGGCCAATCGTTTTTTTCTTTCCGTTCGGCCGGCCGGCCGACGCAGACGAAGGCCCCGCGGTTCGCACCGCGGGGCCTTCGTTTGTCCAGTCCTACTTCACTCCACCGGCTGTCAGACCGGCCACGATCCGGCGCTGGAAGATCAGCACGCCGATGATCAGTGGGACGGTGATGAGCACGCCTGCAGCCATGATCGTTCCCCAGGGGGTGTCATAGCCGTAGGCGCCGGTGAACTTCGACAGCGACACCACAGCGGTGTACATGCTCTGTTGCGTGCCGAAGGTGAGCGCGATCATGAACTCGTTCCAGACCGCGATGAAGGTGATGATCGCCGTCGTGAACACACCCGGTGCGGCCAGCGGAAGGATGATCTTCCGGAAAGCCTGTCCGGGGGTGCAGCCATCCACCATCGCCGCCTGCTCGAGCTCGACCGGCAGTTGCCGGAAGAACGCGGTCAGGTTCCACACGCACAGTGGAAGGCCGAAGGACAGCGAGGGGATGATCAGCGCCTGGTAGGTGTTCATCCAGTTGATCGGCATCCACGAGTAGGCACCCGTGAACATCTTGAACAAGGGGATGAGCAAGGTGATGCCGGGGAACATCGAGCAGGCGATGATGATCGACAGCACGAGGCCCTTTGCCCAGAACCGCAGCCGGGCCAGTGCGTAGGCACCGAGGATGCCCAGGAGCAGCGTCACCAAGGTGGTGGTCAGGGAGACGATCACCGAGTTGAGCAGTGCCCGGCCGAAGCCGTTCTCCGGAAGGAACACCGCCGGGTAGTTCTCGAACGACACCGGATCGGGCCAGAAGCTCGTCTCCCGGCCTTCGGTCGGCAGACGCAGCGAGGAGACGATCATCCAGTAGAACGGCGCAATGCAGTACAAGACGATGAACGCCATGCCTGCAACGATCGCAATCTGGCTCGCCCAGTACTTGCCCCCACGGGAGGGCTTGTTGAGGACAGCAAGCTCTTCCGCGGTCACACGGGACGCCGCAGGCGGTGTGGCCGTTGCGGTACTCATGCCTGTGCCTCCCCACTGCTGATCGTGCTCTTGGCGAGCGGCGCGCGACCACGAGCCGCCTTTGCGAGTTCCTTCTGCTTCTTGCGCTGCGCAGTGATCGCCCGGGATTCCTCGTCACCGATCACGTCGGCACCGAGTAGCCTCACGAACAGGAACGCCACGATCACGATGTAGGCGAACAGCAGCAGCGAGTACGCCGCGGCGGAGCCGTAGCGCAGCTGGTTGTTCTCCACGTAAGCGAACATCGAGATGGTCTCCACCGAGTACTTCCCTGGGCCGATCATGCCCCAGGGCAGGTCGAACATCCGCATGGTGTCGAGGGTGCGGAAGAGCACCGCCACCACCAGCGCCGGCTTGACCATCGGCAACGTGATCCGGGTGAACTGCTGCCACGCGTTCGCCCCGTCGACCCGTGCTGCCTCGTAAACGTCAGTAGGGATCGTCTGCAGCCCGGCAAGGGTGAGCAGTCCGATGAACGGCGCCGTCTTCCAGACGTCGGCGACGATCACCGCCCATTGCGAGTAGACGTTGTCGGCCAGCCACAGGATCTTCTGCCCGACGATGATGTTCATGACACCGTTGGAGTCGAAGATCAGGCCCCACATGCGGGCTGATGCGAGGGTCGGGATCGCCCACGGGATCAGGATCGCCGCACGCACGAAGCCCTTGCCGCGGAATGCCCGCGCCATGATCAGGGCCATCGCGACACCGAGGATCGTTTCGAGGCCGACGCAGACGACGGTGAAGAAGGTCACGTTCCAGAAGGAGTTGACCAGCCGGTCCATGTGCCCCCAGACGCCGGAAACGGTCTGCGGATTATTGAAGATGTCGGTGAAGTTGGCCAGCCCCACGAAGGACTCGCCTTCGGGGATCAGGCCAGTGGTCGGATCAACGGCCGTTGCCTTGAGATAGACCGACTCTCGTAGCGAGAGCAGGATCGGAATGCCGACCACGAAAAGGATGACCAGCATGGTCGGTGAGATCAGGATCGCTGCCAGCGTCCCCTGACCGTCGCTCAACAGGTTCTTCTTGCGCTTCTCGGTAATGGGAGGCGTATTGCCGGCGAGCGTCGTTGCTACACCCTGGCTCATGCTTCCCCACCTCCTTTGCTGAATTGAGACACCTCTCGGGGTCGCGGTTCGACCCGCAACCCCGAGAGGTCCCGTCGGACGGTGGTGTTACTTCAGCAGCCCCTCGAGCTTGGTCTGCAGGTCGCCGAACGCAGCAGCAGGCTCAACCTGCTTCTGCAGCGCGGAGTACGTCGCGTCCTGGATGGCCAGGG
>JADGPA010000204.1 GCA_017882685.1 Propionibacteriaceae bacterium | reverse complement strand
TCCAGATGCACGACGATCCTGCCCGCCTGGGCCGCAACCATCCTGGGCCGCGCTTCGGACGTGATCCAGGGAATCACCCACCGCGAAGGCATGGTCGACGCCGTGGCCGCCTGATCCACTGGGCGTGGCAGGGCCGGTTCGACGACGCGCAGCACTGGCTGGATCGCGCCGAACAGAGACTTCGGCCAAGCACCGAGCCCGCCAAGGCGCTGGTGGTCCGTTACTCGCGAGGGATCC
Organism: Propionibacteriaceae bacterium; assembly: GCA_017882685.1. Taxonomy (GTDB): domain Bacteria; phylum Actinomycetota; class Actinomycetes; order Propionibacteriales; family Propionibacteriaceae; genus Propionicimonas. The sequence goes on along the minus strand of JADGPA010000204.1, from coordinate 20,612 downwards.
AGCGTCTGGGACAGGGACACCTCGAGTTGGCCGTTGCCGAATTCGTCGAAGCGCAACGGCTCCAGTCACTGATGGTGACGCCTGACCCCCTGGCGATCCAGGCCCGCGGGCTCCAGGTGCAGGCGCTCGTGCGCATGGATGATCTGCCGGCGGCTCGAGAGGCGCTGGCGACAGCCTCCGATGCCGAACGCGAGCACTCCGAGACGCGAGCTGCCCTGGCCGCGATCCAACTTGCCGAGCGGGACGCTCGAGGCGCCACCGACGTCCTCGCGCCCGTCCTCGCGGGCACGGTCCCCATCGTCAGCGGCTTCTCGGTGGTCAACGCCCTCCTGCTCGACGCCCGCGCGCGGACGATGCTCGGCGAATCGAGCGCGGCGGAGGAGGACGTGGAGCGAGCGCTTGATCTCGCTGAGCCGGACGCGCTCATCCTCCCGTTCCTCATCGTGGCGGCGCCTGACCTGCTCCAGCGGCACCCGCGGTACCGGACGGCCCATGCCGCACTTCTGGCGAATATCCTCGACGTCCTCGCCGGGGCGCCGGTGCGGGCCCGGAGCGGCGCGCTGCCGGAGCTGACCGAAGCGCTCACCGACACTGAGCTGCGGGTGCTCCGCTACCTGCCGAGCAACCTCTCGGCGCCTGAGATCGCGGGCGAGATGTTCCTGTCCACCAGCACCGTCAAGACCCATATGCGGCACATTTACGAGAAGCTCGACGCGCATCGGCGCACCGAGGCCGTGGATCGGGCACGCGAGCTGGGGTTGCTGGGGCCATCGGCGCGTCCGAGTCGCTAGGAGGACCGCTGACAGTGCTGGCTCCAGTGTGATCACCGGGCGTGGGGGACGGCCGGGACGTGGGCGGCGACGAAGCTCGAGATCGCCTGGCCAAGGAGCGGGGCCTGCGTCCAGTGCAGGTAGTGGGCCCCGGTGACGATCTGGAGTTCGTGCGTCGTCACGGTGTCCAATTCGCGCTGGTGCTTCTCCAGCCAACTGGGCATGGATGCGACGCTCTCGCTGGAGAGGAACTCGAGCACGGGGATGTTGGCAGGGAACGGGTGCGCTGCGGTCTTGGTGGAGTTGGCCGCCAGCTGGGCCCACTCGTCTGCGATCGAGAGGTTGCCGTAGTTCCACTTGCTCATCGCGGCGGTCCGCTCCCGCTCGGCAGGGGTGTAGGCGGTGCCCGGCGGCTGGATCAGGTCGGGAGCCACAGAGGTGACCCACCGGTAGAGCCCGAGCGCGCCGACCACCGCCTCCATGCGGGACGCGCTTCCGACCTCCAGCGTCGATGCCGTCGCAGGGGTGGGGTCTATTCCGATGATGGCCGACACCTCACCCGGGTAGGCGTTGGCGTAGTAACGGGTGTAGATCCCACCGATCGAGTGCCCCGCGAGGATCACCGGCTCGTGCACGCCGAGGCGGGTGAGCACCTCGTGGATCTCCCCGGTGATGTTCTGGACGGTGCGGTTGGGTACGTCGAGCTCGCTGTAGCCGTAGCCGAAGCCCTCGATGACGATGACGTTGAACGCGTCCAGCTCCCGGAGGAGCGGGGCGAAGTCGATGGCGGGCGCAGGAGTGCCGTAGCCACTGAGCAGCACCATGGTCGGGCCGGTGCCGCCGTTGCGGTACACGTTGATGTCGCCTTCGGCCAGGGCCACCGTCTGGCCGTAGGGCGCAAGGTGGGCCTTCTCCGCGGCGGTGATGGCGGTGTTGGCCAGCACCGAGCTGACGGTGAGGGCGAGCACCCCGGTGGTGACGATCCCCGCGATGCGAAGGGCGCGGTGCCGGCGGTGCACCCGCGGCTGAGTGGGGAGTTGCTGGTCGAGAGCTGACATGGAGTGCTCGTTTCTGCCTCGGAGTGCCCACCGGTCGATGAGCGGCCAATGCATCACTTACTCATACCGTGATGTCTGACTTAACGAAAGCATACGAATATGTTCGAGATAGTCAATGCCTGCGTGGGTCCCGTACTTACTTGTGCGGCCGCCGGAGCAGGGCGCGAATGGTGTCGGGAAGCAGTCTTGTTACTTGCGGCTCGGTCAGGTGGCCGGCACGTAGTTCGGCCCCGGCGCCGTGCACGATCGAGAAGTAGCAGGCCAGTTGCCAGTCGAGGCCCTGGTCGGTGCGGAACGATCCGTCGTCGCGTCCCCGCGCGAGGAGAGCCTTCACCCGAGCGCGGACGTGGTCGTGGCTGTCACTGAGTTCCTGCGGCATCGCGCGCTCGACCACGCCGCGCAAGGCGTTCAGTTCGTAGAGGACCTTCCAGGATGATGCGACCAGGGCGTCCAGGGCTTCCCATGGGTCGCCGCCGAGATCGACGGAGGAGAGCTGCTCCTCCACCCGCTGCATGCTCCGATGCAGGAGCGCCGAGAGGAGTTCCTCCCTCGAGGAGAAGTGGCCGTACAGGGTGACACGGCCGATGCCGGCCGCCTGCGCAATGTCGGCGAGGCTCGCATTCGGGTCCTCGGTCAGGCGAACGGCGGCAGCCCGCAGGATCGCGTCCCGGTTGCGAATCGCGTCCGAGCGCACCGCGCGTTCCCGGGGCTTGACTGCCATGACACCTCGCTGTCCTTAGGTTGAACAACAAGGTACAGGATCAGGTGACGCGAGGAGCCTCACCATTCGCTGCCTGACGGGGTTGCATCCAGGCATGCGTGTCCTACTCTCGTCAACGGGGGTCGACCCCAAGAGCGGAGCTGTGATGGCGAGCCCCTTGGTGCACACCAAGCTCTACATCCCTCGCCTTCGGCGTGGCCTGGTGGTTCGCCCACGCGTGAGTGACCGCCTGGACGCTGCCGCCGAGTCGAAGCTCGTGGTCATCTCTGCACCGGCCGGCTTCGGTAAGACCACGGCTGTGGCCGCCTGGCTGGAGCGGGCGCCGGAGCACAGCTCGGTGGCCTGGCTCTCGTTGGACGAGGGCGATCGCGAGCCCGTCGCGTTCTGGACATCGGTGATGGCGGCGCTGCAGGCTTCGGTCCCCGGGTTGGGCGACGGCGTTCCCGAGGCCCTGCAGTCGGCGCACCGCCCGATCGAGCCCTTGCTGGCGGCTGTGCTCAACGAGCTCGGCGACCTGGACCACGACCTGTTCCTTGTGCTCGACGACTACCACCTCGTGGACGGCCCGGCGATCGCAGAGGGAATGGTCTTCCTGCTGGATCGCCTTCCGTCGTCGGTCCATGTGGTGTTGACCACCAGGGCCGACCCGGCCCTGCCGCTGGCCCGACTCAGGGTGCGGGGTGAGCTCGTGGAGCTCCGTGCGTCCGACCTGCGCTTCACCCCCGGAGAGGTCGCCGCCTACTTCACTCAGGCTGGCGGACCGGAACTCGACGAGACGGACGTCGCCGCGCTCGCTTCCCGCACCGAGGGCTGGATCGCTGCACTGCAGCTCGCGGCGCTGTCCCTGCAGGATCGGGCGGACGCGTCGAGCTTCATCGCAGGCTTCTCGGGGGACAACCGGTACATCGTCGACTACCTCGTCGAGGAGGTGCTTGCCCGACAGCCCGAACAGGTGCGCGCCTTCCTGCTGCAGACATCGATCCTGGACCGGCTCACTGGCGACCTGTGCGATGCCGTCACCGCGCAGGGTGGCGGCAAGGCGATGCTTGAGACGGTGAGCCGGGCGAACCTCTTCCTGGCTTCCCTTGACGAGACTCGCACCTGGTACCGGTACCACAACCTGTTCGCCGACATGTTGAAGACCCGCCTCCGTGATGAGCGCTCAGATCAACTGCCCGAGCTGCACGGGCGGGCAAGCCGTTGGTTCGAACAGGCCGGCGAGACGGTGCCTGCCGTGGCGCACGCCATCGCCGCCGGCGACCTGGACCGGGCAGCCGGCCTTGTGGAGCTCGCGATGCCGGTGATGCTTCGCGAGCGCCAGGAGGCGACGATCCGGGGCTGGATCCCTCTGTTGCCGGACGCGATGGTGCGCGCCCGGCCCGTTCTGGCCATCGGCTTCATCGGGGCGCTGATGTCCGGCGGGGACTTCGTCGGCGCGCGCTCCCGGCTGCGTGACCTGGACCACTTTGTGCGTCCGCGCTCCGGCGCGGAGCGCGCGTCCGATCCGGAGATGGTGGTCGTCGACGAGTCCGAGCGGGCGCGGCTGCCCGGACTGGTTGAGCTGTACTGGGCGGCGCTCGCCCTCGTCGACGGTGACCTCACGACAACCCGTCAGCACGCGAAGGCTGCGATCGAGCTGGCCGCGCCGGCCGACGACCTCACGCGAGCCGGCGCCTGGGTGCTGTCCGCGCTCGCCTCGTGGAGCACCGGAGAGCTCGACGAAGCCCTCCGCGCCTACTCCGCCGGCATGGACGGCCTGCTCCGAGCCGGGAACCTCTCCGACCTCCTCGGCAGCTCGATCGCCGTCGCAGATATCGAGCTGACCCAGGGACACCTCGGGCGGGCCCTCGCGACGTTCGAGCATGGCCTGCAGCTGGTCTCCCGCGAACCCGGCGTCGTCCGGGGCACACCGGACATGTACGTCGGAGTGGGCCGGATCCTCCTTGAGCGGGACGACGTGCTGGGCGCCGTCCGGCTCGTCCTCAGGAGCCAGGAGCTCGGTGAGCATCTCGGGCTGCCCCAGAACGCGTACCGGTGGCGGCGGGTCCTCGCCCTTGCCAGCGCACGGAAGGACGATCTGGAAGGCGCCCTCGAGCTCGTCGACCAGGCCCAGGCCGTCCATTTCGCAGACTTCTCCCCGGACGTGACCCCGCTCCCGGCACTGAAGGCCCGCCTGGAGGCCGCGAGCGGAAACATCGATGCGGCGCTGGCGTGGGCAACCGAACACAGCATCACGGAAGCGGACGAACTGTCGTACCTGCACGAGTATGACCACATCACGCTGGCGAGGGTGCTGCTTGCCCGCTTCGACGCCGATCGCAGTCAGCCCGCCCTGCAGGGGGCTGTCACCCTGCTGGAGCGGCTCCTCGTGGCGGCCGAGCTGGGTGGACGCACGGGAAGCGTGATCGAGATCCTTGTCCTGCAGTCGCTCGGACTCCAGCGCGACGGCGCCGGCCGCACCGACATGCTCGAACCGTTGCGGCGCGCCCTGGAGCTGGCAGAGCCGGAGGGCTACGTCCAGGTCTTCGCTACGGGCGGACCTGGGGTGCGCGCCCTTCTGCAGCAGCTGGCCAGGCAGCAGCCCGCTTCTGCCTACCTGCGTCGGCTGATCGACGCCTGCGTGGTGCAGCCAGCTTCAGGAGAATCGACTGCACCCGGCGGGCACGCCAACGGCCAACAGCTGCTGGACCCGCTCAGTGATCGTGAGCTGGAGGTGCTGCGACTCCTAGGCACCGACCTGGACGGGCCGGACCTCGCTCGCCGCCTCTCGGTGTCGCTGAACACGTTGCGGACGCACACGAAGAACATCTACTCCAAGCTCGGCGTGAACAGCCGGCGGGCAGCCGTGCGCCGTGCGGCCGAGCTCGAGTTGCTCACCGGTAACCGTGGCAGCTGAGCCTGCCGGCGCAACGTGCGGGCTTTTGGAGAATCACCACTCCACTCACCAGATCAGGTGATGACCGCTCACCACTCTCGTTCCTAGGTTTCCAGCAAGCCCACAAGGTTTCCGAGACACCCGACGGGACCGAAACGGGAGAAAGCGTGAGACCACCATGCACACCCCATCAGCCGAACCTGGATCCCACCCGGGTTCCTACCGGATCCGCCTCGACGGGCACCTCGCCCCGCGATGGGCGTCCTGGTTCGACGGCATGACGCTCACCAGCGACAACGACGGCAACACGGTCCTGCAAGGGCCGGTCGTCGACCAGTCAGCGCTCCACGGACTGCTGAACAAGTTGCGCGACATCGGCCTCCCGCTGATCTCGGTGACCCCGCTCGACCCCGACTCATCACCAGCTTCACCAGAAGGAGAATGACATGACCACCACAGCCACCCGGACGACCACAGGACGCCGCGCCCCGGCGGACTGGACCAGGAAGTACTCCCGCGCCGCGGGCATCTTCTACCTTGTCACCTTCGCCGCATCGATGCCGGCAGTGTTCTACTTCCTCGCGCCGATCCTCACCGATCCCAACTACATCGTGGGCCCGGGGGCGGACGCCAGAGTCGCCATGGGGTGCCTGCTCGACGTGATCACCGCTCTTGCCGGCATCGGGTCGGCCGTCGCGGTCTTCCCTGTGGTCCGTCGCCAGAACGAGGGCCTCGCTCTCGGCTTCGTCACCTCACGGATGTTCGAAGCTGCGGTCATCATGATCGGCGTGGTCAGCCTGCTGGCCGTCGTCACGCTCCGCCAGGAGTTCGCTGGAGCAACCGGCGTCGACCAGTCCGCCCTGCTGGGCAGTGGCCACGCACTGGTGGCGGTCCGTGACTGGACCTTCCAGTACGGGCCCAACCTGGCCGCCGGCATCAACGCCATCCTGTTCGGCACCCTGCTCTACCGGTCACGCCTGGTGCCCCGTGCCATCCCGACCCTCGGCCTGATCGGCGCGCCACTCCTGCTGGCCGTCACCCTCGCCACGGGGCTCGGTTTCATCCCGGCCAGCTCCGCCCTGTTCGGGCTCGCCGTCCCGGTCGCAGTCTGGGAGGTCTCCGTCGGGACCTGGATGCTGGTCAAGGGCTTCAAGCCGTCCCCGCTGACCGCGGTCGCCTGACCCCTCACCAAGCGAGCACCGGGTGGCCCAGCGCAGTCCGCTGAGCCACCCGTTGTCGTGGTATCTCAATGAACACCCTTCACCTGCAGGATCGCCCCAGCCGCCAGCAGGGCGCAGAACCCGGCCACCGCGTACAGCACGCCGTAGCTCCCGCCACCGACTGCCAGGATGGCCGGCGCCACCGCGGGCGCGATAGAGCTGGGCAGCGCCCCTGCGATGTTGAGCACCCCGAGATCCTTCGCCGCCGACCCGCTGTCGGGCAGCACGTCGACGACCAGCGCGAGGTCGACAGCCATGTAGAGGCCGAAGCCAAGGCCGCTGATTGCCATCCCGACGAGGAAGCCGTTGACGTCGGTGGCCGCTGCGATCAGGAACAACGCCAGGCCGTACACCACCGAGGCTGCGGCGACGAAGACCTTGCGCCGTCCGGTCCGATCGGAAACCCTGCCCCCCACCAGCGAAGCTGCCACGATCACGACGGACTGCACGAGGGTGCCCAGGAAGATCTGCTGCGCGACGTCGGCCTCCGCAGTGCCGAGTCGGTCGAGCAGGTAGTACGCCTGGTACGTGGTCAGGAACGCATAGGCCAGGACGAAGAGGAAGCGGCTCGTGAAGGCCCAAGCGAAGTCGGGATTGCGCCGGGGGTTCACGTAGAAGGTGTTGGCGAACTCCCGTACCGACCAGGGGGGCTTCTGCGCCCGATCGTGGCGCTGATCCTTCATCGTCACAGCGAACAGGAGAATGAAGAACCCGCCGACGGCGCAGGGGGCGAGGAACATCGCGACCAGGTTCGGGGTGTTCAGCTTCACGAGGAACGTCCCGACCACAGAAGCGATGGGCATGCAGACACCGAGGATGCCCGCCACCTGCCCACGTTGGGCGACCGGCACCTGGTCGGGCATCACAGCCACCAGCGCTGCAAGGACAGCGTTGAAGGACAGCTGCGCGATGCACCAACCGAGGAGGACAACCGGGACGCTGGGCGCAACGGCCACGACGAGGATGCCCAATGATCCGACCACAAGGCCGAGGATCAGCCAGGGCCGCCGACGGCCCAGCACGGAGGTTGTGCGGTCGCTCAGCCGACCGAAGAACGGGTTGCCGAACATCGCAACCAGGGCACCGATGCTCGCGATCAGGGCGAGGCTGCCCGGTGCACGGTCGATCCCGACCAGCGCATTCACTTTCAGCGCAAGGCTCACCAGCGCCGGGGCAAGGAACAGCAGGCACGTGCTCATGTAAGCGAGCGCATACAGGGCGACGAACCTCCAGCCGACCAGGGGCAGCGTCAGCGGGGGACTGGACGGATCGGCGGCGGTTGCTGCTGGTGGGACGGGAAGGTCGGGCACGTGACACTCCTCAAAGCATGCGCGACGACGCTTCCTCGATGCACGAACGCGCTCGTGGGGCCGACGCCTGCAGGCTAGGCCCGGCCGAGCGGCTCCACAATCAGCACTGGAACCCCCCGGGCGCTCGTCAGCCGGTCACGGTCACCGAGTAGCCACCAGAGTCGTTTCGCCCGGGATCGGTATGTGCGAACCGGAGTAGGTGCGCAAGGCGCGGTCCCTCGGCCAGTGCTGCGGCGAGGTCGCGGGCGTCCAGCCCGTCGAGGTGCCACAACCGGACCAACCCTTCCAGCAGGGCCTCGCCCGGCTCGGCGTCGAGGATGATCCCGAAGGCCTCGGCCCGATCCAGCCCGATCTTCTCGATGACGCGACGTGTCCCGAGCGGGGTGGCGAACGGGTGCGGCTTCCCTTCCCTCCCGCCGCCGTCGACGATCCCCAGTTGTAGCGCAAGAGCCCAGAGCCGGGCGCTGTCTGCGACCAGCCAGCCCTTTCCGGTACCGAACATGGTCAGCAGGTGGCTGCCCGTCCCGGTCGGTACGCCGAGGCGAAGCTTCCCGGCGGACGGCGCCCGTAGCTGGGCCGTGCGGAACTCAGACTTGGCCCGCCCGAGCACCGCCCGCAGCAACGGCGTCACAGCGGCGCCACCGTGCATCAGCTCCAGCGTCCCGGTCTTGGTCACAAGGCCACCCAGCGTAAACAGCAGCTCTTTGGCGCTGTCCGTCCCGGCGAGGATCGTCAGGTTCCGCTGCCCGACGTGACGGTCGTTGTTGGCGTCGAGGGCGCCGCTCCACTGGTCCAGCGGGCAACTGGCCGACGCCATCAGGCACTCGTGCCCGGTGAGGTTCGCCGGAATGTCCCAGGTGTGGTCGAGTTCGACGACCTGCATCGCCCCTGGCCGCTTCCGATCGTCGAGGTTGACCATCGTGCCGCCGATGAGGATCGGCTGGTACGCGGGATTGGTCGGGTCGCCGCCGAAGAAGCCGGGGTTCACGTACCACGCCCGCACATGCACGCCGACGGCCGGCAGCAGGCCGAGGTTCCAGACACGGACGAAGACGCGGTAACGCCGTCCCGCTGTCGGGCTCGCCACCAGCTGAGAGAGCGTGAACGGACCTGTGTAGGAGGCGTCGATGAGCAGGATGTCGGGAGACTCCCAGCACGGGACGGAGGGCCAGGTCGGCCGGGCTCCGCGGTCGCCGGGGCTGAAGGCGCGCACCATCAGGTAGGGATAGACGTCCTCGCGGTGCGGCCTGTGCTCGCGGCCCAGCTCCTTGATGAGTTCCTCGGCCTCATGCGTGACGTAGTCGTTCGGCGTCCAGCCCGGGGCGAGGTCGCCGCTGGGGGGATCGGTATGGCCGAAGGAGTCCGGCGGGTCGTCGCCGCGCTGCCGGCGATCCTCCTTGTCCGGGAGGACGGGGTGCTGCTGGTCGTCGTGGTCGAGGGGCATGGTCAGCCTTCCTGATGGTCGAGGCGTCCACGCCACTTCGGGTCGGTGTTGGGGTGGTGTGGCCGCGTCCGGATGCACTCGTCCGGTCCGGCGCCCGGCACGTAGTGGACGTTCAGGTCGAGGGCCTCTGCGTACCAGCGGCCGGGCTGCGCCGGGCAGTCGTGGTCGGCATGGAAGAACTGCGGCGACGTGCACGGCAGGAGGTAGCCGTAGTCCTCTGTGCCGACGACGTTGATGTCGGGCACGCACGCGACGTCGCTGCGGTCCCAGTCCCAGGTGTGCCAGGCGTAGCCGCGGTCGGAGTCGAGGTTGAAGTCGGGGACGCCGAACTCGGGCTGGCCCACTTCTGCTGCCATCCGGCCTACCAGGTAGATGCCGTAGTCGACCGGCCCGCCGAGGTGCTGGTCGGCGGGAAGCCGCGCATCCAGGACCTTTTCTGTGTCCGCCGGGGTGGCTGCTTTCTCCAGGTCGGCGCGCGCATCGTCGTTGCCGGTCACGCCGCTGAGCAGGACGGTCGAGTTCGACCCGACGACGTAGGGCCCCACGTGCGTGCCCGCGCCCTCCTGGGCGATCGCATCGCCGTGCTGGTTGGTGAGCGGATACCGCCACGGTGCGACCCACTCCGACGGCTTGAACTCGTCAGCCGGCGCGTCAGTGAGGTAGCGCAGGGATGAGGTGAGTCCCAGCGCCCCGACGAGGTCGGGTCGTCCGATCGCCGAGGGCAGGTCCCGGACGATCCCGCGCGGATACGCATGGTCGAGGCCCTGCGGATCGGTGGCATGCAGACGTCCGGAAGGTTCGGTGATGGGCGGCGGAGCGGTAGGGAGTCCGAACGGGTTGTCCAGGGCTGACGCGATGTCGTAGGTGCCCTGGTGGCCAAGTGTGGTGAGCCCGGGATTGATCTCTGCCGGTTTCGGCATCGCGAAGCCGGACATGACCAGGGCGCGGCGGGCCAGCAGGTACAGGTTCCACGCGGGGACGATGACGGCCCAGTAGATGACCTCGCGGGCTGGGAAGGTGGTGATGTCGATGATCAGGCTCGGCAGGATGGTGGCCAGCCAGAGCACGACCTGCGCGAGGTAGACCGCCCACGCGAACAGCGCGAGCAGCAGGTCGAGCAGTGTGAACGAGTCGTCGTCATCCACGTCGGCGCCGCGGCTCGGGTCATCGTCGATCCCGGATCCCCCACCACCGGGTGGGGTCGGGAACGAGTGATCGGTGAACACCGACGGCGGCGGCGGCAGCCGCAAGCTGATGGCGTCGCTGCCGGTCATCTTCAGGTAGCGGTAGACGATCTCCCACATCTCACCCATGGCGGCGTCGTTGGGCCGACCGTCGGGCTGGCCGGTGACGGGGTCGGTCGCAGAGAAAGGCGGGTCCTGCATCAGGATGTGCGGCCCGTCTGCCCCGTAGACGTCGCTCATCGTGTCGAGCAGGCCTTCGACGAGGTGATCCGGCAGCGGGCCGGTGTCGAGGTCGAAGAACGTGTGCCGGTTCGCCGTCGCTGTCGGGCCGTCACCGTTGTCGTAGGCGGGGAAGCCACCCCAGTAGTCGTAGGCCGGGGCGTCGTCGCGTCCGTTGTAGGGGGCGTCGTCGCGGTGCCGGAATGCCAGCCGGAAGTGCAGGGCCGACGTGCCGTACTCGCCGTAGAGGGCGCCGGGATGCCGGGCGCCGTAGTTCTCCGAGTCCATGTGGTTCTCGACGAGATGGTGGCGCTGCCAGTGGTCACGGTAGGGGCCGCCGGCCTTCGCGTTCGTGAACGGGTGGCCCGTGACGTCGGTGGCGCAGTGCGACATCCAGCCCACGGCGAAGGCGATCCGGGCCTCTGCGTCCTTGCGCTCGTCGTCGGTCGTGGCTGCCGCGAGCGCGGCCTGCGCCTGCTGGAACAGGACGAACGGGAACTGGTAGGTGCGGCGGTAGTGGAACATGTCGGACCAGTAGAAGGCGTCGTCCCCGAACGCCTGTGGCACGCCGGAGGTGAGGATCCCGAACCAATCGCCCATTTCGGCCAGGAGGCCCTTGAAGGCCGACATGATCGCCGACGTCAGTTCGTCGAGCACCTGGGCCAGCTGGGTGGACAGGCCACCGGTCAGCTGCGAGGCGAGCTGGGAGTTGTTGGTCGTGATCGGGCCGATCCACTTCTCCCACTTGGAGACGAACTCACCGTCGACGACCTCCCAGACATCCAGCGCCCACTTCACGACCTGGCGGATGACCTGACCGGTGGTGTTCTTGAAGTCAGGCAGCAGGTAGAAGACGTCCGGGCCGAGTGAGCCGAGCGCAAGGTAGTTGCGCCAGGTGTGGCAGTGCTCGCCGATGGCCTGCGCCTGTCCGGTGCTGATGGGGAAGCCGGGCGGGACGTCGCCGTCGCGAAGCTGCCGGGCCGTGTCGTGTGCTGCTTCCAGGTGGACGTACCAGCCGGGCATATCGGTCTCCGTCTCTTCGGAACGCGTGTTCCTTCGAGGATGAGAGGCGGCTCGGCCGGGCGCAATACATCAGAATGCTGATGCGCGCCATCAGGGACGCGGCCCGGCCCGGCCCGGTCGTGCGATGCCGATCAGGAGGACGACGCTCGCCGGAGGTCAGACCAGTCGTGAAAGACTCATCTGGTGCGCGCTTACCGAGAGATTCTCAGCATCCCGGGCGCACTGAAGTTCAGTGCCGCGGGGCTGCTGGCCCGCTCCGGCGGGGCGATGATGGGCCTTGGCATCGTGCTGATGGTCTCCGCCCTCTACGGCAGTTACGGCCTCGCCGGTGCGCTGGCCGCTGCGAACGCTGTCGCGTGGGCTGGCGGCACAGCTGTCCTCTCCAGCCTTGTCGACAAGTACGGGCAGCGTCGCGTGATGTACCCGGCCACCGTGATCTCTGCCTCGATGCTGGCCGTTGTCGTCGTGCTGGCCGTGATGCAGGTGCCGGCGTGGGTCCTGTTCGCGCCAGTGGTGATCAGCGGCGGCACCGGCGGCGCGCCGGGCGCGCTGGTGCGGGCCCGCTGGAGCCATGTCACCTCCGACCCGCACCTGCTGCACGCCGCCTTCTCGCTGGAATCGACGCTCGACGAGATCACCTTCGTTGTCGGCCCGGTGGTGGCGACGGCGCTGTCCACAGGTGTGCACCCGGCGGCAGGGCTGGTCGCCCCGATTGTCCTGGCCCTGATCGGCGCGCAACTCTTCTACTCCCAGCGCGCCACCGAACCGCCCGTGCCCCCGCGTCCGGCGGACGGCAGTGCCCCCGCTCGACGGCGGTTCATCCTGTTGACCCCCGGCGTGGCCTCCGTTGTTGCGGTGAACCTTCTGATCGGGTGTGTGTTCGGCAGCATCGACGTGAGCGTTGTCGCCGCCGCCACCGAGTGGGGCGTCCGGTCCGCCTCTGGCACGGTGCTCGCCATCTTCTCGTTCGCATCCGGGGTGGCCGGCTTCGTCTACGGCGCCCGCGCCTGGCACTCGCCGCTGACCAGACGGTTCGTCACCGGCGTCGTCGCCTTGTTCCTCTGCGCCGCCGGCCTGCTCTTCGCCCACACCGAACTCCTGCTCGCGGGAGTCGGCGTGCTGGTGGGTGCCACCGTCGCGCCCACGCTGATCAACGGCAACACCCTGCTCGAACGCATGGTGCCGAGGGAACGGCTCACCGAGGGCCTGTCGTGGATGGGCACCGGCCTCGGCATCGGCGTCGCCGTCGGCTCGGGTCTTGCCGGTCCGGTGATCGACGCCCGTGGTTACACCGGCGGGTTCGGCGTCGTAGTCGGGTTCGCGGCGGCCGCGGCCGTCATCGCAGTGAGCTCGCTGCCGTCCCTGCGGCGCACCGTGCCGCACGTGGTTGCCTCCGAGATCGCCTCCGGCGGGCCAGAGGCAGCCGTCGACTGACCGGAACCGTCCTCAGCGGGCGCGCTGCACCCGGCCCTCCTGCCACACCGGCTGGTCGGATTCGTACACCGAACCGTCCGCCCCGAACACGACGAAACGGTCGCAGCCGCGGGCGAACCAACGGTCGTGTGTGACCGCGAGCACCGTGCCCTCGAACGCTGCGAGGCCCTCCTCGAGCGCCTCTGCCGATTGCACGTCGAGGTTGTCGGTGGCTTCGTCGAGCAGCAGCAGGGTTGCACCCGACAGCTCGAGCAGAAGGATCTGGAAGCGCGCCTGCTGGCCGCCGGACAACGTCTCGAACTGTTGCTCGGACGCCTCCGACAGCTCGTACCGGTCGAGGACCCGGCTGGCCGGCTCGCGTCCCATGCCTGCCCGCCCGCGACCATCGGGGGTGCGGTCGCCCCGATGAAGGATTTCCAGCAGCGTGCGCCCCAGCAGTTCCGGGTGCTCGTGGGTCTGGACGAAGAACCCAGGCCGCACGCGCGCGCCGAGCCGGGCGCGACCGGTGTGCTCGACGGGGGCGATGGCGTCCGCCTCGCCCACCGGTTCGTGCTCGAGGTCCGGCATCGACCCACCGCGGGCCAGGAGGCGCAGGAAGTGTGACTTGCCCGACCCGTTCGAGCCCAGCACGGCCACTCGCTCGCCGTACCAGACCTCGAGGTCGAAGGGGCGCATCAGCCCGGTCGACTGCTCCTGCCCATCCCCGGGGGCGATGCGGAGCTCCAGTTCCTCGCAGACCAGGGCGCGCTTGGCGGTGCGTCCGCCGGAGAGCCGGATGTTCACCCGTTGTTCCCGCGGCTGCTCGGTGGGCGGCCCCGCCTCCTCGAATTTCCGCAGCCTGGTCTGGGCGGCCTGGTAGCGACTGGCCATGCTGTCGTTGAAGGTCGCCTTCTGCTTCAGGGTCAGCACGAGGGTCTTGAGCTTCTGATGCTCCTCGTCCCAGCGCCGCCGCAGCTCGTCGAACCTCTCGAACCGGGAGCGTCGCGCCTCGTGGTAGGCGGCGAAACCGCCGGGATGCGTCCACACCCTGTTGCCGTCCGCCCCGAGTTCCACCGTGACGATGCGGGTGGCCGTCCGCGCCAGCAGCTCGCGGTCGTGGGAGATGAACAGGATCGTCTTGGGCGACTCGACGATCCGCTCCTCCAGCCAGGTCTTGCCGGGCACGTCGAGGTAGTTGTCGGGTTCGTCGAGCAGCAGCACTTCCTCAGGGGAGCGCATCAGGTACTCCAGCACCAGCCGCTTCTGCTCCCCGCCCGACAGCGTCTTCAAGGAGCGGTACTTCGTCTTGTCGTAGGACGCGCCGAGCGCCGCGGTGGTGCACACGTCCCAGACCACCTCGAGGTCGTAGCCGCCGGCGTCGGCGAACTCCGACAGCGCCTCGGCATAGGCGAGCTGGGCGGCCAGGTCATCGGCCTCCATCAGCGCCCGCTCGCACGCGTCCATAGCTGCCGAGGCGCCGCGGACGCGGGCAGGGGCGACCGAGAGCAGCAGGTCGGCGACCGTGGGGTCGTCCCCGCCGGCTCCGCCTTCGACGACACCCTGGCCAACGAATTGACGCATCACCCCGAGGCCACCGGACCGGGTCACCGCCCCGGCGTGCGGCTCGAGGTCACCGGTGATGATCCTCAGCAGGGTGGTCTTGCCCGCGCCGTTCGCGCCGACGAGGGCGACCTTGGCCCCGTCTCCCACCCGGAAAGAGACCTCGTTCAGCAGCACCCGCCCGTCCGGCAGTTCGTAGCGCACCCCGGCGACGTCAACATGACCCACGCCGGTCACCGTACCGTCGCGCGGGGATCAGGGGCATTCCAGACACTGCGGGGACGGGAGCGGTCGCCCCGTCGGACGGACACAGGTCGCCGACCGGTGAGCGGAGACGCGTCTAGGCTCGAGTTCAGAGGAGACGGCCATTCTCCGGGCCGCGATGCAGAGACAGGATTCCGATGAGTGCACTGACGCAGACCCTTACCCTTGCCAGCGGTGACCAGATCCCCACTGTGGGGTTCGGCACGTGGCTGCTCGCCGAAGGCGACGAGTGCTACGACGCCGTCGCAGAGGCGCTGCGTGTCGGTTATCGCCACATCGACACGGCCCGGGCCTATCACAACGAGGCATCGGTGGGACGGGCGGTTCGTGACTCCGGCATCGCCCGCGAGGAGCTGTACATCACCTCCAAGCTTCCCGCCGAGGCCAAGAGCTACCCGCACGCGGTCGCGGAGTTCGAGACCACCATGGCCGAGATCGGCCTGGACTACCTCGACCTCTATCTCATCCACGCCCCCTGGCCCTGGAACGAGATCGGCAAGGACTGCCGCGAGGAGAACAAGGAGATCTGGAAGGCGATGGAGGAGTTCCTCGCCAGCGGTCAGGTGAAGGCGATCGGGGTGTCGAACTTCGATCCCGACGACCTCGCCAGCCTGCTCCCGGCATGCACCGTGAAGCCGATGGTCAACCAGATCCGGTGGTTCATCGGGCTCGACCCTTCCGACACCGTCGAGGTGTGTGAGGCCAACAGCATCATCGTCGAGGCCTACTCCCCGTTCGCGCACGGCCTGATCGTCAACCATCCCGAGATCGTGGACATCGCCGCAGGGTACGGCGTCTCCGCCCCGCAGCTGTGCATCCGATTCCTGCTTCAGAAGGGCGCCGTCGTCCTGCCCAAGGCCACGACCCCGTCCCACATCCAGCAGAACGCCGAGCTCGGCTTCGTAATCTCCGCCGCTGACATGGACGTCCTCGACGCGATGCGCGACACCGAGAAGCACGAGGACGCCATGGAGTTCCGCTGGTGAGGAGCTGATTCAGGCCTGAGGCCCGCCGGTGTGGGTACTGGGCACCCATGACTGATCGGGCGATGAGGGACACGGACGCAGCGATGGCGCCGGGTGCGGAGGCGGGGAAGCCCACTGAGATCCCGGCCTCCGGCTGGTGGCAGGTGGTCGAGCGTGGGTGGCGAGAAGCTTCCGAAGACCAGGTGTCCCTGCTGGGCGCAGGCGTGGCCTTCTTCGGCTTCCTCTCGCTGTTTCCGGCCCTCGCAGCATTCACACTGGTCTACGGGCTGGTTGCCGACCCGGCAACGATCTCCTCCCAGACCCAGACCCTCACCGCCTCCCTGCCGCCGGAGGCGCGGACGCTGCTGGTCGGCCAGCTGGACCAGCTCGCGTCCGCATCCCGGCAGAGCCTGGGATGGGGGCTCGTGCTCGCCATCGTCCTGGCCCTGTGGAGCGCATCCGGTGGCGTTGGCAACCTGATCACGGCCATCAACACCGCCTATGACGAGGACAAGAAGCGCGGCTTCGTGAAGGAGAAGCTGCTGGCCCTGGGAGTCACGGTGGGCGCGGTGGTCTTCATGGCACTGATCGTGGCGCTGGTGGCCGGCGTCCCTGTGGTGCTGGGCTTCCTCGACGTCAACGGTCCGTTGCGCTGGGTGGTCGAAGTCGTGCGCTGGCTGCTGCTGGCGGTGCTGGTGATGCTCGCGCTGGCTGTGCTGTACCGCCTCGCTCCGGACCGGGAACCGCCGAAGTTCCGCTGGGTGAGCGTGGGTGCTGTGGTCGCAACGGTGCTCTGGCTCGGCGCCTCCGCGGGGTTCTCGCTCTACGTGACTTTCTTCGGGAACTACGCCAAGACCTACGGCGCGCTCGCCGGAGTGGTGCTGCTGATGCTCTGGCTGTGGCTCACCAGCTACGCAGTCCTGCTCGGCGCGGAGATCAATGCCGAGTCCGAGGAACAGACGGTGAAGGACACCACCAGCGGTCCGGAGAAGCCGCTGGGCAGCAGGGGAGCGGTCAAGGCCGACTCGACGCCGCCACCAGCGCGTTGAGCGTCAGCCCGTTGCGCACGGCGTTGCCGTCGGCGTCGTTGTTGAAGTAGCCGTAGACGTCCAGTCCCTGCCCCCGCCATTCCCCGATGCGGTCGGCCCACCACCGCACGGACGCGTCGTCGTAGCTGCCGCCGTACAGGTGGTGCTGGTCGGGCCCGTGGAAGCGGACATAGACGAAGCCGGCGGTGGCGCGCAGGATGCACGGCAGCCCGGCTCCGCTCATCACCACGTAGGCCGCACCGTGACGCTCGAGCAGGCCGAACACCTCCTCGGTGTGCCATGTCTCGTGCCGGAACTCCACCGCCACAGGCAGTCCCTTCGGCAGGGCGCCGAGGAAGTAGTCCAGCCGGGCGTCGTCGCGCGGCATACCCGGCGGTAGTTGCACCAGCAGGACGCCGAGCCGGTCCTCCAGCAGGGCGAGCGAAGTGCGGATCCGGGCGATCCACCGCTCCGGCTCGTACAGGCGCTTGGAGTGGGTGAGCCCGCGCGGTGCCTTCACCGTCATCGCGAACCCCGGCGGCAGGCGCCGCCGCCACGAACGGAACTGGGTGTCGCCGGGCCAGCGGTAGTAGCTGGCGTTCAGCTCGACGGTGTCGAACAGTTCCCCGGCGTAGAACTCCAACCTTTGGGCGTCCGGCACCCCCGGCGGGTACACCGGGCCGCGCCAGCTGTCATAGGTCCACCCGGAAGTGCCAATGCGAACCTGGCTCATGGACGGCGTCAGGCCAGGCCAGAGCCAGCGGGGGACGGTTCGCCGACCACCACCCGAGCATCGGGACGGGGCTCGGCCAGTGCACGCAGGCGCTTACCCAAGCGGGCAAGGATGGGGCCACGACTCCGCACCGGGATGCGGTTGCGCTGCAGCAGCACCTGGATTGTCAGCATTACCCGGGCGTCCCGCAACAGCTTCCGGTAGCTGGGGTACCACGCCTCCCAGAGCCCGGCCTGCTGGAGTTCGTCGCGCAGGATCGCAAGGACTGCGGCGAAGGCGAACACGTTCCGGGGGCCGAAGTCGCCGGTGATGCTGTCCGACCGCAGGCAGTAGCGGTAGTACGCGCGCCGGGTCTGGGCGACGGTGCCGGCCCTTGCAAGCAAGCGGGGCGTGGTGGCCACGTCCTCGTAGTAGATGTTCGGGAAGGGCTCCTCCCCTGGCAGGAACAGGTCGCGGCGGTAGAGCTTGTTCCAAGCGAACGCAGGGAACCGGGCGAGGTGCAGGCTCAACTCTGCGGCTTCCAGACCGGTCAGCGTCCGGTCGCGCGCCCGGAAAGGGAACCGCAGGCTCAGGTGCAAGGCCACGAACCAGAAGCTGGTGACCACCACGTCGGCCGCGGTGGTGCGGGCGAGCCGGACGGTGTCAGCGACGAAACCGGGCTCCACCCAGTCGTCGGCGTCGACCATGGCCACGTACTCACCCAGGGCTTGGGCGAGAGCGGCATTGCGGGCTGGGCCGAGGCCGCGGTGCCGTTGATGGACCGGGCGCACCTCCGGATGGAGTGCGGCGTAGCGGTCGATGACCTCGGCCGAGCCATCGGTGGAGCCGTCGTCCACGACGATGATCTCCAGCGGACGGTGGGTCTGGGCGAGCAGCGAATCGAGGCACCGCGGCAGCAAGCCGGCCACGTCGAGGACGGGCACGAGAACACTCACCAATGGCTGTGGCATCGCCTCTCCCTGCTGGTAGGTACATCGAAACGGTACCCCGCAGGGGCCGGGGACAAGCCGGATGAAGGCGTGAGAGTCGAACGACTTGTCAATGGGCAAATCGCTCTCTTGTTGATAACGCCCGGAATGGTGAAAGTGCTTGTGGATAAGCCTTTCCTGGGTCGGGAAGTGTCAGTGCTGGCGTCTAGCGTTGAGTCATGGCACAGGGGTTGGGGGAGCGGACGGGCAGCGCCCGGCTGGCCGGGCTGCGCGCCGCCTTGGCTGATGTTGTGCTCGATGCGCAGCTGCTGCTTTCAGGTCGTGAACAACTCGAGCATTTGGAGGAAGGGCTGCGCCTGGAGGCGCAGCTGCACACCTGGTTGGCCCTACTTGCTGCCCGGGTTGATGCCGCGGAGACCCCGTGGCAGGAGCAGGGGACGTCGACGGCAACGTGGTTGGCTGAAGGGTCGAACCTGACCCGCCGGGAGGCGGGACGCCTGATCGGCGCCGGGCAGGGTTTGCGACGTTTCCCTGTCGTCGCCCAGGCGGCAGCAAGCGGGATGGTCCTTCCCGCGCAGGCCGAAGCGCTCACCGCCGTGCTGGACGAACTGCCCGAGGACTTCCCGGCCGCGGTGGTGGTCGAGGCGCAGGAGTTGATGGTCGGGTTCGCCGCCACCCACAACAGCGCACGGCAGCCACGAAACGCGGCTTGGACCGGCTCGACCCGGATTCTGAGTACGTCACCCCGGCCATGCGCAGGGCTGAGGGCCTGTTGGCGATGGTCCACCACCATTGCCAGGAGGCGTTGGCGCCCGGCCATGGCGGGGACCGTCCCCGGATCGTGCTCACCATGTCCTACGACAAGCTCCTGCAGCAGTGTGTGGACGCCGGGATGGTCGGGACGGGGGACAAGATCACAGCCTCGGTGGCCCGCCGGTTGTTGTGTGACGCCGACCTGCTGCCCGCCGTGCTGGGCGGCCCCTCACAGATCATGGACGTGGGCCGCACCCAACGCCTGGTCACCCCCGCCATCCGGGCGGCGTTGGAACTGCGCGACGGCGGCTGCGTCTTTCCCGGCTGCGACAAGCCACCCCGAGACTGCGACGCCCACCACATCCAGCCGTGGTGGGCCGGCGGGGCTACCGCCCTATCGAACCTGGCACTGCTGTGCCCGCGCCACCACGGCATCATCGAACCCGGACACGACCCCACCGCCGACCGCTGGAATGTCCGGCTCAGACCCGCCGGGGTGGCTCAGATCATCCCGCCACTACGCGTCGACCCCAGCCAACGACCACGCCTCCACACCCGCTTCCACAACCGGGGAAACGATCCCTGAGACTACTGGGCCAGGCCGTACAGACGGTCGCCCGCATCGCCGAGGCCGGGGACGATGTAGCCGCGCTCGTTCAGTGTCTCCTCGACGGAGGCGGTGACAAGAGTGACCGGCACACCAAGGGAGTCGGCGAGGGTACGCAGGTACTCGATGCCCTGCGGGGCAGCGAGCAGGCAGATGCAGGTGATGTGGTCGGCGCCACGCTCAACCAGGAACTGCACGGCGCCGCCCAACGAGCCACCGGTGGCAAGCATCGGGTCGAGCACGTAGCACTGGCGTCCGGACAGGTCCTCGGGCAGGCGCTCTGCGTAGGTGAACGGCTGCAGGGTCTCCTCGTCGCGAACCATGCCGAGGAACCCGACCTCTGCGGCCGGCATCAACTGCAGCATGCCTTCGAGCATGCCCAGACCGGCCCGCAGGATCGGGACGAAGAGAGGACGCGGCCGGCTCAGCTCCACACCGATGGTGGTGGTCAGCGGAGTGGTCACCTCGCGCGGCTGGACGCGCACCTCACGGGTGGCCTCGTAGGCCAGCAGGGTCACCAATTCGTTGACCAGGGC
>JADGPA010000203.1 GCA_017882685.1 Propionibacteriaceae bacterium | reverse complement strand
TCTCGGGAATCACCAACACGTACTGGCCCGGTTCGGGCACGACCGTCTTCTACCGTTCCGCGGCAGCCTCCGGCTCGTTCGTCGCCACCGGGACCGCCACCGACGGCGGGTCCGGGATCGCCAGCTATGCGTTCCCGACGCTGGGCACGAACTGGACCTCGACGCCCGGCGCGCTCGGCGTCAACACCTACTCCTGGTCCGGCACACCCCAGGTCCCCGGAGCCAAGAGCGTCACAGCGACCAACAACGCCACCGGCGTCTCCGGCGGCACGTCCTTCACCCCCACCGCCGACGACGTCGCGCCCACGGGGGGCACTGTGACCTACTCCGGCGGCGTTACCACCGGCACGAGCGTCAGCGTCTCCTTCGCCGCCGGCACTGATGCCCTGACCGGGATCGGGACCCGCCTCCTGCAGCGCGCTGCGGCTCCCCTGACCGGCACGACCTGCGGTGCCTTCGGGTCCTTCGCCACGGTCACCAACGGCACCAATCCGACCTCGCCCCTGACCGACGCGATCAGCTCGGGCAGCTGTTATCAGTACCAATACGTCGTCGCCGACGGGGTCGGCAACCTGGCCACCTTTGCGAACGCGAACGTAGTCAGGGCTGCGGCGACGTACCCAGCCACGATTTCGGCCACCAGTGGTCTGGTCAGCTTCTGGCGGCTCGGCGAGGCGCTCCCCACGTCCCCGATGCTGGACAGCAAGGGGACCAACAACGGCACCTACTCCGGAACGCCGACCATGGCGACCACCGGCGCTATCGCGGGCGGCAGCGACACGGCCGTGCAGTTCAACGGCACGACCCAGTACGCGACGGCGGCCCGCCAGATCCAGGACGACTTCTCGATCGAGTTCTGGTTCAAGTCGACCCAGAGCTACGGGACAACCTGCACCCAGTGGTGGCAGGGGGCTGGCCTCGTCGACGCCGAGTACCCCGGGATGAACAACGACTTCGGCGTCTCCCTGTGCCAAGGCAAGGTCATCGGCGGCGTCGGCGGCACCTCGGAAGTGAGCATCGCGACGTCCGGGACGTACAACAACGGCGCCTGGCACCACGTGGTCTTCACCCGCACCAAGGCCACCGGTGCCCTTGCGTTGTACGTCGACGGCGCTTCTGCAGGAACAGCGACCGGCAGCACGGTTTCTCTCTCGGCCACGGCCAACATCAACCTCGGACGACTCGCGACTGCGATCCAGTACTACGCGGGCTCCCTGGACGAGGTCGCCGTCTACAACACGGTGTTGTCCAGCGCGACCATCAGCGGCCACTACCAGACCGGCTCGACTGTGCCGGACACCAGCGGCCCGACGGGTGGTTCCGTCGATGCCACTGGCCTGGTGGGCACCGGTTCCCGCTATGCGACGTCGACCGCCCTGAGCGTCGTCTTCGCCAAGGGAATCGACCCGAGCGGGGTGGCCACGACAGGGAACCTGTTGAATCGCGCGACGGCGACCCTCTCCTCGGGTGGTACCGCCAACGGCACGTGCGGCGCCTTCGGCAGCTACACCCAGGTGGGCGGAGCGGACCCGGTCCCGCCGAAGTCCGACACCGTGGCCGACCAGGCCTGCTACAGCTACCAGTACGTCGTCCTGGACACGCTGGGCAATCCCACCACGTACACCAGCCCCGACATCAAGGTCGACCTCACCGCACCCGCGGCGCCCACGCTGGCCCACTCCGCTTTCACCAACACCTACTGGTCCAGCGGCACGGTCGTCTACTACCGGTCGGCAGCGAGTACTGGTTCCTTCACGACCACCTCCACAGCGACCGACACCGTATCCGGGATCGCGAGCCACGCCTTCCCGACCCTCGGCACGAACTGGACGTCGACCCTGGGCGCGTCCAACGTGAACACCTACTCCTGGAGTGGCGCACCGGCAGCACCCGGCACGAAGAACGTGACCGCGACCAACAACGCCACAGTCCCCTCCGGCAACGCCTCCTTCACCCCCACCGCCGACGACACGGCGCCGGGCGCCGGTTCGGTGACCCCGCCGAACGGCACCCAGGCGAGCACGTCGGTCAGCGTTGGCTTCACGACCGGCACCGATGGCGGGTCCGGTCTGGGGACGCGCCTGCTGCAGCGCCAGTCCGCGACCCTGACCGGCACCACCTGTGGCAGCTACGGCGGATGGACCACCGCCGCCACCAACCCGGGCTCCTCGCCTTTCAGCGACACCGTGGCCGGCGGGTTCTGCTACAAGTACCAGTACGTCGTCTCCGACAACGTCGGCAACACGGACACCGCGACCAGTGGGAACGTCGTCAAGGTCACTGATACGACGCCCCCGAGCGTGACGATCAACCAGGCTGCGGGTCAGGCTGATCCGACGGGCACCGGCACGGTGGCTTTCACGGCGACCTTCAGCGAGCCGGTGACGGGCTTCGCCAACGCAGACGTCACGGTGGCTGGGACCGCAACCGGGACCAAGACCGTCGCGATCACCGGCGCCGGTCCGGTCTACACCGTCACGATCAGCGGCATGACCGGCAACGGCACCATCATCGCAACCATCGGGGCGAACCTCGTCCAGGACCTGGCCGGCAACAACAACACCGCCTCGACCAGCACCGACAACACGGTCACCCTCACCCTCGCCGGTTCGACGGTGAAGGCGCAGTATTTCAACGATGACACCGTCTCGCAAACCGCCAACGCGATCAAGCCGGCTCTGCAACTGGTGAACACCGGTGCGTCGGGCGTGGATCTGGGCACGATCACTGTCCGCTACTGGTTCACCAAGGAGGCCGGCGCCTCGACCTTCACGACCAATTGCTACTACGCGACCGCCAGCTGCCCCGTCAGCAGTGTGGTTCCAGTCTCCCCCGCTCGGACTGGCGCGGACGCGTACCTGCTCGTAGAGTTCCCGTCCTCCACACTGGCTGCCGGCGCCTCGAGCCAGGTCAAGCTTGGCTTCAACAAGACGGACTGGAGCAACTTCGACGAAGTCGATGACTACAGCTATGGCACCGGCACGACCTACGCCGACTCGACCAAGATCACCGTCTACCAGAACGGCACCCTGATCTGGGGCACCGAGCCGTAACCGCTCGCGAATCCATCGGTGCCCCCAATGGGATTTGAACCCATACTTTGGCGGGTTTAAGCCGCCTGCCTCTGCCAGTTGGGCCATGGGGGCCTGGGCGCGATTCTAGAGGTCCCGGTCAGGGGCGTGGCGGCGCGGTGCTGCCACGAACCACCAGCTGCGGCACCCGCAGCAAGGGGTTGGGCGACTGCTCGTCGCGCAGCACGGCGAGCATGACCTCCATGGCGTCGCGTCCGAGCTGTGCGAAGTCCTGGTGCATCGTGGTCAGGGGCGGGGAGAAGTGGGCCGCCTCGGGGATGTCGTCGAAGCCGACGACGCTCACCTGGTCGGGCACCGCACGGTGGGCCTCGGTGAGGGCGTGGATCAGGCCGAGGGCCATCTGGTCGTTGCCGCAGAACGCTGCCGTGAACGCCCCCTCAGCGAGCATCCGCTGGCCCGCGGCGTAGCCACTGGCCGCCGACCAGTCGCCGATGATCGGCTCGTGCGCCACCAGTCCGTTCTCGCCCAGCGCATCCCGCCAGCCGCGGATGCGTTCGAGGGCATCCATCGAGTCGATCGGGCCGGCGATGTGACGGATGTCGCGATGCCCCAGATCGGTCAGATGGCGGACGGCCCGCCGCGCGCCCTGGTACTGGTCGAGGTGCACCCGGTGCAGCCCGGAACCCTGTGAGACCACGGCCAGGAAAGGCACCCCGAGCTCCATGGCCTGAAGCACGCCGAGGGTCGACCGGTTCGAGGTGATCAGCACGATCGCCTCCACGTTCTGCCGCACCAGCACCTCCGCAGCCTGCCGCAGCGCGGCCGGGTCGGCCAGGAGGAGGCTGGCCATGATCACCGCATAGCGCTCCTCACGTGCCGCCTCGTTGAAGTACAGCGCCGTCGTGGTCGGACCGTGGTCGGGAGCGCCGGTGGTGATGAGCCCGATCGTCCGCGACCGGCGGGTCACCAGCGCCCGTGCCGCGGGGGAGGGGATGTAGCGCAGCTGCTTGATCGCGCGCTCGACCCGTTCGCGCGTGGCTGGCCGCACGTTCGGAAGGTCGTTCAGCACACGGGACACGGTCTGATGGGACACTCCGGCGAGGCGCGCCACATCGAAGATCGTGGCGGCCTTCGCCCGCTCCTCTTCGATCACGGTGCCTGCTGTTCCTGGCTTTCTTCGTTCCGTGCCCGCGGCTGATGTTGTCGACACTGGGGCCTCAGGTCCGTCTGGAGGTGAGGACCTTCTGCAGGATGATGAAGACCAGCAGCAGCGCGCCGATGAAGATCTTCGTCCACCACGAACTGAGCGTGCCTTCGAAGGTGATGATCGTCTGAATCAGGCCGAGCACGAGGACGCCCAGCGCCGAGCCGAGCACGAAGCCGTAACCGCCGGTGAGCAGGGTGCCGCCGATGACGACGGCAGCGATCGCGTCCAGCTCGGTGCCGACGGCGGTGAGCGCGTAGCCCGACAGCGTGTAGAACGCGTAGAGGACGCCGGCAAGCCCGGAGCAGAAGCCGCTGATCACGTACACCAGCACCTTGGTGCGCGATGTCGGCAGACCCATCAGCATGCCCGACTGCTCGCCGCCGCCGATGGCGTAGGCGGTGCGGCCGAAGCGGGTGTACTGCAGCACCCACACGCCGATCGCGAGCACGACGAGCGCGATCAACACGCTGGGGCTGACGCTCATCTGGCCGCCCAGCGGGATCCGCAGGTTCGCCATGGCGACGAAGAACGGGTGCTCGATGCTGATCGACTCTTTCGCGATGATGTAGCACAGTCCGCGGGCGAGGAACATGGCGGCGAGCGTCGCGATGAATGGCTGCACCTTGAAGATGTGGATCATCAGCCCCACCAACAGCCCAAGGGTGGACGTGACCAACAAGATGATCGCGATCACAGCCGTCGGGTCCCACCCGGCCTGCAGGAGCCGGGCGGCGATGATCGTGGAGAGGGCGACCACAGCCCCCACTGAGAGGTCGATGCCGCCGGTGATGATCACGAAGCTCATGCCGATCGCCAGCACGATCAGGTAGGAGTTGTCGATCAGCAGGTTCAGGAAGACCTGGCCGGAGAGGAATCCCCGGTAGCGCAGGCCGCCGGCGACGAAGATCAGGACGAACAGCACGGCCGTGACGAGGACCGGCCCCGACTTGGGGCTTGTGAAGACGTCAACGATCCGGCGCCCGGCGCGGGTCAGCCCGGTCGCGGGGGCGAGCGCGACACTCATCGCGAGACCGCCACTTTCGCTACGGGCTGTGGCGCCGGTGACCGGCGTCGCCATCGTCCGATCGCTGCAGCCGTGGTCGGCGACTGCAGCAGGCAGACGGCTGTCACCACGGCGGCCTTGAACACCATGGTGGCGATCGGCGGGATCCCGACGGTGTAGACCGTGGTCACCAGCGTCTGGATGATCAGCGCGCCCACCAACGTGCCGGCGAGGGAGTAGCGGCCGCCGTTGAGGGAGGTGCCGCCGATCACGACGGCGAGGATCGCGTCCAGTTCGATGAACAGGCCGGTGTTGTTGGCGTCCGCCGCCGTCTGGTTCGAGGTGAGGATCAGGCCCGCGATCGCCGCCAGCACGGCGCAGAAGGCGTAGACGGTGAACAGCAGCCCGCGGGCTCGGACTCCGGCCTGGCGGCTGGCCTCGGGGTTGATGCCGACGCTCTCGATCAGCAGGCCCAGCGCCGTCCGGCGGGTGAGCAGCGCTGCGAAGCCGATGGTCACCGCCCCGATGATCGTCGCCACCGGAATGCCCACCAGAAAGCCCGAGCCGAGGAACTTGAAGGGCGCGCTCTCCACGGTGAGGATGTTGCCCTCGGTGATCAGCATCGCGATGCCGCGTCCTGCGGTCATCAGGATCAGGGTCGCGATGATCGGCTGGATGCCGAGGACGGCGACGAGGAAGCCGTTCCACACGCCCAGCAGCAGCGAGAGCCCCAGCGCCGCGAGCACAGCGACACCCACGACGCCGGGGTCGTCGGGATTCGGCGAGCCGAGGATGATCGAGCAGGCCACAGCACCGGAGATGGCGCAGATCGAGCCCACCGACAGGTCGATGCCGCGGGTCGCAATCACAAGGGTCATGCCGACAGCGATGATCAGGGTCGGTGCGCCGTTGCGAACGATGTCGATGGTGCTGCCGAACAGGTGGCCCTCGCTGTTCACGGTGATGGCGAGGAAGCCGGGCACGGCGATCACGTTGACGGCCAGCAGGGCCACCAGCATGACCACCGGCCAGAACAGCCGATTCGAGAAGGCAAGGCCCAAGTACTTCACGATGCTGCTCCGGTCACTGGTTCTGGTTCGGTGGCACCCTCTGCGATCAGGGCGAGCAGGTCGTCGACGCCCAGCCCGTCGTTGAGCAGGTCGGCCACCTTCTGGCGGTCGCGTAGAACGACGATACGGTTGCTGAGCCGCAGCACCTCCTCGAGTTCTGCGGAGATGAACAGCACGCTCATACCGTTCTCGGCGAGGCTGTAGACGAGCTTCTGGATCTCGGCCTTTGCGCCGACGTCGATGCCGCGGGTGGGTTCGTCGAGGATCAGCAAGCGGGGTGCGATGGCCAGCCAGCGCGCAAGCAACACCTTCTGCTGGTTGCCGCCCGACAGGTTGCGGACGGGGGTGTCAGCGTCGGGGGTCTTGATGTTGAGCGCTTCGATGTAGCTGGCGGCAAGCTCGTCCTGGCGCTTGCGCGGGATCGGCCGGAACCAGCCCCGGTCGGCCTGCAGGGCCAGGATCACGTTGTCGCGCACGCTGAGCTCGTCGACGATGCCTTCTGCGCGCCGGTTCTCCGACGAGTAGGCGATGTGGTGCTTGATGGCCTGCCGCGGCGTCCTGAGCTTGATGGGATGGCCGCTCACTTCGAGCTGGCCGGCGTCGGTGCGGTCGACGCCACCGATCAGCCGGGCGACCTCTGTGCGTCCCGAGCCGAGCAGGCCGGCAAGGCCGACCACCTCGCCGGCGCCGATGACCAGGTCGACGGGCGCGATCGCACCCTTGCGGGCGATGCCGGACGCGACGAGGTACGGCTTGGCGCCTTCGGTGGGAGCGACCTCGCGGTCACCGGAGTGCACGCGGTTCTCCAGGTCGTCGAGGGTGGCCAG
The DNA here is from genome assembly GCA_017882685.1 of Propionibacteriaceae bacterium. GTDB lineage: Bacteria > Actinomycetota > Actinomycetes > Propionibacteriales > Propionibacteriaceae > Propionicimonas. Next base: position 9,579 of record JADGPA010000203.1, on the reverse strand, counting down.
TTCCTTGCCGATCATGGCCTGCACCAGATCGATACGCAGCAGCTCCGGAGTGAGGTACTCCCCCACCAGCTGCCCGTTGCGCAGGACGGTGAGCCGGTCGCTGATCTCGTAGACCTGGTCGAGGAAGTGGCTGACGAACAGGATCGCGACGCCGGACTCCTTGAGGGAGCGGATGACCCGGAACAGCTCGGCCACCTCTTCCAGGTCGAGGCTCGAGGTGGGCTCGTCGAGGATCAGCACCTTGGCCTTGATGTCGATGGCACGGGCGATCGCGACAAGCTGCTGGACGGCCAGCGAGTGCGAGTTCAGCAGCGAGTTCGGGTCGACGTCGAGGCTGAGGCCTTCGAGGATCTCCGCAGCCCGCCGGCGCATCGCGCGCCAGTCGATGCCGCCGAAGCGCCTGGGTTCGCGGCCGAGCATGACATTCTCGGCGACGGTCAAGTTCCCCAGGAGGTTCACCTCCTGGTAGACGGTGCTGATGCCGGCAGCCTGGGCCTGGGCGGGCCCGGCGAAGGTGACCTGCTCGCCCCCGAGCCGGATCACCCCGCTGTCGACGCTGTAGACGCCAGTGAGTGCCTTGATCAGCGTGGACTTTCCAGCGCCGTTCTCCCCCATGAGCGAGTGCACCTCGCCGGGGAACATGCGGAAATCGACCGCATCCAGGGCTTTCACCCCAGGAAAAGTGATCGAGATGTCGTTCATCTCGACAACCGGGGCCACGCTCGGGAGCTGGGCCGCTGCGCTCAGGCTGTCAGGCATCGCTGCTCTTTCTTCCGCCGGGTGTTCGGGGCTACCCGCACGCCGGTGGGTGCGCAGCCGAAGCCGCGCACCCACCTTGGGGCGGGGGAAGCGTACTGCGCCGAAGCGTCAGTACTTACGGTCGGGCAGGGCCGCCTTGGCCTGCTCCTGGGTGAAGGTGCCTTCCTCGGTCACGATCCGGGCCGGCACGGTCTCACCGGCGTTGAGCTTCTTGACGATGTCGATCAGCTGCTTGCCCAACAGCGGCGAGCACTCAACGATGTAGTTGATCTTGCCGTCGGCGAGAGCCTGCATGCCGTCATGGACGGCGTCAACGGTGATGATCTTGATGTCCTTGCCGGGAACCTTGCCGGCAGCTTCAATGGACTCGATGGCGCCAAGACCCATGTCGTCGTTCTGGGCGAAGATCACGGTTGCCTCGGGGTGGCTCTTCAGCAGCGCTTCTGCGACCTGCTTGCCGCCTGCGCGGGTGAAGTCACCGGTCTGGCTGGCGACGACCTTGATCTTGGGGTTGGCGGCGATGGCGTCGGCGAAGCCCTTGGCCCGGTCGATGGCCGGAGCTGAGCCGGTGGTGCCCTCGAGCTGGATCACGTTCACCGGACCGGAAGCCGCCTTGGAGTCAGCGACCAACCAGTCGCCGGCCTTCTTGCCTTCGGCCACGAAGTCAGAACCGAGGAACGTCTTGTACAGCGAAGTGTCCTTGGAGTCGACCGCGCGGTCGGTGAGGATCACCGGAATGCTGGCTGCCTTGGCCTCGTTGAGGACGGCATCCCAACCGGTCTGGACAACGGGCGAGAAGGCGATGTAGTCCACCTTCTGCTGGATGTAGGAGCGGATGGCCTTGATCTGGTTCTCCTGCTTCTGCTGGGCGTCGGAGAACTGCAGCTTGATGTTGGCATCCTTGAAGGCAGCCTGGATGTCCTTGGTGTTGGCCGTACGCCAGCCGCTCTCGGCGCCCACCTGGGCGAAACCGACAACGAGCTGGTCCAGCGCCTTGGCGCCGCCGCCGCTGCCGCTCGCGGCCGGAGCACCCCCGCCACAGGCTGAAAGTGCCAGCACCAGCGCGCCGGCGGTAAAGAGACCGATGGTCTTCTTCATTCGACAAACCTCCTTGTTCGCTCCCGGGGGTGGAGCTGAACCCACCGGCACCGGATGGCCGCCTTTGGCCGTTAGCAGATGTTAAGGCTCACATGTGAGCCTTAACAATCACCTCACAGGATACGTTATCAAGTCGTTACCAAGCGCTCCAACAGGAGTGATAGCGGACACATCGCGACTGGTGAGTAACGCTCACAACTCGGCGCGCCCCATCAGGCCGAGCACGAGGCCGTCGAGGATGTCCGCCTCACTCACGGTGAGCGCCGGGGCCAGCCGGGACGCGACCCGGCGGGCGATCAGGGCCCCGCCGGAGATGACGTCGGCGCGGCCCGGCACCATCGTGGGCAGATCCGTGACGGCCGCGACCGGCATGGCCAGCAGGCGGAGCCCCAGCTCGTCGAGCTCGCGGTGGCTGACCACCGAGCCATGCACGCGGGCGCGGTCGTAGGTGGCCAACCCCTGGGCGAGGGCAGACAGGCTGGTGACCGTCCCGCCAACTCCCACCCAGGTGGCGACGGCGGCGAAGTCGATGCCGGAGTCATCCAGCAGGCCGTCGATGTGGGCTGTCGCCGCCGCAACCTCCGCCGGGGTCGGCGGGTCGCTGTGCAGGAAGCGCTCGCGCAACCGGACTGAGCCGATGTCGAGGGAGATCGCCTTGCGCGTTTGTCCATCACTGCCGAGAACGAGCTCTGTCGACCCTCCGCCGATGTCCATCACCAGCACGGGCTGGCCCAGGTCGGGAAGGGCGCCGACGGCTCCCGCGTAGGACAGCCGGGCCTCCTCCTCGCCGGGAATGATCTCCGCGTCCACGCCGAGGCGGGCGCGGGCACCGGCGAAGAAGTCGGCCGAGTTGGCCGCGTCCCTCGCTGCGGAAGTGGCCACGACGCGGCGGCGAGTGACGCCGAGCTCGTCGAGTTCTGCGCCGAAGTCGGCCATGGCGTCCAGGGTGCGGGCGAGGGCTTCGGGGTGGAACTGGCCGGTGGCATCCACGCCCTGGCCGAGCCGGGTGAGGTGCAGGCGGCGGTCCACCTCCACCAGCCGTCCGTCGACAAGGCGGCTCACCAGCAGGCGGACCGAGTTGGTGCCGCAGTCGACGGCTGCCAGGAGCTGCTCACTCATCGCTGGGGTCCTGTGCTTCGGGGGAGTCGTGGCCATTGAGGCAGGGCCGGGCCCAGAACTCGCCCAGACGGGCGAGGATGACGTCTCCCAGCGGGTTCACCCCGGGTCCGGCGGCGAGGGCGTGACCGGCCAGGACGTGCAGGCACTTCACGCGGGTGGGCATTCCACCGGCGCTGATGCCCTCGATCTCCGCCACCGTCCCGAGCTCGGCCCGGTCGGCGAGGTAGGCGGCGTGTGCCCGCTCGTAGCCGGCGGCCAGGTCGGGCTCGGCGGCAAGGCGTCCGGCAAGCTCGGTCATCAGTCCTTCGGCCTCCAGAGTGGAGCAGCCGGACGCGGCCCGCGGGCAGGTGAGGTAATAGGTGGTCGGGAACGGGGTGCCGTCCGGCAGCCGCGGGTTGGTGGCGACCACCCCCGGCTTACCGCAGGCGCACCGCCACGCCACCCCGGCGACGCCGCGAGGCTCGCGCCCCAGCTGGGCCGCCACGATCCCTGCGTCCGCGGGAGTGAGGGGTTCGAAGCTCGGCACGGCCGTCATTCTTCCACGCCACCCGCGAGCCCCCACCGGCCCCACTCGGCGTCCCTGCTCCCAGAACGCGCCCTTGCTCCCGAAATTTCGGGAGCAAGGGCGCGTTTCGGGAGCGAACAGGCAGGCAGAGGCCGCGCGGACGAGGTTAGGGGACGACGACCCTGCGAGTGGGGGCGTCTGCGGTCCGCACGGAACCCCACATGCGGTCCCACCAGACCGGGTCGTGCTCGCCGGCGGGCAGTGCCTGTTCGGACTCGATCACCGCTCCCCCACCGATCGGCTTGCCGTCGGCGCCGACCACCCGGTAGCCGGTCTCGCCGGGCATCACCCAGCCGAGCCGGTCACGGGCCTGGGCCTTCACGTACTCGGGGTCGCTCCACCGGGCCAGTTCGGACTCCAGGTCGGCGATCTGCGCCGACCGGTCACGGATCTGCTGCTGGGCCACCGCCAGGTCGTGCTGCTGCGAGAGGTAGATCCGCAGCGATTGCCCGAACGAGATGGCCAGCACCACGACGACGAGCACGAGCACCGTCGCGCGGCGGGTCAGGTGCAGGCCGCGGCGCCAGGCCGGGACGGCGCTCTGCGGCGGCGTGGGGCCGGAAACGGGCGTCACCGGGCTGGACGTACCAGTACCGGCCCGGGAGCGCCTGTTGGTGCGTCCCGGGCCGGTACTGGTGCTGCGTGGGCTACGCGGTGTGCGTGCCATGATCCTCGGCCCTCATCGGGTCAAGGATAGGTTCCTCAGGCCTTGAACCTGGGGAAGGCTGCGGCTCCGGCGTAGCGCGCCGCCTCGTCGAGGTCCTCCTCGATGCGGAGCAGCTGGTTGTACTTCGCCACCCGCTCGGTCCGCGCCGGGGCGCCGGACTTGATCTGGCCACAGCCGAGGGCGACGACCAGGTCGGCGATCGTGGTGTCCTCGGTCTCGCCCGAACGGTGGCTCATCATCGTGGTGTAGCCGGCGCGGTGGGCGAGGCTGACCGCGTCGATGGTCTCGGTCAGCGAGCCGATCTGGTTCACCTTCACCAGCAGCGCGTTGGCGGAGTTCTCGGCGATGCCGCGGGACAGCCGAACCGGGTTGGTGACGAACAGGTCGTCGCCGACCACCTGGATCTTGTGACCGACCTGCGCGGTGAACTTGGCCCAGCCCGCCCAGTCCTCCTCGTCGAGGGGATCCTCGATGGAGACCAGCGGATAGGCGTCGATCAGCTCTTCGTAGTACGCGACCATCTCGTCGGTGGTCTTGACGCCACCCTCGAAGGTGTAGCCACCCTCGGCGACGAAGGCGGACGCGGCCACGTCAAGGGCGAGGGCCACGTCCTTGCCAGGCTCGAAGCCGGCGTTCTTGATGGCTTCGATGATCAGGTCGAGGGCTGCCCGGTTGCTCTCCAGGTTCGGGGCGAAGCCGCCCTCATCCCCCAGGCCGGTGGAAAGGCCACGGGCCTGCAGCACGGCCTTGAGGGCGTGGTAGACACCCGCGCCCATCTCGAGGGCCTCAGCGAAGGTCGCCGCACCGATCGGGGCGATCATGAACTCCTGGATGTCGACGTTGGAGTCGGCGTGGGTGCCACCGTTGAGGATGTTCATCGTCGGCACCGGCAGGACGTTGGCGGTCGGGCCACCGAGGTAGCGGTACAGGGGGAGACCAGCCGACTCGGCCGCGGCGTGGGCCACGGCCATCGAGACGCCCAGGATGGCGTTGGCGCCGAGCTTGCCCTTGTTGTCAGTGCCGTCCAGCTCGATCATGGCCTGGTCGAGCAGGCGCTGCTCGTCGGCGGCCATGCCGATGACCTCGGGGGCAATCTGCTCCACAACGTTCTCAACGGCCTTCAGGACACCCTTGCCGCCGTAGTGCGCGGCGTCGCCGTCACGCAACTCGACAGCCTCGAAAAGGCCGGTCGAAGCGCCGGACGGAACGGCGGCGCGACCCTCTGCGCCATCGTCGAGCACGACCTGGACCTCAACGGTGGGGTTGCCACGAGAGTCCAGGATCTGCCGCGCGTCAACAAATTCGATGCTTGCCACGATGTGTGCCTTTCAGGAGTGATCAAGTCGTCGGAACCACCCTATCGTCAGGTCCGCCCGCTGGACGCCGACCGACTTCGATCGTGGCAGCCCCGCCGCTGCGCTATTCAGGCTCGTTCCCCGCGGGCCCGCCCAGCAGGAACGGGGTACTGACCCCGTCGTAGGCGAGGTGGGCGACCATGCCGTCGCGAGCGTGGTCGAGGTTGTGGCAGTGGTCCATCCAGATGCCGGGGTTGTCGGCCCGAAAGACGATGTCGAAGCTCTCCCCCGGCTGCACGTCGAAGGAGTCGGTCCACCAGGGGCTGCCGGTCGCGGCGACCCCGTCGCGCGCGGTCACCATAACCCGGTGGCCGTGCAGGTGCATGGGGTGCACCTCGCTGGTGCTGTTCACGATGTGCATGCCCACCAGTTCCCCTTCTGCGACGACGAACATCGGCACGTTCGGGTAGAGCTTGCCGTTGATCGCCCACCACACCCCGGGACGCCCTTTCACGAAGCCGGGGAGCTGGGACACCAGGTAGTCGAAGTGGCGGTCGAGGCGGGATGGGTCGAAGCCCACGTCGGCGGGACGGCCGTAGGCGAGCGGATCGAAGCGTGCCGCCGGCTGCTCGGGTTCTGCCGGTTCCGCCCCGCCGGCGGCGACGATGACGGCCGTCGCCTTCGACAGCTGGATCCGCATCCCAGCGGACGCCGGCGACACCAGCAGGTCGACCCGGCCGCCGGCGGGCACCCTGATCACCTGTCCGGCCACCGGCGAGGGCTCGTTCACCTCGTTGCCGTCGATCGCCGCCACCACCACCGGGCCGGAACTCCAGACCGGCAGGGTCGCGTTGTCGGTGTTGACCACCCGGACGCGGATCTGACCGCCCGCCCCGGTGGCAACGACGAGGTTCTCCGGCCGTCCGTTGATCGTGCGGACGCCGGCGTAGGTGTGCGCGCGCGCGACTGCGTCCGGGGGCGGCGTGCCGCCCTTGGGCTCGATCACCAACGCCCCGTACAGCCCACCGATCACCTGTTCGTGGGACACCTGATGGGAGTGGTACCAGTAGGTGCCGGCCTGCGCTGCGACGAACCGGTAGGTGAAGGACTGGCCGGGAGGCAGCGCGTCCTGGGTGACGCCCGCCACACCGTCCATGGCGTTGGGCACAGACACCCCGTGCCAGTGCAGGGTGACGCCGCCGGGTACCGAGTCGTTGGTGAACCGCACCTCGATGAGTTGGCCCTCGCGTGCCCGGATCGTCGGCCCCGGCGAGGTGCCGTTCACGGTGTAGCCGCTCACCTGCGCTGTGCCGATCGACAGCGTCGCGCGCGCAGCATGCAGGTCGACGCGCACGTCAGGTGGCCGCGAGGGGTCGGCGACCAAGTCGGTGACGCTCATGCCGTGCATGTCGCCGTGGTGGTGCTCGAGCGGACGCCCTCCGGTGCCGAAGTCCGCAGAGCCCATCTGCATTACCGACAGCGAGGACGGCAGCAGGCTCGACCACCACAGCACGCCGAGCGGAACCAGCAGCAACGTCGCGACGGCGGTCGGAAGCCACACCCGCAGTCGGAGCCGGCGACGGCGGGTGACCGGCTCGGGCGTCCGCGTCACCTAGGCGACCGCTGGCACCGACTCTGCCGGGGCCGCCGTCAGGGCCGCGGCGCGCCAGGCCCTGAGCCCGGCCAGCAGCGAGACGGTGAACAGCCCGACGGCGTTGATGCCATGGGCGAGGCCGGCGATCGAGGCGCTGTGGCCGAGCAGTCCGAGGGTGACCTGAAGGGCCACCAGCAGGAGCACGGCGACCGCCCAGGCGATCCCTCTCGGAACCTTGGCGAACAACGAGACCACAACGAGCACCAACGCGACCGCCGGAATCACCATCATTCCGTTCATGCCGTGGATCTCGAAGCCGGCGGCCTCAGGGAACGGTGGCTGCCACTCGGATGACAGTGTCGCCTGGTCGATGGCACCACCATCCCGTGAGATCCACAGGAACAGGCCGGCCTCGGCCCAGACGGCCATCGCGGCCTGCACGGCGACGAGGCCGCTCACGACGAAGGCGAGCACAGCGTAGAAGCGTTTCATCACATCACCCCTCTCGTACTGACAACGAGGATGATCACCGGCGGATCGTTGGCACCAGCCGCAATGTTGCCCACCCGCGGGAGCTTCGGGGATGAATCAGGGTTGGCGCTCGGCCGCCCGTACCCGTTCCTCCAGGGCTCGCAGGGCCGCGCGGGCCTCCTGCTCGGGATCGAGTCCGAGCTCCTCGGCCCGGGCAACCAGGCGCAGGAACTCCGCACCCAGCGCTTCCGCTGCGACGTCCGCTCCGGACACGTCGAGAGCCTCCGGATCGAGGCCGTGGCTGCGGGCACGCACCAGCACCTTGTGGGCGCGGGTCAGCGCAGACAGCCGCTCGGGGATGCCGTCGAGGGCTGAGGCACGGGACTTCTCGACGGCCTTGGCCCGCTCCCAGGAACCGACGAGGTCGGTGGGCACCTCTGCGTCGGTGAATACGTACGGGTGGCGGGCGATCAGCTTGTCGCTGATGCGCCGGGCAACGTCCTCGATGTCGAAGCGCTGAGTCTCTGCTGCGATCTCGGCGTGAAACACCACCTGAAGCAGCAGGTCGCCGAGCTCCTCCGTGAGCTCGGTGTCGTCGCCGGCCTCGATGGCCTCGACCACCTCGAGGGTCTCCTCCACCAGGTAGCGGACGAGGCTGGCGTGGGTCTGCTCTGCGTCCCAGGGACAGCCGGTCCGGAGGCGGTGCATCACCGCGACCAGCCGGCTGAGTTCAGGTTGGGTGTTCACCCCTTGGGGCGGGCCGCCTCGGACAGCGAGCCCGAGCTGCCATCGATCAGGCTGCCCTTCGTGTCGTCCCAGACGCCGAAGCGCGGGTTCACCCGCACCGGGGTCTTCGCCATCAGGTCGGTGAAGGCCGTTGCGGCCGCCTTGTCGGCCAGGACCGTTGCGGTGTTGGCGTAGGAGACCATGAAGTCGTGGGTGACCGGGTTCTTCGCCAGCTCCGGGTACAGGTCCTGGGTGGCGTAGAAGGTATCGCGCTGGGCGTCGGTGACCGTGATCGCCTTGTCCTTCGCGACCTGGTCGACCACAGCTGCCTGCACCTTGATCTGCATCACGGCCGACGCGAAGGAGACCCCGGTGTCGTACGCGTCCGACGTGGTCCCGGCGATCGCTGTGGCGATCCGGTCCACCTCGGCCTGCGTCACCGTCACATTGACAGCACTGCCCGGGCCGCCGACGTACGCAGCCACCTGCGGATTGCCACCGCAGCCGGCCAGCGCCAGCAGTCCGGCCGTAGCCAGACCCGCAACCATTGCCCGTGCTTTCATCCTGCCCGCCTTCTTCTCGTACGCCTTGGCGATCCTACCGGCTGCCGGCCGGGCCGAAGACGTCGCCCAGCACCTTGGCCGCCCACGCCAGCAGGGCGGCGTCGGTGACCGGCTGCCCGCCGATCGGCCGGGTCATCGGACGGGGAACGAGGATGTAGCTGGACGCCTTCCGCACCAGCGCGCCCGGATACAGCCGGTTCAGCCGCAGCTGGGCGGAATCGGGCAGGTCTGCGGGCGCGAACCGGATCATGTTGCCGTTCGCGACCACCTCGTGGACGCCGCGGCGCCGTGCCTCGATGCGGAACGCCGCGACAGCCAGCAATGCCGTGACCGGAGCCGGCGGGTCGCCGTAGCGGTCGACCAGTTCGTCGCGGACTCCCATGATGTCGGCGTCGCTGGTGACAGCGGCAAGGCGCTTGTACATCTCCAGCCGCAGGCGTTCGGACTCGACATAGTCGGCAGGCAGGTGCGCGTCCACCGGCAGTTCGATCTTCATGTCCGGCTCGGGCTCGATGTCGTCGCCGCGGAAGTCGGCCACGGCCTCTCCCACGAGCCGGATGTACAGGTCGAAGCCGACCTCTGCGATGTGGCCGGACTGCTCCCCACCCAGCAGGTTGCCTGCGCCCCGGATCTCCAGGTCCTTCATGGCGACCTGCATGCCCGCGCCGAGGTCGGTGTGCTGGGCGATCGTCGTCAGCCGGTCGTGGGCGGTCTCGGTGAGG
>JADGPA010000202.1 GCA_017882685.1 Propionibacteriaceae bacterium | reverse complement strand
GCCGTGCAGGAACTCGTGCAGCCCCGCCTTGATCGGGAAGTCGACGCACACGTTCCAGCCGGCCATCGGGTAGCTCAGCGGCGCGGCGTTGCCCTCCCCGAACAGCTTGAACACGTTCAGGAACGAGTAGTGCCCGGACGCCTGGATGTCGCGGATCAGCTGCTTGAACTCGGCAACGGCTGTCGGCGGCACCACGAACTGGTACTGCAGGAAGCCGTGCGAGCCGTACGCCCGGTTCCACTCGCCGAACATGTCGAGCGGGTGGTAGAAGCCGGTGAGGCTCTGGATCTTGCCGGTGTAGTTGCCACTCTTGGCATACCACAGCGAGCCCAGGAGGCCGAAGGTGACCTTGTTCGCCAGGCCGTTGGGGAACACGTCGGGCAGCTCGAACAGCGGCTTGGCGTTGAAGGCAAGCGGGTCGGCGGCCAGCTTCGGGGCGTGCTCGCGCAGTTCGTCGAGCGTTGCCAGCGAGCCGCGGGACAGGGCCGCACGACCCAGCTTCGGCTCGGGCGAGATCGCGTCGAACCAGGCGCTGGAGTAGTCGTAGCGCGACTCCGACCCGTCGGAGTGGACGGCGATGGTCTCGTCGAGGGTGTGCGTCACCACGCCGTCGGCGATGAAGTACGCGGTCTCGGTGCGGGTCATGTTCAGCACGACGCGCAGGATGATGCCGGTGAGCCCCACGCCGCCGACGGTCGCCCAGAACAGGCTCGCGTCCGGGTCGTCGGGCGAGCCCTCCGGGGTGATTGTCAGGATCCGTCCGTCTGCGACCAGCAGCTGCATGGACGCGACGTGGTCGCCGAAGGAGCCGGCGCTGTGGTGGTTCTTGCCGTGCACGTCGCAACCGATCGCGCCACCGACGGTGACCTGTCGCGTGCCGGGCAGCACCGGCACCCACAAGCCGTGCGGCAGGGCAGCGCGCATCAGCGCATCCAGGCTCACCCCTGCGTCGACGTCGACGGTTGCCGCGTCGGGGTCGATGCTGTGGATCCGGTCCAGCGGGGTCATGTCGACCACGATGCCGCCGGCGTTCTGGGCCACGTCGCCGTAGGAGCGCCCGAGCCCGCGCGCGACAATGCCGCGCTTCAGGTGGGACGGGGAGTCGGCGTTGTGGTCCGCCACGGCGGCCACAGCTTTCGCGATCAGGTCCACATCGGGCGTGGACAGCACCTGCGCCGTTGTGGGTGCGGTACGGCCCCAGCCGGTGAGGCGGGTGGTGCTCGTGGGCAGGTCGGCTTCAAGGGTGTCACTCATCGCGCCTCAGACTACTCTGCGCCGCGGATCCCCGAGCGCGGGTGGACCCGGGACTAGCATCGTGGCGATGAGTGCCAACGAGACCCTGATGAACGTCTGCGACGCGGCCCTGTTCGACCTGGACGGGGTGCTGACGCCGACCGCTGAGGTGCACATGCACGCCTGGTCGCGGATGTTCAACGAGTACCTGGCTGCGCGGGACCCTTCGACAGGCTCAGGGAGCGTGGAGGCAGGCTCAGGGAGCGTGTCGCCCTATACCGACGCCGACTACTTCGCCCACGTCGACGGCAAGCCCCGGTATGACGGGGTGCGCGACTTCCTCGCGTCCCGTGGCATCGAGCTTCCCTGGGGCGACCCGTCCGACCCGCCGGAGGCAGAGACGGTCTGCGGCCTCGGCAACCGCAAGAACGTCAGCTTCGCCGCCGTCCTCGCCACCGAAGGCGTCACGCCCTACCCGGGCTCGGTGCTACTGCTGGACTACCTCGCAAACAAGGGCGTGGCCGTTGCTGTCGTGTCCTCCTCGCAGAACGCGGACGCGGTGCTGACCGCCGCCGACCTGCGAGACCGGTTCGAGGTGGTCGTCGACGGCAAGCTCGCCCATGCAGAGGGCCTGCCCGGCAAGCCCGCCCCCGACACCTACCTCCGTGCGGCCGAGGCGCTCGGCGTCGCGAAAGAGCGGGCGGTCGTGTTCGAGGACGCCGTCTCCGGCACCGAGGCCGGACGGGCCGGCGCCTTCGGCCTCGTCGTGGGGGTGGACCGCGGCGTCGGCGTCCAGACGCTGCTCGATTCGGGAGCCGACCTGGTGGTGAGCGACCTCGCGGAGTTGCTCCCATGAGGGCGCCTGCGGCTGACCCGATCGATCGCAGCCGCTTCCCCGTCGATGACTGGGGGATCGTGGAGACCCGCTACGACACGGTCAACCTCGGCCAGCGCGAGACGATCTTCGCCGTCGGCAACGGCTTCCTCGGACTGCGCGGCAACAACGAGGAGGGCAGCGCCGAGGACCACGCCCACGGCACCTTCATCAACGGCTTCCACGAGACCTGGGACATCCGTCACGCAGAGGACGCCGTCGGCTTCGCCCGGGTCGGGCAGACCGTCGTCAACGTTCCCGACGTCAAGACGATCCTCATCGCCGTCGACGGTGAACAGTTGCGGCTCTCGACCGCAGAACTGGAGTCCTTCAGCCGCACCCTGGATTTCCGCGACGGCGTGCTGCGCCGTGAGCTGCTGTGGGTCACGGCGGCCGGGCAGCGCGTGCAGCTCCGCTCCACCCGGATGGTGTCGTTCACCCGCCGCAACCTCGCCCTGATGTCGTACGAGATCGTCGTCCTCGACTCCGACGCGGAGGTCGTGATCACCTCCGACGTCCGCAACCGGCAGGACGGGGTGCCCGAGGGCGCGTCAAACGTCGTCGGCTTCGACCCGCGACGCTCGGCCCAGTTCGAGAACCGGGTGCTGCTCAGCCAGGTCAACCGCGAGGAGCAGGGACGGATGGTGTTCGGCTACCGCGCAGCCCACTCCGGGCTCGGCCTCGCGATCACCGTCGACCATGAGCTGTACACGGCGGACGCAGTGTCGATCGAGACCAGGATGTATGCCGACCTGGGACGCCGCACCTACCGGATCGCTGCCACCATGGGCGAGCCGATCCTGCTGCTGAAGTGGGCTGCCTACCACGACGGACCGCCGGAGGTGGAGGTCGCCGACCTCGTCGGGCTCGCCCGGCTGACCATCGACGACGCGCAGGCGGTGGGACGGGAGGCGATCGAGGCCGATCAGCAGGGCTGGCTCGAGCACTACTGGTCGCGCGCCGACGTGCAACTGGATGGCCAGCCAGAGCTGCAGCAGGCGGTGCGCTGGTGCCTGTTCCAGCTGGCGCAAGCCACCGCCCGAGCCGACGGCGCCGGCATCGGCGCGAAGGGCGTCACCGGCTCCGGCTACCAGGGCCACTACTTCTGGGACACCGAGATCTATCTCGTCCCGTTCCTCGCCCACACCAATACGGGCCTGGCGCGGCGGGCGCTGCGGTTCCGCATCGCGATGCTCGACAAGGCGAGGGAGCGGGCCACGCAGATGGCCCAGCGCGGTGCCCTGTTCCCGTGGCGCACCATCAACGGCGAGGAGGCGTCGGCCTACTACGCGGCCGGCACCGCCCAGTACCACATCGACGCCGACGTGGCCTTTGCGATCTGCAAGTACGCCGACGTGTGCGGCGACCTCGAATTCCTGGTCGGGGAGGCCCTGCCGGTGTTGGTGGAGACCGCCCGGCTGTACGTAGACCTCGGGTTCTTCCGCGGGCCGGAGCGCAGCTTCCACATCCACTCGGTCACCGGCCCCGACGAGTACAGCGCCGTGGTGAACAACAACCTGTACACGAACCTGATGGCCCGGGCGAACCTGTACCGGGCTGCAGAAGCCGTCCGCCTGCTCCAGGCAACCGACTCGGCCGCCTACGCAGACCTGGTCCGCGACCTGCGGCTCACCGAGCAGGAGGTGGCCTGCTGGCAGGAGGCAGCTGAGGCCATGACGATCCCCTACGACGAGGGCTTCGGCGTGCACCCGCAGGACGAGGACTTCCTGTCCCGCGAGGTGTGGGACCTTGCCAACACCCCGCCCTCGAAGCATCCGCTGTTGCTCCACTACCACCCGCTGGTGATCTACCGGTTCCAGGTACTGAAGCAGGCCGACGCGATCCTCGCCCTCTTCCTCGCCGGTGACGAGTTCACGCCTGAGCAGAAGCGCGCCGACTACGAGTACTACGACCCGATCACCACCGGGGACTCGACCCTTTCCGCCGTGGTGCAGTCGATCATCGCAGCGGAGGTCGGCTACCAGGACCGGGCGCTGAAGTCCTTCATTGAGGGCATCTTCGTCGACCTAGCCGACCTTCACCACAACACCGGTGACGGCGTGCACATCGCTTCCGCCGGGGGCGTCTGGAACGCCCTCGTGTACGGCTTCGGTGGGCTGCGCGACTACCGCGGACGCATCAGCATCGACCCGCGGCTGCCGCAAGGCTGGACGTCGCTGCGGTTCGGCTTCCGGCTGAACGGCTCACGGGTCCAACTCGAACTCACGCAGGACGAGGTGGTACTGACCCTTGTAAACGGGCCGGGCGGGACGGTGGCCGTCCGCGGCCTCGACGTGGCGGTAGTGGGGCCGGCGCCCGTGCGGGTGCAGCTGGCAGACCAGGGCCCGCGGCTGCCGACCATCACCGGCACTGTGCCGCTGATCCACGGACGGCCTGCCCGCCCCGATGAAGTGACGGTCGGGCTTCCGAGCGAGTAGACGATCCCTGAGCCTGACGAAGAGTCCCTGAGGCTTCGACAGACTCAGCCGACATCGAGTCAGCCGGAGTTGAACTCGCCCCACACTCTGGCTTGGGGCGTCAAGGCCTGGGTTGATCCCAGAACACGTGGTCCATCACCTGCCGGGCGAGCCGGGCTCGCTTGCGGTAGTCCTCCACAAGCTGCGACGACTCCCCCTTGGAGTAGCCGAGGATCAGCGCAACAGCCGAGAGTTCGCGAGTGTCGGTGGGCAGGCTGTCGGACGCCCGTCCGCGCAGCAGCATGATGGCGTTGCGGATGCGGCTGGCCATCAGCCAGGCGCTGCGCAGCGCGTCAGCATCCCCCGGACCTATCAATTCCGCCTCCGCCGCCGCGTCCAGCGCCTCGAGGGTGCCGGTTGTGCGCAACTCAGGGACGGTCGCAGCGTGCTGCAACTGCAGCAACTGCACCACCCACTCGACGTCGGAAAGCCCGCCGGGCCCGAGCTTGACGTGGCGACCCGGGTCGCCGCCGCGGGGCATCCGCTCGGCCTCCATGCGGGCCTTCAGCTTGCGGATCTCGTTCAACTGGGTCTTCGCCAAGCCCTCGGCGGGGTAGCGGATGCGGTCGATGTCGGACAGCAATTCTTCGCCCAGCGCGAGCTCACCGGCACCCACAGAGGCCCGCAGCAACGCTTGCGACTCCCAGGTGGACGACCAGCGCTGGTAGTAGGCCCGGTAGGACGCGAGGCTGCGCACCATTGCGCCGCCCTTGCCCTCGGGACGCAGGTCGATGTCGATCTCCAGCGCCGGATCCGGCCCGGGCTTTGCCAACAGGGCACGCAGGCGGCTGACAACGGTCGTTGCAGCCGACGTGGCCTCGGGGTCGTCGCTGTCGGCCACGACGAACATGGCGTCGGCGTCGGAGGAATAGGCCAGCTCGCGCCCACCCCAGCGGCCCATCGCGATCACGGCGATCGGCGGCACCTGGACGCCTCGCGACGCGACCTCAAGGGCTGCGTCGAGGGTGGCCTCGGCCAACTCGGAGAGGGCTGTGCCGAGCGCGGGGATATCGATCTGGCCGAGCAGGTCGGCCATCGCCAGCCGCAGGAGCTCGTTGCGCCGGGACGCCCGGATCGCTGCGACGGCCTCTGCCGGCGACTCGTGACGGCGCGAAGCTGTGCGCATCTCGGCCAGCACCTCTGCACCGGGACGCGGCAGCAGCCCCTCCGGATCGCCCAGCAGGGCTGCGTTCTGCGGGGCGCGCAGCAACAAATCCACCGCATAGCGGGAGGAGGCAAGGATGCGGGCCAGGTGCTCGGCCATCGCGTCGCCGTCCCGCAGCGCCCGGAGGTACCACGGTGTACTACCGAGCTCCTCGGACACCTTCCGGAACGCCAGCAGCCCGTGGTCGGGGTTCGGGCCTGAGGTGAACCAGGTGAGCATGGCCGGCAGCAGCTGCCGCTGGATCTCCGCCTGCCGCGTCATGCCCTGGCTGAGCGCCCGGATGTGGCGAAGGGCCGCCTTCGGGTCCCCGTAGCCCAGCGCCAGCAGCCGGGTCTCCGCCGCCTCGGTGGTCAACGTGACCTCAGCGGACGGGATGCGCGCCACCGCCTCCAGCAGCGGTGAGTAGAACATCCGCTGGTGCAGGGTGAGCACCCGCCGGGTGGTGGCCCGCCACAGGTGCATCAACTCGTCGGTGTCCTTCAGCCCGAGGCTACGTGCCAGCCAGCGCTGGTTGATCTTGTCCTCGGGCATTAGGTGGGTGCGCCGCAGCCGGTACAGCTGGATGCGGTGCTCCAGGAGTCGTTGCAGCCGGTAGGCGGTGCCCAGGTCGAACCCGTCGCCGCGTCCGACATAGCCGTGGTCGACCAGCGCCGTCAGCGCCTCGAAGGTGCCGCGCAGCCGCAGCCGCTCGTCGGACCTGCCGTGCACGAGTTGCAGCAGCTGGACGCTGAACTCCACGTCGCGCAGGCCACCGGCGCCGAGCTTGATCTCATGGTTGACCTCCTTCGCCGGCAGCAGGGCGATCACCCGCTTGCGCATCGCCTGGGTCTCGCCGACGAACTGGTCGTTGTCGGCCACCCGCCACACCAGCGGCCAGACCATGTCGACGAATTCTCCCGCCAGTGCCAGGTCGCCGGCCATCGGCCGGGCCTTCAGCATGGCCTGGAACTCCCAGTTCTTCGCCCACTTGCCGTAGTAGGCGCGGTGCGACGCCATCGTGCGCACCAGCGGACCCGCCTTGCCCTCGGGACGCAGGTTCGCATCAACCTGCCAGATGGTGCCGGCGGCGGTGTGCGCAGAGCACACCCGGCTCAGGGCGCTGGCCAGCTTGGTTGCGATGCCGATCGCCTCCGCCGGCTCGCAGACCGGCTCGCCTGACTCGTCGACCGCGGGTTCTGCGACGTAGAGCACGTCGACGTCACTGACATAATTCAGCTCGCGCGCTCCGGTCTTGCCGAGCGCCACGATGCCCATCCGGCAGCGTTCCCAGCCGAACACCTCGCCGCGGGCAAGGGCGAGCGCCGCCTCCAACGTGCCGTCGGCGAGGTCAGCCAGTTCACCGGCGATGTCGGGCAGCACGGCCAGCGGGTCGGCAGCGGTCAGGTCGCGAGCGGCGAGCCGCAGCAGGCAGCGTCGGTAGGCGCGGCGCAGGTCGTTGGAGCGGGTCACATCGGCCACAGGAGTCGTGCTCTCGGGGTCGGCGTCCAGGGCCGACAGCAACTCCGCCCGCAGTTCCTCCGCCGATCGCCGCTCGACGCTGCCGAGCAGGATCCCGACATCGTCCGGGTGCCCGGCAAGGTGCTGGTTCAGCGCGACGCTGGCACCGAGGATCGCGATCAGTCGCCGCGAGAAGCCGGGGTTGCCCTCGAGTTCCGCGAACAGCCCAGGCCGGGCTCGCACCAACTGGTTGAAGCCGGCCAGCGCCAGGTCGGGGTCGGCGGTGCCGGGCAGGTCGGCCAGCGCGGCCTCGATCTGCTCTGCCGTGCCGTGGTCGGCCCAGGCATCCACCATGGCTGCAGCGGTGGAGGCATCGGCGAAGCCCAGGCGGGCCAGGCGCCCTTGCTGGCTGTCGATGCGGCGGTCCACTCTCGCGATGCTAGCGTCTGGCACGTGCCGAGACCCCCGTCCGCTGTCGATGTAGCTGCGCTGCGCGCGGCTGTACGGGCGGTGGCAGAGGATCCGGCGACCGAGCTCTCCCGGACCGACCTTGCAGGCGCGGCCCGCACGGTCTGTGGACTGCTGGCGCTGCGCTACCCGGGCGGGACGGTGGAGCTGCGCGTCCCGCCGTTCGCCGCCGTCCAGCTGGGCATCGGCGACCGTGGCCGGCACACCAGGGGCACCCCGCCGAACGTCGTCCAGCTGGACGCAGCAACGCTCCTGCGGCTGGCCGGCGGCAGCCTCACCTGGGACGAAGCTGTGGCAACCCACGCTGTACGAGCTTCCGGGATTCGTGCCGATCTGGCCACTCTGTGGCCGCTGCCCGAGCTAGCGTGAAGGTGTCCCATGGAAGGAACGGCACATGACCGTAGGAGGAGTCGGTGGCGGCGGGCCGGCAGGGCCGGATCTGGCGCTTGATCAGCTACGCAGGGACAACGCGCTGACCAACCGGGTACACGATCCGGCAGAGGACGAACCGCGCATCGTGGGGATTCCGAAGAGGTTCCTCGTTCCCGACTACGACGCCCCAACGCCGCCACACAGCTGAACCACAGGTAGGCACAGGATTCGGCACAGGTCATAGCCTTAGCGTTCTCAGTGTGGGCAGCGCGCCCGAAGGAGAACGCACCAATGACAACCGAGAATCCGCAGGCACCCGAGAGTTCCACGGCACCTGAGAATCAGGCCCGGGCGAAGCCAGGTGGTCGTTTTCGCATGTCCGCCAAGAAATGGCTGCTCCTCGGACTGGCCGTCGTCCTGCTGGCCGGCGTCGGAGTGGGCACCTGGTTCCTGCTGAAACCCAAGACGAACACCAGCGCTTCGACGAGTCGCACCGTCCAGGTGACCAAGGGCACGCAGACGATGATGGTCGCCTTCGACGGCACGCTCAGCCCCCGCAAGCAGTCGAACGTGAACTTCGGCGTCTCTGGCACGGTCACCAGCGTGTTGGTGAAGGCCGGCCAGAAGGTGACGAAGGGCAAGAAGCTGGCGACCGTCGACGACGCCGACCTGCAGGACGCGGTCGACCTGGCCAGGGCCAACCTGACCACGGCGAGGGCCAACCTCTCTGACGTGTACGACAACAGCGGCAGCAGCGCCGCGATCACCTCCGCCAAGGCGCAGGTGAGCTCGGCCAAGGCATCCCTCGCCCAGGCCAACACGAACCTCGGCGACGCCGTGCTCCGCTCCCCCATCAGCGGGACGGTCGCCAGCGTCAGCCTCGAGGACGGCGACACCGTCACCGGGAGCGGCAGCTCAGGCTCCGGCAGCGCCAGCACGTCGACCACTTCGACAGCCAGCACCGCCCAGTTCGTTGTGATCTCCACCAGCACCTGGAAGCTCGAGGGCAGCGCCGGCAGCGCCGATCTCGCCAGCCTGAAGGCCGGCCAGAAGGTCGCCATCACCACAGATGCCACCACAGACAAGCTCACCGGCACGGTGGCCTCCGTCGGCATCGTCGCCACCTCGACCAGCGATGGTGCTGCCACGTTCCCGATCGTGATCAACCTCGCGGGCACGCACAAGGACCTGTACTCCGGCACCACGGCGTCCGCTGTGATCACCACAGGCAGCTACCCCGACGTCCTGACCGTGCCGACCGCAGCGATCCGCACAGAGAACTCCAAGACGGTCGTCACCAAGGTGACCAACAACACCACCGCGACAACGGAGGTGACCATCGGCAAGGTGTTCGGCAGCTACACCGAGATCAAGAGCGGCCTCGCCGAGGGCGACTCGGTGCAGATCACCTTCACCCGGCCAAGCTCCACCAGTTCGTCGTCCTCCAACTCCGGTGGCGGCTTCGGTGGTGGTTTCGGTGGGGGCATCGCTGACGGCGGCGGCCCGCCGGCCGGCGCTCCGGGTGGGACCGGCCGATGAGCCTGCAGCTGAAGATGACTGGCGTCCGCAAGACGTACTCCACCGGAGTCGTCGAGGTTGAGGCGCTGCGCGGCATCGACCTGGAGGTCGAGCAAGGCAACTACGTTGCCGTCATGGGGCCGTCGGGCTCGGGCAAGTCGACCCTGATGCACATCATCGGCTGCCTCGACATCCCGACCGCCGGCACCTACGAGCTGGATGGCATCGACGTCAGCTCGATGACCGAGAAGTCGCTGGCGGAGGTGCGCAACCGCAAGGTCGGGTTCGTGTTCCAGCAGTTCAACCTCCTGCCCAGCCTCAGCGCCCTGCGTAACGTGGAACTGCCGCTCATCTACGCCGGCGTCAACGCAGCAGAGCGCAAGGAACGGGCCAACGTGGCCCTCGAACGCGTCGGCCTCGCCGACCGCGTGCAGCACCGTCCCGGGGAGCTCTCCGGCGGCCAGCAGCAGCGGGTCTCCGTTGCCCGTGCGCTGGTCACCGACCCCACCCTGCTCCTCGCGGACGAGCCGACCGGCGCCCTGGATTCGCGCTCGACGAAGGACATCCTCGCCCTGTTCGATGAACTCAACGACTCGGGAAGAACGATCGTGATGATCACCCACGAGCATGATGTCGCAGCCCACGCCCGTCGCGTCGTGCACATCTACGACGGCCTGCTCACCGACTCCGCACCCGTGGCGGTGGCCCAGTGATGGAGTGGGCAGAAACCGTCCGCACGGCGGTCTCCGCGCTCAACGCGCGGCGGATGCGCTCCCTGCTCACCATGCTCGGCATCCTGATCGGCATCGCAGCTGTCATGCTCACCGTCGGCCTCGGCCAGGGCGCGCAGCAGCAGATCACCTCGCAGATCAACTCGCTCGGCTCGAACATGATCATCGTCACGCCGAGCTCCTCCACCTCCAGCGGCGGCTTCCGCGGCGGCGGCGGCACCGTCTCGACGTTGACCACGGCTGACGCCGCGATGCTCGCCGACCCGGCCATCGCCCCCGACGTGGCTGCGGTCGCCCCGACGTCGTCGGTCTCCGGCTCGCTGCAGTCGTCCTCCAGCACGTGGACCTCGACCGTCGTCGGCACCGTCCCGGACTGGCAGTCGGTGCGTGCCCGCACCATGGGCTCGGGCCGGTTCTTCACCACTGACGAGGTGAACGCGTCGGCCAATGTCGCGGTGATCGGCTCGGAGACGGCGACAGAGCTGTTCGACATCGGTTCGCCGGTTGGCCGGACCGTCAGCATCAACGGCCAGTCGTTCACCGTGATCGGTGTCCTCGCCTCCGCCGGCTCCTCACTGGGCAGCAACGAGGATGACACCGTTGTGGTGCCAATGACCACCTTCGCCGCCCGGCTGTCGACGTCGAGCAGTGCGACCAGCGTCTCCTCGATCTACCTTGAGGGCAAGGACGCCGACAGCCTGTCCGCGGCTTACCAGCAGGTGAAGACAGCTCTGCTGTCCTCGCACCAGGTGACCTCGGACACCGCCGACTTCACGGTCAGCACCCAGGCCTCCCTCGTCGAGACCGCGACGTCGATCACCGGCATCCTCACCCTGCTGCTCGGTGGCATCGCCGGCATCTCGCTGCTGGTCGGCGGCATCGGCGTGATGAACATCATGCTGGTCTCCGTCAGCGAGCGGGTCCGGGAGATCGGACTGCGGAAGGCACTCGGCGCGACGCCGGGCGTGATCCGGCGCCAGTTCCTCGTCGAGGCGGGCATCCTCGGCATCCTTGGCGGCCTCGTCGGCGTCGGGCTCGGCTTCGGCGGCGCCGCCATCCTGACCCCCATCATCGGGATCACCGTGTCCATTTCTGCCCCGGCCACCCTGATCGCGCTTGTCGTCTCGCTCGGCATCGGGATCGTTGCCGGTGTCTACCCCGCTTCACGGGCTGCCAAGCTCGCCCCGATCGATGCGTTGAGGAGTGAATGATGAAGTTCTGGAGCAAAAGGGTTCGCGCCGTTGCCGCGGCCGGCACCGCCCTCGTGGTGGTCGCCGGGATCGGCATCGGGGTTGCCAACTCTTCCCATGCCGCCAGTTCGCGCTACGTGACCACGACCGTGGGCACCGGCGACGTCGTGCAGACCTACACCGCCACCGGCACGATCTCCCGCGACAACACCCAAGCTGCAACGTTCACCATCGACGGCACCGTGAAGTCGGTGGACGTCGCCGTCGGTGACACCGTTGACGCGGGTGACGAGCTGGCCACGCTGAAGACCGGCCCGCTGAAGCTCGCTGTGTTGAACGCGGAGACCTCTGTCGCACAGGCCAAGGCTTCGCTGTATGCGGCGGAGAACCCGTCCAGCACCAGCAGTGGCGCCGGCGCGGGCTCCGGTGGCGGCGCGGGCTCCGGTGGCGGCGCGGGCTCCGGTGGCGGCAGCGGCTCCGGCTCGGGCACCGGCGGGAAGACGATCACGATCGACCCGGTGGTGTTGATCCAGGCCGTATCCCGCATCAACCTTGCCGTGCTCAGCGAGGCCCAGAAGTGTGAGCCGGTGTTCGGCTCGATCCTTCCGGCTCCCGAGCCGAGCGCGACAGCAACCCCAACAGCCACCGCGTCCTCGACCGCTTCGGCGACGGCCACCCCGACCGCGACCGAGACGGCAACCGCGACCCCATCCGCAACCGCGACCCCATCCGCAACCGCGACCCCATCCGCAACCGCGACGCCGACGGCCACCCCGACCGCGACCGAGGCCCCGACGACCACCGGCAAGTCGACCGCGGCAGCGATCACCGAGCCGACGGCATCCGCGTCCCAGCTGGACGCGGTGGAGGCCAACGACCCGACCAAGGCCGAGCTGCAGGAGTGCGCGAACGCCAGGGCAGAGGTGCTGGCGGCGAACACCAACCTGCAGACCGTTGTCACCCAGCTGACCACCCCGAAGCCGCCAACCCCGAAGCCGACGGTCAAGAAGTCCTCGTCGTCGAGCTCCAGCTCCAGCTCCAGCTCGTCCAACGCCCGCGCAGTGGCATCGGCGAAGGCCGACCTGTTGAAGGCGGAGCAGGACCTGCAGGCAGCCAACGACGACCTGGACGCAGCAACGCTCGTTGCGCCGATCTCCGGCACCGTCGGCGTGGTGGGACTTGCCAAGGGTGACTCCGCCAGCGGCGGGTCGATCACGATCGTCGGCAGCGGCAACGCCGTTGTCACCTTCGAACTGCCGCTGAAGACCAGGTCACTGGTCACCATCGGCCAGCAGGTCACGGTCACCCCGGCAGGGTCCACCACTGGCCTGACGGGCAAGCTGACAGCGATCAGCACCCTGGAGACCAGCGGCACCAGCGGCTCGACCACGACCTACGCCACAACGGTGGCGGTCTCGGATGCCGACCAGCTGCTCGCATCCGGGGCGAAGGCCTCCGTGGCGATCGCTGTGAAGTCCGTCACTGGAGTGATCAGGTTGCCGGCCTCCGCCGTCACCCCGACCGGTACGGGGACGGCGACGGTGAAGGTCCTTGCGTCGGCCACGGCTGACACGACGACCAGTGTGAACGTGAAGACCGGCACTGTCGGTGGCGGTTGGGTGGAGATCACCGACGGCCTGGAGGCAGGGAAGCTGGTGGTGCTTGCAGATCGCACCGCCGACATCCCGGCGAACGCCTCCCGGCGCCGCAGCACCACGACGTCCAGCTCGAGCTCCACGGCGTCCGCGAACGCCTCGTCCTCTGCCTCGGCGCAACCGAGCAGCGGGGCCAGC
The DNA here is from genome assembly GCA_017882685.1 of Propionibacteriaceae bacterium. Lineage (GTDB taxonomy): Bacteria > Actinomycetota > Actinomycetes > Propionibacteriales > Propionibacteriaceae > Propionicimonas. Next base: position 2,376 of record JADGPA010000202.1, on the reverse strand, counting down.
GCCCGGGCATCCGTCCAGCCGACGGCGTCCGCCAGCAGGTAGTCCTCAGCCTCGCCACCAAAGAAGCGCTTGTGGCGGGACGTACGCGAGCCCGTCGGGATCTCCCCCCGGGACCCTCGACGGGCTCGCTTCACCGGATGCGCATGGGTCCTGCCCCCCGCAGGGAGTCCCAGCGGCCCGTGGCCTGCCATAGGTCGGGACCGGTGCGTATCCATTGAATCGAGGCGCGGCGGCCACTCGCAAGAAACCGAACGAGTCCGTACGATCTCGTTCTCAGGTGAATGCCGTCCGGCTTACAGGGACGGCAGGGAGTTTCGCAGTTCCCACTCGCTGACGTGGCCGCGGTAAGAGTCGTACTCGGCCTTCTTGTTACGCAGGAAGAAATCGAAGACGTGCTCGCCCAGGGTGTCTGCGACCAGCTGGGAGCTCTCCATCAGGTCGATGGCGTTGCCGAGGCTGCGCGGCAGCGGGTCGATGCCCAGTGCCTGCCGCTGCTTGTCGGTGAGCGTCCAGACGTCGTCCTCCGCGCCCTCGGGCAGCTCGTACCCGTTCTCGATGCCGGCGAGGCCCGCAGCCAGCACCATCGCGTAGGCGAGGTACGGGTTGGCTGCCGAGTCGATGGAGCGCAGCTCGACGCGGGCGGAGGCGCCCTTGTTCGGCTTGTACATGGGCACGCGGACAAGGGCAGAGCGGTTGTTCTGGCCCCAGCAGATGTAGCTGGGCGCTTCCGCGCCGGCCACCAGCCGCTTGTAGGAGTTCACCCACGGGTTCGTGACGAGGCTGATCTCGCCGGCGTGCTTGAGCAGGCCTGCGATGAACTGCCGTCCGGTCTTCGACAGGTGGTACTCGGCGCTGGCGTCGTAGAAGGCGTTGGTGTCGCCCTCGAACAGCGAGAGGTGGGTGTGCATACCCGAGCCCGGGTGGTCGCTCAGCGGCTTCGGCATGAAGGACGCGAACAGGTTCTGCATCACCGCGACCTCCTTGATCACCACCCGGAAGGTCATGATGTTGTCGGCCATCGTGAGTGCGTCGGCGTAGCGCAGGTCGATCTCCTGCTGACCCGGTCCGGCCTCGTGGTGGCTGAACTCGACGGAGATGCCCATCTGCTCCAGCAGGGTGATCGCCTGGCGGCGGAAGTCGGCGCCGGGTGAGGTGGTGGTGTGGTCGAAGTAGCCGGACTGGTCAGCTGGCACCGGCGGCTGGCCGGGCACGAGCGGCTGCTTGAACAGGTAGAACTCGATCTCCGGGTGGGTGTAGAAGGTGAACCCCATGTCCGAGGCCTTCTTCAGCGACCGCTTCAGCACGAAGCGCGGGTCGGCGAAGGATGGGGAGCCGTCGGGCAGCCGGATGTCGCAGAACATGCGGGCTGTGCCCTGCGTCGCGCCGCGCCAGGGCAGCAGCTGGAACGTGGACGGGTCGGGGTGGGCCACCATGTCGGACTCGTAGACCCGGGCGAAGCCCTGGATGGCCGATCCGTCGAAGCCGATTCCCTCGGTGAAGGCCCCCTCGAGCTCGGCGGGAGCGATGGCAACGGACTTCAGGAACCCCAGCACATCGGTGAACCAGAGCCGGACGAAGCGCACGTCCCGCTCCTCCATGGTGCGGAGCACGAACTCGGTCTGCTTATCCATACGCCCAGTCTGCCGCTGGAATTGTTTCAGCATGGTTACATCACAGGCCGGACACGCTGAGTAACCTGACAGCCATGGCTCCAACCTTCAACGCCATCGGCATCACCGTTACCGACATGGCTCGCACGTTGACCTTCTACCGACTTCTAGGCCTGGAGTTCGCGCCGGCCGACGACGCTGAGGGACACGTCGAAAGCGAGGGGCCCGGTGGGGTCCGGATCATGTTCGACACCGTCTCCGTGATCCACAGTTTCGACCCGGACTGGAAGCCCCCGATGGGGGGCCCGGCGATGAGCCTCGCCTTCGAGTGCGCGGACGCAGCTGAGGTCGACCAGACGGTCGCAGAGCTCATCCAGGCCGGCTTCGGCGTGCACCGCGAGCCGTGGGACGCGTTCTGGGGTCAGCGCTACGCGACCGTGCTCGATCCGGACGGCAACCACGTCGACCTGTTCGCCTGGATCTAGGAATCTGGGGACGGTTCCTGGTTCGGTTCACTATGAAGGCCGCAGACTGAACTTCGGACGACCGTATGCGCGCTGAACAGGAGGAGGAACCGTCCCCGATTGTTCGGGTCAGCTGCCGAACGGGCCTGCGTCCCTGGCTTTCCCTTCCTCGTCGAGGTCGTCGTTGAAGCGCGGGTCGTTCTCCCAATCGACGTTGCGGGTGGCCACCTTCTCCAGGGCGCGGGCCGCGTCCGCCGCGGTTGCGTACGGGCCGAGCCGTGACTCGCTCTTGCACGCCTCGT
>JADGPA010000201.1 GCA_017882685.1 Propionibacteriaceae bacterium | reverse complement strand
GGCTGCGGTGATGCGCTCGGGCGCCCAGCCCGCACGCAGCAGCCCGGCGATCAGGGTCTCGCCCATCACGCCGGCGCCGATCACGGCCAGCGTGGTCACCGTCGGGCCACCAGTTCGGCGATCTGCACGGCGTTCAGGGCAGCGCCCTTGCGCAGGTTGTCGTTGCTGACGAACAGGACGAGACCGTGCCCGCCGGGCACCGACTGGTCGGAGCGGATACGCCCCACGTAGCTCGGGTCCTTGCCTGCGGCCTCGCGCGGGTTCGGGATGTCGGCCAGCGCCACCCCGGGAGCGGTCGCGAGCAGCCCGGTGGCCCGGGTGACGCTGATCTCCTCGGCGAACTCGGCGTGGATGCTCAGCGAGTGCCCGGTGAACACCGGCACCCGGACGCAGGTGCCGGCAACGAGCAGGTCGGGCAGGTGCAGGATCTTGCGCGACTCGTGACGAAGCTTCTGCTCCTCGTCGGTCTCGAAGTTGCCGTCGTCGACGATCGACCCGGCCAGCGGGATCACGTTGAACGCGATCGGCTTCAGGTACGGCGTGGTGTCGCCGGCAGGAACAGCGGAGCCGTCCAGCGCGAACTGCGCCGGGTCGACGACGGCAGCAGTCTGGTTGGCCAGCGCGAGCACACCCTTCGCACCCGAGCCGGAGACGGCCTGGTAGGTGGCGACGACGAGCCGGGTCAGGCCGGCTGCGTCGTGCAGCGGCTTGAGCACCGGCATGGCGGCCATTGTGGTGCAGTTCGGGTTGGCGATGATCCCCTTGGGCGGGTTGACCGCGTCCTCGGGGTTCACCTCGGAGACCACCAGCGGGACGTCGGGATCCTTGCGCCACGCAGAGGAGTTGTCGATCACGATCGCCCCGGCCGCAGCCATCTTGGGTGCGAACTCGCGCGACATCGAAGCCCCCGCCGAGAACAGCGCCAGGTCGAGCCCGGAGAAGTCGGCGGTAGCCGTGTCCTCCACGATCACCTCCCTACCTCCCCAGGCCAGGGCCTGACCGGCCGAACGGGCCGAAGAGAAGAACCGGATCTCATCCATCGGGAAGCCGCGCTCGGCGAGCAGCGTCCGCATGACGCCGCCAACCTGGCCGGTTGCCCCAAATACACCAACACGCATGCACACAAGCCTAACCGAGTGGCCCGCCGCCACCCGTCCGCCCACCCGCGTTCGCTCCCGAAACACGCCGTCGCTCCCGGAACTTCGGGAGCAAGGGCACGTTTCGGGAGCGAGGAAGACGGGCCGGGAGGGGACGGGCTCAGCGCATGACTTCCCGGGCGAAGGCGAGGTACTGGGTGCCCTTCATGGTCACCGAGCCACGATCACCGACAACCAGAAGCCCGTACTCGTTCGCCGGCACCTCAAGTTCGAATCGCTCGCCCCCAGGCTGCTCGAACGACACGAGGTGATGCTCGACGACTGCCGATTCACCCCCGCCGCTGCTGTCGATGTGCTTGTCCACCACTGATGCAACCGCCGTCACCTCAGGCGCGGCATTGATGCGCGCCGTCTCCTTGGCCCGCTTCATGGCGGCGACGACGATTGCGCCGACCAGGAACGCCACAATTCCGAAGAAAAACACGAGGAAGATGGGAAAGGAAAGGCTGAAACCGTCCATAGGACCCATGGCGCTCAGCCTACCGACGGCCGACCTGGTGCGGATCAGAGCCAGTCGACCAGCGGAGCGAGGAGTGCGTAGCCGATGAAGGCCACCAGGTCGAGGATCACATGCGCCACCACGAGCGGAGCCACCCGTTTGAACCGCAGGTAGGCCAGCCCGAAGACCAGGCCCATAACCAGGTTCCCCACGAAGCCCCCCAAGCCCTGGTAGAGGTGGTAGCTGCCCCGCACGACAGCGCTCGAGACCAGCACCACCCACATCGGCCAGGCCAGCTGGCGTCCGCGGACGAACCAGAAGCCGATCATCACGACCTCCTCGAGCAGGCCGTTCATGAGGGCTGCGCCGATCAGCACAGGCACCGTCCACCAGTTCTCGGCGAGGTTCGCCGGCGCGACGTTGGTGTTCAGGCCGAACGCGCGCGCAGCGAAGTACAGCGCCAACCCCGGCAACCCGATCGCGGCGGCGAGGCCGAAGCCCCAGCCCACGTCGAACCGCGGACGGCGGAAGTCGAACCCGATCCGGCTCCGGTCACCGGTGCGCTGCAGCAGGTAGAGGGCGACCAGCGCCGGCACCAGTGGGAACACGAGCCCGGCCACCTGGTAGGCCAGGTCGAGCCAGGGACGGTCGGGCACCACCGAGTTGTTCATATAGGTGGTCTGCTGGTTCAGCGGGGTGTTGATCGTCAGCTTGTTGATGATCGAGAGGATCGAGTACACCGCGGACTGCCCCAGCGAGACCCCCAGCACCAGCAGGAGCTCAATCCCCGGACGGACACGCGTGGCGGCTTCGGTCCCCGCCGCCGGTGCTGCTTCGGCGGTCACCGGATCTGCCCGACGGTCGTGGTGAGGTGGTGGCGAGCGAAGTTCAGGCTGACCGCCAGCGCATTGCTGCGCTCGGTGCGGGACAGCCCCCGCGTCTGCACCTCGACCACCACGTGCCCGGCGTAGCCGGTGCGCACCAGTTCGCGCAATACACCGGCGGCGTCCTGGTCACCCTGACCGGGGAGCAGGTGCTGGTCTGCGGCGCCGGCCGTCCCGTCGGTGAGGTGGACGTGCCGCAGCCGCTCGCCCCAGTCGCGCACCAGCGCCAGCGACGACTGCCGCGAGGTCGCCGCGTGGGAGAGGTCGAGGGTCAGATGTTCGCAGTCGAGGGCGGCGCAGTCCCAGCTGGGCGCGTAGGCCCGCACCTCACCACCACCCGGACCGCGCCACGGGAACATGTTCTCGACGGCGAAGGCGAGCCCTGTGGACTGCTCCAGCCGCCGGATGCCTTCTGTGAACCCCGCGGCGTAGCTGCGCTGCCAGCGGAACGGGGGGTGGAGGACGACGACGTCCGCACCGAGCTGGTGGGCCGCCATCGCCGCACGGTCCAGCTTCTCCCACGGGTCGGGGCCCCAGACCCGCTGGGTGAGCAGGAGGGTGGGCGCGTGGACGGCAAGGACGGGCACCTCGTGGTACTCGGCCAGCCGCTGGACGGCGTCCACATCGGCCGATGCCGGGTCGACGCCCACCATCAGTTCGATGCCGTCGTACCCGAGCCTGCGGGCGAGCGCGAACCCGGCGGCTGTCGACTCCGGATAGACCGACGACGTCGACAACGCCACCTTCACGGAATCAGCTGGCACCTGGGTCACCCGACCATCGTAGGCGACCTTGATGAGGGTCACCCGGCAGCCCGGGAGGCACAGAATACCGCTCGATTCGCGTCCTGATGAGCAGAACGACACAATGGGTCCCATGCATGTCGACCATCTGACCTTCGCGGTGGGATCGGCTGGCCTCAAGGCCGAATCGGAACGACTCGGCGCCTTGTTGGGCGAGCGGTTCCGCGACGGCGGCTTCCATCCCAGGTTCGGCACCCGCAATCACATCCTGCCGCTGGCCGACGACCGCTACATCGAGGTCGTCGAGGTGCTCGAGCACCCGGCCGCCGACAAGGCGGCGTTCGGACAGGCCGTCCGGGCACGCTCGGAAATGGGCGGCGGCTGGATGGGCTGGGTGATCTCTGTGGATGATCTCGCGCCCCTCGAACAACGGCTCGACCGCGAAGCCGTGCACGGCTCCCGGCACTTCCCCGACGGCCGGCTCCTCGAATGGGAGCAGCTCGGCGTCAAGGGCCTGCTGGCCGATCCGCAGCTGCCCTACTTCCTGAAGTGGGACTCCGATCCGTCGGTGCTGCCCAGTGCACTGGACGGCAACATCAGGCTGAAGAAGATCGAGATCACCGGTAACCGGGAACGGGTCGAGGACTGGATGGGCGTCGCCATCGGCGACGAGTTCGACGGGGTGAAGGTCAAGTTCAGCGCAGAGCACGGCCAACCCGGCATCCGCTCGGTCACCTTCGAGACCGCGAACGGCTCCGTCAAGATCTGAGTCCTGCAAGGGCCTGTCAGAGGCGGCCCCTAGGTTGTCGGCATGGCCAAGAGTCCTGGCAATTCGTATCGCTGCACGGAGTGCGGCTGGAGCTCGCCACGATGGGTGGGTCGCTGCGGTGAGTGCCAAGCGTGGGGCAGCGTCGCGGAATGTGCCGCGCCGATGGCACGGGTCGCCACAGCAGCGCCCGCCCAGGCCGCACAACTGATCAGTGAGGTCCCGCTGGATTCTGCGCGGGCCATCCCCACCCGCATCCCCGAACTCGACCGGGTACTCGGAGCCGGGCTGACCCCCGGCTCCGTCGTGCTGCTGGCGGGCGAGCCCGGCGTGGGCAAGTCCACCCTGCTGCTCGAGGTCGCCAACCGGTGGGCGCGCGCCGGCCGTCGCACCCTGTACATCACTGCCGAGGAGTCGGCAGCACAAGTGCGCCTGCGGGCTGAGCGAACCTCCGCCGTCGCAGACGGGCTCTACCTTGCCGCCGAGAACGACATCGGCACCGTCCTCGGGCACGTCGAGCAACTCGCCCCCGACCTGCTGGTGCTCGACTCCGTCCAGACCGTCTGCGTGCCCGGGGACGCGGCCGCCGGCGGCGTGGCCCAGGTCAAGGAAGTCACGGCAGCCCTGGTTCGGGTGGCCAAGCTGCGATCGATGCCGGTGATCCTCGTGGGGCACGTCACCAAGGAAGGCACGGTGGCCGGCCCTCGCACCCTGGAACACCTTGTCGACGTCGTGCTCTCGTTCGAGGGCGACCGGCACAGCGGTTTCCGGATGCTGCGGGCAACCAAGAACCGGTTCGGTCCGGCGGACGAGGTGGGGTGCTTCGAGCTGGTCGAGACCGGCATCCGTGAGGTCGCCGACGCCAGCGGGCTGTTCACGTCCCAGCACAGCGAGCCGACGCCGGGCACGTGCCTGAGCATCTCGATGGCGGGCCGGCGTCCCTTGCTGACAGAGGTGCAGGCGCTGGTCGCTCCCAGTGCCGCGCCGGTACCGCGCCGCGTGACCCACGGCGTGGAGGCCAGCCGCGTTGCCATGGTGCTCGCCGTCCTGCAGCGTCGCGCCGGGGTGAAGCTGCACACCAGGGAGGTCTACGTCGCCACCGTCGGCGGCGTCCGAGTCACCGACCCCGCCTCCGACCTGGCCACGGCCATTGCTGTGGCGTCCGCGGCCCTGGATCGGGCGTTCAGCCTTCCGGTGGTTGCGCTCGGCGAGGTGGGCCTTTCCGGCGAGCTTCGGCGGGTGCCCGGCGTTGATCGCCGGCTGGCGGAGGCGTCACGGCTCGGCTTCGAAGTGGCGCTGGTGCCGGCTGGCAGCGGCGCTGCACGCATCCCCGGCCTGCGGGTGGTGGAGGTCGGCACGGTGGCAGCAGCGCTACAGGCCCTGCAGCTGCGTCCCAAGGAACGGCTGCAGCCGGCCGATCCGTACGGTTCACGTCCGGTACTGAGCGTGATCGAGGGTGGTTAGCCGGCCTTCGTGACCAGGAACACCTGGCGCGACTTCACGCTGTCGGCGAAGACGGCCTGGGCCACGTAGGTACCAGTGTTGAGCGGGCCCTTGGCCTCCTTGCACCCCGCCGCCGACCGGAGCACGCCCCAATCGATGCTGAACTCGTAGGACTGCTGCGCCTTCAGGGTCTGCTTCTTCGCCGGCACCCACTTCGCGCAATCGGCCGTGCTCCAGATGCGGTCGGTGCCGCTGGCGACGCTGAGGCTGAAGTTGGTTGCCGTGAGGTCGAGCACGCAGGGTTGCGCGCCGGTGTTCTTCACACCCACCTTGAAGGACTGCTTGGCGTTCTGCTTCACCTTCTGGTAGCCAGCCAGCGACAGGCCGCTGTTGGTCTGGTCGCAAGCCAGCGGGCCGGTCGGGGTGGGGGTGGCCGTCGCGGAAGGAGTCTCTGTCGCTGCGGGTGTGCTGGCGGCCGGCTGGCTCGCTGTGCCCGCCGGCCCAGCCGGGACGGCGGGCACGTTCGCAGGTTCGGGCGGACGAAAGAGCACGATGCCGATCACGATCACAGCCACCAGCGCGACAACGAGGCCAGCGCGTCGGGCCCAATAGACCCAAGGCGCTTGGCCGCCTACCGGGTGTAGCAGCGAGCCCATGCGTTCAGGCTAAGTCGGAAGCGTGGCGGGCCGGGCACACCACGCCGAAGGCGGCATTGCCGACGCGACCGGGTACGGTTGGCGCAAGAGCGCACCAGCCAGCCAGAGGTAACAATGACGGACTCCTACGCACGCCCGGCCGACAACGGCGGCGACGCAACGATCCCGATCGTTCCCGAAGCCGGCTACGCGCCCACCGAACAGCTCCCGTTCGTCGAGGAGACCCTCGTCGATCCGGCCGATTCACGCAGCCTGTGGTCCGCGGATTCCGGTCTTGACCTCTCGGCGCCCGGCTACGGCGCGAGCTTCGACGCCCAGCCGCAGGCCCCGCAGCCGCCACAAGCGCCGCCCGCACCTCAGGTGACCTACCCGCAGGCGCCCGTGCCCCCGCCTGCCTACACGCCGCCACCCGCCTACCCGACGCCCCCCGCTTACACGCAGGCCAGCTACACCCAGCCGCAGGCCGCCTACGGGCAGACCGGTTACGGCCAGCCTGCTCCGCAGACCAATTACGTGCAGCCGCAGGTGGCGCCGTCACAGCCCGCGCCCTACAGCCCCGCGCCGACCCAGGGTTTCGCAGAGCCGTCCGGCCCTGCCGACAGCATCGGCGCGCAAAGCATCTACCAGGGCTATCCCACAGCACCCACCGCACCTGCCCCACAGCAACCAGCCTGGCCCGCCGTCATCCAGGATCCCGTGGGCTACGACTACGGGTACAGCACCAACCGGGCGAACCTGTCCGAGCATCCGAACGCGGTCCTTTCCATGGTGCTCGGCATCGTGGGACTGCTCTTCTTCCAGCTCCTCAGCCCGGTGGCGTGGTATCTCGCCGCCAAGGGCAAGCGCGACATGGCCAGTTTCCCGGGCCGGTGGCGCCCCAGCGGTTCGCTGACAGCGGGGATGGTTCTCGGCATCATCGGCACCGTTCTGATGGGCTTCGTCGCGATCGTTGTCTTGCTGGGGATCGCCGCGCTGATAGCCACCGGCGGGCGGTGACCCGCAATTCCCTTACGACGCAGGAGGGCCCGATCCCCGCTGGGGATCGGGCCCTCCTGCGTTCAGGGCTGCGACTTTCAGGACGTCCGGCCCAGCTCAGCGGTCGATTCGGGCAGCGGGGTCTTCGCGACGCCGGTGAAGGAGAACGGCAGTTCCGAACCCTCCGGCGACACGTCGACGACCACGATCTCGCCCGAGTGGACATCGCCGAACAGGATCTTCTCCGCCAGGATGTCCTCCAGGTCGCGCTGGATGGCGCGACGCAGCGGACGGGCACCCAGGACCGGGTCGAAGCCACGCTTGGCGATCAGTGACTTCGCCGCTGCTGTGAGTTCGATCCCCATGTCGCGATCGCGCAGACGGTTCTCGATTTCACCCACCATCAGGTCGACGATGTGCTCGATGTCCTCGCTGGTCAGCTGGTGGAACACCACGATCTCGTCCACGCGGTTCAGGAATTCGGGACGGAAGTGCTGCTTCAGCTCGTCAGAGACCTTGGCCTTCATCTTTTCGTAGCTGCCCGCCTCGTCGGAGTTCTGGCTGAAGCCGAGATTCACCGCCTTGGAAATGTCGCGAGTGCCCAGGTTGGTGGTCATCACGATCACGGTGTTCTTGAAGTCGACCACCCGGCCCTGCGCATCGGTGAGGCGGCCCTCATCGAGGATCTGCAGCAACGAGTTGAAGATGTCCGGGTGCGCCTTTTCGATCTCGTCGAACAGCACAACGCTGAACGGCTTGCGACGCACCTTCTCCGTGAGCTGGCCACCCTCTTCGTAACCGACATATCCCGGCGGGGAACCGAACATCCGCGAAGCGGTGTGCTTCTCGGAGTATTCGCTCATGTCCAGGGTGATCAGGGCGTTCTCGTCACCGAACAGGAATTCGGTGAGCGCCTTGGTCAGCTCGGTCTTGCCGACACCGGAGGGCCCGGCGAAGATGAACGAGCCGCTGGGCCGCTTCGGGTCCTTCAGGCCTGCGCGGGTACGACGGATCGAGCGCGACAGCGCCTTCACCGCATCGTGCTGGCCGATGTAGCGCCGGCCGATCTCCTCCTCCATCTTCATCAGCCTCGAGGATTCCTCCTCGGTCAGCTTGAAGACCGGAATGCCGGTGGAGCTCGACAGCACCTCGGCGATCGCCTCTTCGTCGACCTCTGCCGGCATGTCGGAGTCGCCCACCTTCCAGGCTTCCTCCTTCTCGGCCCTGGCGATGGTGAGCTTGCGCTCGTCGTCCCGCAGCCGCGCGGCCAGCTCGAAGTCCTGCGCGTCGATCGCAGCTTCCTTCTGCAGGCGGACGGCGGCGATGCGCTCGTCGAACTCACGAAGGTCCGGCGGTGCCGTCATCCGGCGGATGCGCAGCCGCGCGCCCGCCTCGTCGATCAGGTCGATCGCCTTGTCCGGCAGGAACCGGTCGGAGATGTACCGGTCGGCCATCTGGGCTGCGGCGGTGAGCGCACTGTCGGTGATGGTGATGCGGTGGTGCGCCTCGTAGCGGTCACGGAGGCCGCGCAGGATATCGATCGTCAGGGCGATCGATGGCTCGGCCACCTGGATCGGCTGGAACCGGCGCTCGAGTGCGGCGTCCTTCTCGATGTACTTGCGGTACTCGTCAAGAGTGGTCGCGCCGATGGTCTGCAGCTCGCCGCGGGCCAGCATCGGCTTCAGGATGGACGCTGCATCGATCGCGCCCTCGGCGGCGCCGGCACCGACGAGGGTGTGGATCTCGTCGATGAACAGCACCACGTCACCGCGGGTCTTGATCTCCTTGAGCACCTTCTTCAGGCGCTCCTCGAAGTCGCCGCGGTACCGCGAACCGGCCACGAGGGCGCCCAGGTCGAGAGTGTAGATCTGCTTGTCGCGCAGCGTTTCGGGAACGTCCCCGCGGACGATGGCCTGGCTCAGGCCCTCGACGACCGCCGTCTTGC
>JADGPA010000200.1 GCA_017882685.1 Propionibacteriaceae bacterium | reverse complement strand
GCCCGGCGACTGCCGGTGCCGGTGTTGCGGGTCGGTGCTCCTGGCTGGTCATCGGGCGCTGCGTTCTCGGCGATCCAGCCTCGTTCAACCAGGTCGCGCAGGCACGGATACAGGGTCCCGAAGGACAGCGCCCGAAAGGCGCCGAGGACGGCATTGAGTCGCTTGCGCAGCTCGTAACCGTGCATCGGGGAGTCGTGAAGGAGCCCCAGGATGGCGAGCTCCAGCAGTGCCGAACGTCGACTCATGCCGGTCTCACCTCCTGGATTCTGCGGTGCGGGTCGAGCTGCGGGTCACGGTGCGTGCCCGGCCCACTGAAGCGGCATGACATGACATGACAATGTCCGCCTATGTCCGGATCACCCTACACCTAGATATATCGATTCGATATATCTAGTTTCTGGCCTGCGCGGCCATTCGCCGGGCTCGCCTCCGAACCCGCTCGACCGAACACCGCTCCGGCACCGTTTCGCGGTCTGCAGGGCCGAAGAAGGGTGCCGGAGCGGTGTCCGGATGGCGAGGGGGTGTTCAGCGGCGAACGATCGTGAAGCCGCCAGCAAGAACGGTGACAGGTACCGTTGAGGCGTTCGACGACCCCTGACCCACCAACCGCCCGACCCCGTCGTAGGCGCAGACCAGGGCTGTGCCGACGCCTGGGAGTGCGACGGTGGTGGACTGGGTGGCGCGAGACGCGCTGCGCAGGACTGCAGTGCCGTGGTCGCCGGCGCCCAGAACATAGCGGGACACCAGCGGCTCGATCATCACCGCGTCCAGACGGGCGGTGTCGTCGCCGCTCGCCCTGGTGGTGGCCGTGACTCTCGTGGCGCCTGCGGGCAGCGTTATCTGCAGCGTCACCGGGAGCAGCGCACCAGGTGCGGAAGAAACGCCTTGCGCGCCGATGTCGCCAGATCGGACGACGCCGAGCACCTGGGTTCCGGAGCGGAAGGTCGTGACGGCCGTGCTGCCAGGCTGTAGGTCGACGACCGGAAGCACCAGCCGGGACGAGCCGTCCGGGATGGTGAGTGTGGCCGAGCCACCATTGCCGAGTCCGACGTACCCGCTGCCGCCGTACTGCGACTCACCGGTCCACGTCGACGCCGGCGTGACCACCGTGGCTGATCCGCCGAGTTGCGCGCCCTCCGCTTCCACGGTTGTCGTGCCCACACGCTCTCTGACGCCTGCCGTACGGGCGATCGTCGCGACGTCGGGGTTCGCGTCGAGGGCCAGCATCGAGAGCAGGCCGTGGATGGTCGACTCGGCACCGGCGTTGTGGTTGACCCTGCCGTCACCTTCGATCCCGTCGACAGTGCGCCCGGTGGTCGGGTCGTAGGCCGGCAGTCCGGACTTGTTGGCCCCGAAGTACCACGCTGCCGTGATTCCGGCCAGCGCTCGCAAGCCGGCGCTGTGATCCAGCTTGGCGGTGGCCACCAGCGACTCCACCCGGGAGTCGACGCCGTAGGCGATCTGCGCCGTGTTGATCTGGGTCGGTAGCAGTGCCTGGTCCGGCCCGCCGGAGGTCAGCATCCGGGGATCGAAGACCGCCGAGTCGGCGGTCGCCACCTTGCCGAGGAACTTGTCGTCGAGCACCGTGGCTGCACGAGCCAGGGCAGCCGGCATCTGTGAACCCCAGCCGTGCCAGATGGACTGGGACAGCGCCCAGGGCAGCACGGCACCGAACGGCCAGCTGCGGGCGTCGCCGCCAGCGAGCCCCGCGATGCCCTTGCTGAGCTGGGACAGCGCCGTACGTGCGGCGGGCGTTCCGCCGGCCTCGACGTATGCCGAAAGACCCAGGACCGCTTCGGCGCTCGCATCGGCGCCGTCCGCGATCAGCCAGGCAGGGACACTCTTTCCGTCGACCTGCTGGTAGGTGCCGTACTTGACGAGCACCTGGCGTTGCAATGCCGAAACGGCCAGGTCCATGCGTGCGCGCAGGAAGCCGGCGAAGGCCGGATCCTGGCTCTTGAACGCGGCGTAGCCCTCACCGAGCGCCCAGGTCGTGCGCGCGAGCCAGTAGGACGCCGCGCTGTCGGAGGGGTCGGGCTGCTCGACGGGGTCGGCACTCGGGTGCAGCGTGCCGTCCGGCTGCATCCAGAGCACCACGTTGCCGGCATTCGGCCCGGACGAGGTCTGCAGGTAGGTCAGCCCGCGCAGCATCCCGAGAGCTGCCGTGCGGCTGCTGGCGGAACCGGTGAGCTTCCAGTGCCGCAGGTAGACGACGGCTGCCCTGGACATGTCGTCGGCGTTGAAGGCGCCCTGGCCGTAGGTGTTGCTGGCCGCGGTGTACTTGCCTCCACCGACATGACGGAACGTGCCGTCGGCGTTTGGCTCGGCGTAGGTCCACAACACGTTGATGCTGGGCTGTTCGGTGAGCCGGTATGTCGTGTGGCCGGACTGGGCGGGCGGGGTGACCTGCGCCCCGAGCCAGTTCAGGTGTGCCAGGTTCGTCAGCTGCGGCGCGCCATGGCTGCTCGTTGACGGCGCGACTGCGGCCGGCGCGGGCGATGCGCCAGCGGATGACGGTCCTGCGATCGACGTCCCGACCACAAGGGCCAGGCCGGCGGCGAGCGCGGTGAACGTTCGGCGGTGGGTGATGGTGTGCTCCTTGCGTTGTTGTTCGCGGGTGCGACTGGACGTCTTACGACGCGGTGGTTCCAGGGGGCTGTGGTGACGATCCGGCCGTAGCGGTCCTCGAGCCGGACGACGTCCTCGCGCCAGCCCGGTTCGGCGGTCGCGGTCTCGACCAAAATGGAGACCTCGGCGGCGCGCAGGCGGTGCAACAGGCCGGCTTCCACATGTCAGGAGCGCGTCCTCACAGGTCGGTGGATGGGGAGGTTCGCTCCAGCCGGGCTACGCCGATCTTGGCGTCGGCCATGCCGTAGAACACGTAGCGAACGCCGTCGATCGACTCGATGGCGGTGGGGAAGACGACGTTCGGTACGACGCCGGCGCGCTCATCCGCCGTCTCTGGGGCGAGAATCGGTCGGTCGGTTCGTGCGATCACCCGGGAGGGGTCGTCGGCGTCGAGCAGCATCGCCCCGGCGGCGTACTCCACCTTCTGGGTGGTCGGGTCGAACCCGGCGGGTATGTAGCCGGTGACACCGTGATGGATGAGGAGCCAGCCCTCCTCGACCCTGACAGGGGGCGGTCCGGCACCGATCTTGAGCGCCTCGTAGGGGAACTCGGACATGGCCACCAGGCGGTGGTTCTCAGGCCGGGTCAGCGCTCGCACATCGGCGAGAGCGAGGTCGACCGGGACGTAGGAGATCCAGATCCCGGGCCGTGGGTCGCTCACCCCAGCGGGCAGGTGCTCGATCTCCCCGGGCCGCATCCAGCCGAGGTCCCACATGGGACGGTGCAGCATCGCGTACGACATACGACCGTCGGGGTCGGGAACCGGCTCGGGGAAGAACACCGCGTCCTTGTTGGGGAACATGCACAGGTCGGTGTCCAGGTCCGGCTGGTAGGTGAACTGCACCGGACCGAGGCGTCGCCAGTGCTCCAGGTCGTCCGAGACCGCGAGAGCGAGCCGCGGACCGAGCGGGCCGAACGCGACGTACGTCATGACATGGACGCGCAGGCTCGGCACCCACGTCACCCTGGGGTCCTCGACCCCGGCGTTGTCGGCGCCGCGTTCCCATCCCTCGTCCGGGGCGAGCACGACACTCTTTCGTTCGACGCCGACCGGGACCCCGTCGCGGACGACGACCTCGGCGAACCCGACGCGTGACACGTTGCCGGCCGCGACGATGCGCGGGAGCAGGTGCAACCGCCCATCGGGCGTGCGGCCGCTGGCGGGGTTGAGCACTCCCGCGGCCTCGAGGGGGTTGCCGGGCTCGGGCGTCATGACGACGCCCAGCCGGGTCAGCGTGTAGGGAACAGTGGCCGGTATCGACAAGATGGTCAACCTTTCACGCCGGAGCCGAGATCAGAGGAGGTGAAGTGCTTCTGGAAGACGGCGAACAGGGCCACCGCGGGAGCCGCGAGGACGACGGCGCCGGCCAGGATCGCGCCGTAGGGGTTGGCGGCCCGCCCGGCGATGTTGCTGATGTAGTTCGCGAGCGAGACCGCAAGTGGCTGCAGGTGGTCGTCCTTGGTGACCAGGAACGGCCAGAGGAACTCGTTCCACGGCCCGATGAAGGCGATGAGGGTGGCCGTGAGCAATGCGGGGCGGACCAGCGGGAGCCCGATGGACCAGAGGATTCTCAGCTCGCTGGCACCGTCGATTCGGGCCGCTGCGAAGAGATCCTCAGGCAGTGCGAGGAAGAACTGCCGGAAGATGAACACCGCCGTGGAGTTGATGGCGAACGGCAGGATCATGCCCATGTAGGAGTCGGCGAGCCCGTAGTTGCGCACGATCAT
>JADGPA010000199.1 GCA_017882685.1 Propionibacteriaceae bacterium | reverse complement strand
AGTTTGGTTAGGTTTAGTTAGTTAAGTTAGGAGTGCCGGGCCCACGACGCCAGCCTGCAGAAGATGGAGGAAGTCGTAGCGAGAGGGCACCGCCTGGGCCACATCGTTCCCCGACACGGCAAGTGCGGCGTCGACTTCGCCTCGTGGAAGTCCTTCGTGCGCTCGGCGCTTTTCGCTGCAATCACGCCGAAGGCGGCCATTTGGCTGAACACCTCGATTGGCTCGGCGGTGCTCAGAGTGGTGCGATGCTCGTTCTCGGCGTACTGGCCGACCACAACAGGCTGAGCCGGGGGTGAGCCACCTGGCGCCCGAGCCAGGAGCCCCTGGCGCTGGCCGGAGTCAGCGCCCGCGACCGTCGGGGGTGCAGGTGACGAAGACACGGCCAAGGTCGCCCGAGCCGGATGCTGAGGGTCGGCCGTGACCGACACCAGGTCGGCCGGGCCCGTGGTCGCGGCGGGGTCGCTGGTCCTGCCGCTGGCGCTGGCCCAGTTCATCGCCAGCTACGCCGGCTCGAACATGAACGTCGCCATCACCACCATCGCCAACGATCTCGGCACGACCGTGATCGGCATGCAGACGACGATCACGCTGTTTACGCTCACGATGGCGTCCCTGATGATCCCCGGCAGCAAGCTGACGGACATCTGGGGCCGCAAGGTCTGCTTCATGATCGGCCTCGTCGTCTACGGGACCGGGGCGTTGCTCGCGGCGTTCGCCCAGGGGCTCGGGCTGATGATCTTCGGGTACTCGCTGCTCGAAGGCGTTGGCTCGGCATTGATGATCCCGCCTATCTACATTCTGATCACAGTGGCCTTCCCCGACGTCCAGTCGCGGGCGAAGTACTTCGGGCTGGTCAGCGCCGCGGCGGGCCTGGGTGCCGCCGCCGGGCCGCTCATCGGTGGCCTCATCACAACCTTCATCAGCTGGCGGGCCTCGTTCCTCCTGCAGGTCCTGGTCGTGGCCGCGATCGCCTTGCTGGCCCGCAGGATCACGGACCCGCCCAGACCCGGCCCGGCCCCACGGTTCGACCTGCTCGGCGCGGTCCTCTCGGCCGCCGGCCTGTTCTTCGTGGTCTTCGGGATCCTCCAGTCCGGCACCTACGGGTGGTTCGCCTCCCGCACGGACTTCACCGTCGCCGACACCGTCGTGATCCCCGAGGGAGGGGTCTCCCCGGTGTGGCTCTACGTCGGCGTCGGCGTCGTCATCCTGGTCTTCTTCTTCTGGCACATTCGGTCGCGGGAGCGGGCAGGCAAGGACCCACTGGTGTCCATCCGGCTGTTCCACAACCGGACGTCCAACCTCGGGCTCGGGACGCAGAACATCCAATGGCTGACCCTGCAGGGGTCCTTCTTCGTCATCTCCGTCTTCCTGCAGAAGGTCTGGGGCTACAACGCCATCCAGACCGGCCTGATGCTGCTGCCGGCGATCATCGGCATCCTGGTCTCCTCGGCCGTCGCCCAGCGTCTCGCCGAGCGGCGCTCGCAGCGGTCGCTGATCCGGGCCGGCTTCGTGGCGACGACCGTCGGCATGGTCCTGCTGCTCGCGCTGGTCCGTGAGCATTCCAGCATCGCGACCTTCGTGCCCGGCCTGCTGCTTATGGGCCTCGGCATCGGGGTCATGCTGACGTCTTCGGTGAACGTGGTGCAGTCGAGCTTCCCGGAGGCGGACCAAGGAGACATCTCGGGCGTGTCCCGGAGCGTCTCGAACCTCGGGTCGTCGCTCGGCACCGCTCTCGCCGGCTCGGTCCTGGTCGCCGCCTCGTTCCCCGGCGGCAAGCCGTTCGCCCTCTCCATTACCACTCTCGCGGTGATCTCGCTGGTCGGCCTCGTGCTCGCGGTCCTCATTCCGAAGCAGCCGGCAGCCCTCCCGCCCAAGGAGCTGGCAGCACCGCACCACTGACCGGGCGTGCGCCCACGGTCAGGACCGACGGCCCACCCTCCCAGGCAGGCGGGCTCTGGCAGTAGGACGTCAGGATGGCCCGCGAACACCGCGGGTGGCCTACGCCCCCGAGTCTCAGCTCAGGCGTCGCCGCAACTGCGAACCTGAACAGAGCAGGGCTGACGGTGGCCGCGGGGGCACGATGCCCAGCAGGGCGAACGCCCAGTTCGAGTCGAGGTCGTTGACGACGACGCCGAAGTTCATCCCTAAATGAGCGCGTACGGGCCCCTCGGGTGCCCGCACCCCTTCACCATCGCGACGTCGATGTCGTCGGCCGGCGCGTACTGCGCGTCGATCATCCGCACCGCGTCGTTGAGGTACGGGCAGATGAAGCCGGCCCGGTTACCGCAGATCACGGCGTGCTTGCCGGTGCGCACGCA
The DNA here is from genome assembly GCA_017882685.1 of Propionibacteriaceae bacterium. GTDB lineage: Bacteria > Actinomycetota > Actinomycetes > Propionibacteriales > Propionibacteriaceae > Propionicimonas. The sequence goes on along the minus strand of JADGPA010000199.1, from coordinate 502 downwards.
GACGTCGTGCCCCGTCGCGACGTCGTCCGACGTGCAGTGGGATCGGCGCGATGTGTGTCGTGATGCCCAGACTTCCGCTCACCTCGGTCCTGCTCGCCACCCTGCTGATCGTGGCCGTCACCGTGGGCCCACGTCGCCGCGGCGTCGCCCCCGGCGGGGCACGCCGACGGAGCCGTCCCCAGCGCCGCCCGCCCCAACGCCGACAGCGTCGTGAGTCGGTGACGCCCGTGGGCGTCGGCGGCGTGTACTCCTCACCTGGCCGGGGTGTCGTGGCACCCTGAGCCGCGATGACCCGGCAGGACTTCGACGCCCTGGCACCGAGGGCACGCCGACGGTTGATGCTGCGGGCGGTGGTGCGCGCGTTCCTGACCGTCGCCTTGCTGGTGGTGCTGTACTACGCACTCCCGATGGACCACGAGTTCGACACGGCCACCATCGTCCTGCTGCTGGTCGGGTTGCTGGTCTTCGCGGCCCTGGTCACCTGGCAGGTCCGGGCGATCCT
>JADGPA010000198.1 GCA_017882685.1 Propionibacteriaceae bacterium | reverse complement strand
GCCGCAACTCGATCGCGGCGACGATCTGGAGCACACCGGTCATGATCGCCCAGAACGCGACCAGGTAGAGCAGGGTCAGGGCGGTGATGCCGGGCCAGACCAGCGTGGCGATCGCGATCACGATTCCAGCCACGCCGCTCAGGACGGTGGCCCACGCGTGGCGCCTGGCCAGGATGTCGCCCCGGGCGAGCGCCGGCGCGCAACCGGCCACCTGCCCGCTCGGTGCTCGACAGTGAGATGGTCATGCTGGCGGCTCCTCAAGCGAACGGTCGTCAGGATTGGTGGGGCGCACCGCGGTGAACCGGCTCACGTCCTGACGCTGCCCGGTGAGGTGCTCTAGGGCCGGAGTTGTGGTTCCCGGGTGTTCGACCTCCGTGACGGTGGTACCGGTGGTCATGTCGGAGGGATCAAGGGACGGGATGCTCGACATCGACATGGTCAGCCTCGAGCGGAAACACGCTGGGCCAAGCCGGCGAACATGCCTGTGGCCATGATGTGGTCGGCCGGCACGATGGCGGCGCGGTAGGCGAGATCCAGCCATCCTGGCTTCACGAACCCGCGGTTGCGAACGAGCATCCGGGTGCACTCGCCGGCAGCGGGCTCGAAACGGAACGTCCACACCCAGTCGAGTTCAGCGCCGAACCTGTCAGCCCATCCCGGGGGCAAGTGGGTTCGCGAATGGAGCACCAGCGTCCGCGGCGCCTCGGTGAATTCCACGATGAACTCCGCGGTCCCGGGCGGGCCGTCGGGGATCGTGTCGCCGGGCTCGAGGTTTCGTACCAGTAGCGGTTCGAGATGATCGGCACTTGGCCAGTTGCCGGGGAACAGTAGCTGGTCGACCCAACGTGGGGTGTACCAGCCGGCGCGGTGCCAACCCACCTGGGTCATCCAGGGCCACACCTGCTCGGGCGGTGCCGACAGGGTCGCGGCATGGTTCGTCACCAGGCTCGGGCGACTGATCAGTTCGTCCCCCGGCAGCACGCAGCTGCGCTCTGCGGATGTCGTTCCGGACATCAAGCCGAGGCGGTACAGGGCGGCGTAACCACCTGCCACAGCGATGGCGGCGGTTGCACACGGCGCTACTCGCATGATCAGACCCCGAGTGGAGAACCTTGACGGGATTGTCCCACGCGTGGATCTCCAGTCGCTGCCAAACCGGGCATTCCCACGCGCGAGGAGGTCCCGGCTGGGGCGGCCGCGAAGGGCTGATGCGCGGGCCGCCATCAGCTCCGCGGACTAGCGACTGATCACCCCTTTGCCAGGTGAGATCTCCTGCGCGTACCAGACGGAGGCCGACCCGATCAGTACGCCGATGAAACCGACAAGCATGAGCCAGGTGAGCGGCCGGTCTGTCGCGAAGTCTGCGGGCGCCCGGAGCGCGGCGACGAGCATGAGGGCGATCATCAACGTCTCCACCTGCATCATCAGCCGGATCGTCACCCATCGCGCATCGATCAGCGTGCCGATGCCTGCGGCACCCAGGCAGAAGATCGCGCCAACCACGCGGCAGGTGAGCGGGGTGAGAGCCCATGGCCAGATCGGAATCATCAGCGGCGGGGCAACGAACATCGTCACCCCGGTGGCCAGAGCAGCAAGGCCGACCACCCCGACGACCCACCGGCTGACCGGGCCCAACCTGGCCTCGTCCGGCCGTGGTGGGGCCGCGTAGCGGCGGTTGGCGAGGTAGGCGAGGGCGACGAGGAATGGCGCGGTGAAGTAGAGGCCCGCCCAGAGCCAGAAGGCGGAGTGTTGGTGGTTGAACTTGTCCCAGTGGATGATCGTGGCCACGCCGAGGAGGGTGGCGAACAGGGCCACGGACAACATCCCCAGCCGTAGCGTCGCCCAGCGAGACTCCCACAATGCCCGGACGAAGAAGTAGAACCCCCCGAAATATGCCGAAGCGAGCACCATCGGGGTCATGGTGGGATGGATCGTCCACGCGAAGAGCCGTTCGGTCTGGTCGGGGAACCCGTACAGCACAACGAAGGCGACGATCAGGAAGGGTGCGATGAACGCAGAAAGGGCCCGCGTGGCGCGAAGGACGCGATCATCCGCGCGAGCCGGCTGGGCTGCCATCTTCCGTCCGCCCCTCTTGGACCGTGCACCCGGTGTGAAGGCCTGAGGTGACGATAGGACGGCACGATGCCGCTGAAAAGGAGTAGCTATGACCCTCGGAGACGCTCGCGACCGCCCGGCAACCATCGGCGAACTGCTGGACGCGATGCAGCACCGCCTTGACTCGCTGCCACCGGGAAAGGCGGCTGCTCACGACTTCCTCGGAACCTACCTGCGCACGACGGCTGCGGTCGCCGCGGCCATCCAGGACGGCACGTTCGAGGACGGTGGGTGGGTGGAGCGCTGGGACATCGCGTTCGCCGGGCTTTACCTGGAGGCGCTCGACGCACACTTGTCCGAGCAGGGCCGTCCGTCGAGGCCGTGGCGGCTTGCGTTCGAGGCGCCGCACGACTTGCCGCCGTTGCTCAACGTGTTGCTCGGGGTCAACGCCCACATCAACTACGACCTGCCTCAGGCTCTCCTCGCGGTCATCCCGGACGCAGAGTTCAGCGACCCTTCGCTCCTGGCTCGACGACGTCGTGACCACGAGCGGATCGATGCGGTCCTCTCCGATCGGGTGGCTGCCGAGGATGTCGAGCTCTCCGCACTATCCGTGCGGACCCTGCTGGATCGGGGACTGCGACCGATCAATCGGTGGGCATCGCGGAGATTCCTCAAGGAATCCCGCCAGAAGGTGTGGAACAACACCCTCGAGCTGTGGCGGGCGAAGTCGGCCGGAGACCACGCTTACGCGACACGGCTCGCCGAGCTCGAACTGCTCAGTGCCGCGAAGGTCGCCGACCTTCTCATGCCCGGGCAGGTCCTGCTGCGGCTGGCCGTCGCAGGCTTTGGCGTGTCCCTGCCACCAGAGAAATGAGAACTCCCTCGCCAGCAGTGCCAGGGGCGGGCTCGTCTGCTTTTCGGACCTAGAAGCGGTCGACGAAGTCCTTCGACTCCTTCAGGCCCCAGCCGGTCGCCTTGCGAACCACCTTGATGGCCTCGATGGTCTTGCCCGCTTGCTTGAGCGCGCGCGCCTCGAGCTCCCAGCGCTGGGTGGCGACGGGCGCTGCCGGCGTACCGGCGACGGGCGCCGACCCCGGAGCGCTGAGCGCGGCCACCGTCCCGGCGAGCTGGGCGACCATGGCCTCCAGGCTGGCCACTCGCGCCTCGAGCTGCAGGTAGTCATCACGTGAGCCGCCGTCGCCGAAGATCCCCATGCGCGGATGCTAGCCCTCAGGTGTCGGCGTCGTGCTCCCCGCTCACCCAACTGACGAAGCGCTGTGCCGATCGCCGGACCGCAGCGTTGGCGTCCATGGGCACAACGCCGCGGAAGTTGTCATAGAGCCGATCGAAGGCCAGCGCCGTCGCCGCCCCGGCAACCCGGTCAACAACCGCCGCCGAGAGCGGGATCTGGTTCGGGTAGGACCGCATGAAGGTCACCCAGCCCTCTGCAGGGACGGCTGCAATGGTGTCGCCCGACAGCAGCACCCCACGACCCTCGGCGCCGGCTGACCACAGCGCCACGGCGCTGCCGGGGAAGTGCCCGCCTGGCTGGCTGGCCTGGATGCCGGGCAGCACCTCGAACGGCTGATTCCAGGTGCGAAGCTCCGGGCCCTCGCGACGCACCCATCTGCGGTCCTTCTCCGAGATCCAGACCGTTGCCCCGAATGTCCGGGCCCACTCCAGCTGCGCGCCGTACATGTGGGGGTGGCTGGCCATGATCGCTGCGACGCCGCCGAGATCACGGACCGCCGCGGTGGCGTCCTCATCGAGGTAGCCGGGAACGTCCCAGAGCAGGTTGCCGGCGGGAGAGCGCACCAGCAGCGCGGTCTGGCCGATGTCGGCCTTCGGGTGCGCCGTCAGCCCGTACAGGTCGGGTTCGAGTTCCTCGATCTCGATTCGGCAACCTTCGGCGGCGCGCTCCGCAGACGTCGTCCAGCGCTGCCCGCCCGGAGGCAGGTACTGCCGCTCGTCGGCGCAGATGATGCATAGGTCGTCGTCCAGGTCGTTCTCTACGCCACAGGTGGCGCAACTCCGCCAGGTCTCCACGAACCGATTCTACGGATGGTGTTGTGGAGTTCCAGGCCCGAGGATGTCGAGATCGCCGGGTTCGCTTCGACCCAGGGGTGAGAGGTCGCCGACCGGCGGCCAAGGATCGAAGGAGAACGACATGAAGTACCTCATCCTCATCCACCAGAACCGTGGCGCACGCGAACAGTTCGCCAGCTTCCCCCCGGAGGTGCAGGCGGCCGGCATGCAGGCCTACTACGACCTGAACGCCGAACTGGCCGGCACCGGTGAACTGGTGAGCGCAGAGGCGCTCGCCGACGACAGCACCGGCACCGTCCTGAGCCTGCGGAGCGGCACGGTGGTCACCTCCGACGGCCCGTTCGCCGAGTCCAAGGAGATGCTGGCCGGCTTCTACCTGGTGGACGTCGCCTCGCTGGACCGTGCGCTGGAGATCGCCGCGAAGATCCCGGAGGTGCAGGCAGGGGCCGGCGACGTCGAGGTGCGTGCGGTCATGGACACTGCGGCGATGGCCTGAGCTTGTCCGAACCGGAGCTGGAGGACCTGCTGCGCAGCCTTGCGCCGCAGGTCCTCGGCATCCTGCTCCGGCGCTACGGCGGCAACTTCGCCGACGCGGAGGACGCCGTCCAGGAGGCCCTGATCGAGGCAGCTGACAACTGGGCAGCAGAAGGGACACCGCGCGAGCCACGAGCCTGGCTGGTCACCGTCGCCCAGCGCCGGCTGATCGACCACTGGCGACGCGAGACCGCACGGAGGGCCCGCGACGAGCGAGCCCTCGCCGTCCCCGAAGCCGGCGAAGACGAGGAGCAAGCCGTCGACGACTCCCTGGAGTTGCTGCTGCTGTGCTGCCACCCTGCGCTCAGCGCGCCGTCGCAGGTGGCCCTCACGCTGCGCGCGGTCGGAGGCCTGACCACGGCGGAGATCGCCCGGTCGTTCCTGGTACCCGAGGCCACCATCGCCCAGCGGATCAGCCGGGCCAAGAGCGGCATTCGCAAGGCTGGGGCCACCTTCGAGATGCCCGCCGGCGACGACCTGGTGGCCCGGGTCCAGTCGGTGGCCGCCGTTCTCTATCTGATCTTCACCGAGGGCCACACTGCGAGCTCCGGGGCCCAGCTTCAGCGGGGTGACCTCGCGGTCGAAGCCGTCCGGCTGAGCCGGATGCTGCTTGCGCGTGTCCGGGCCGAGCCTGCCCTCGCTTCCGTGTTGGACGAGGTCGGCGCGCTGCTCGCCCTGATGCTGCTGACCGCGTCCCGCTGGTCTGCCCGCGTCGACCGGACGGGGGCGCTGGTGCCGCTGGACGAGCAGGACCGGACGCTCTGGGACCACGGGATGATCGCCGAGGGCGTCGCGCTGGTTCAGGCCGCACTGAGGGAGGGTCCGGTCGGGCCCTACCAGTTGCAGGCAGCCATCGCCGCCGTCCACGCGGAGGCGAGGATCGCCGCCGACACCGACTGGCGCGAGATCCTCGCCCTTTACGACCTGCTTGCGATGGTGGCGCCCGGGCCGATGGTCACGCTGAACCGGGTGGTCGCGCTGGCCATGGCGGTGGACCCGGGCGTGGCGCTGGTGGAGCTTGCGATCTGCGCCGCTGACCCTGCCCTTGCCGATCACCACCGGATCCCTGCCATCCGGGCCCACCTGCTCGAGCGGGAGGGCCGCGAGGAGGAAGCGCGGGACGAGTACCTGCACGCGGCACGCCTGACCTCCAGTGACCCTGAGCGGCGCTATCTGTTGCAGCGAGCCGCCCGGGTGAACGCGGGCGGATAGCGTTTGGGCTGTGACCACAGCGTTCCGCGACCCCGCTGTCGAACCGACGGCGACCAGGATTCACGCCGCGCTCGGCGCTGCCGGTGACGCCTGGGATCTCCTGGCCGATCTGATCGCGGAGTCCGGACTGACTCTCACGTGGCGGTACTACCGGGAGGGCGGCTGGCTGGCCAAGGCCGGCAAGGGCAGCAAGACCGTCGCCTGGCTGAACGTTGCTCCCGGGTGTGCCAGGGTCACGTTCTACTTCGCCGAGCGCGACCGTGCCAGGCTCGTGGACACCCCCGCACTTCCCACCGACCTGCGTGACCGCATCGCGGTGGTCGCCCTCATCGGCAAGCTGCTCCCGGTGAGCCTTGAGCTCAGGGTGAGTCAGGACGTTCGTGAGTTCGCGACCGTCCTGCGCATCAAGCTCGGTGCGTAGCGCCCGTCAGGTGTCCGGTGGTCACTGACCCACGCGGCCGTCGATGCATTCGCGCAACAGGTCAGCGTGCCCGCAGTGCCGGGCGTACTCCTCGACCCGGTGGACCATCAACTCCCTGACGGCGATGCCGTCGGTGCCCACTCGCTCGCCAAGATCGGGATGCTCAGCCAGCAACGCGTCCGTCGCCGCCTGCTCGCGGGCGAGATCGGCGTACGCGGCGTCGACGAGCTCCTGCTCCGGGAGCGCGCCGTCGAAGTCGGTGTCGCGTGCGCCGTACAGTTTCGGCAGCGGCTCGTCGGTCGTGATCCAGTTGCGCCAATCCCGCTCGACCTCCGCGAGATGGCGGAGGAGGCCGAGCAGGGACATCGTGGACGGCGGCACAGAGCGGCGCGCCAGTTGTTCGGCGTCCAGGCCGTCGCACTTCATGAGGAGCGTCGTTCGATAGTCCGTCAGGTAGTCGTGCAGCGTGGCCAACTCGCCGTCGGGACTGACACCGTCGGTGTTGCGGGGATCGTCATCCGGATCGACCCACATGTCCGGGTAGACCGTGGCTCGGCTCCATCGGCTGGGCTGTTCGCTCATCTCGTCATGATTGTCGGGACTGCTGGGCATGGCAAGAAGCGCCCGGCGGGCCTCAGGGCTCAGGTGTGAATCTGTCCATCTACGGTGGGCGAACTCACAGCCTGACGCGCGCGTCTAGAGCCAGCGGCGTCCCTTGAGCAGGCCGATCAGGTGGTCGAGCACTGCGGTGTCCGCACGCAGCCCGTTGTGCTCGTACTCGCTGGTCACCCAGGGTCGACAGTCGGGCAGGAGCGCAGCAGTCTCCATCGAGAAATCCCGGGGCACGAACGCGTCCGCGTAGTACACCGACGCGGCCACGGGCAGGTCGGCTTGGGCGAGGAGCTCGGGGAAGTAGAGCTGGTTCCACTCGTGTTCCGCGAGCAGGTCGGCTACCTCGGCGAACGGCCTCAGCTCCGTGTCCTCGGCGAACACCGACCGGTGCAGGTGCTCGCCGCCGAGCAGGGTCACGTCGTCGCGCACACGATCGGGCATCGTCCGCTCCGCGGACCAGCGGGTGGCGACGCCGTCCGCGTAGCTGGATTCGTGCAGGACGGCGTACAGGGGATTTCGTCCCGCGAACGGCAGCGCCTGGGCCAGGTCGTGAGCGAAGCCGGAGCTCCGGTGGTCGAGCTCCAGCAGGAAGTGCAGTAGCTCGGGGCCGCCCTGGACGCCCAGGTTGTTGCCGATCGTGCGGAATCGGGCGGGGGAGACCACGTCGCCGTTCGGCAGGGTTACGGCGCCCTGCGTGCACAGCTCGCTGAGTGTGCGGACGCGGTCCCGGTCACCCGGGAACCGCCGGTAGTAGGCCTCGGACTTCTCGATCATGATCTGCCAGGTGGCCGCGTAGATGTCGTCGATCGGGCGGCGCACGGCGCTCAGCCCGCCGGCGATGATCGCGCCCGCCAGCGATTCGGGATGTGTGGACAGGTAGTGCAGGGTCGTGAATCCGCCGAAGGACTGGCCCAGTACCGTCCACTGCTTCGCACCGATGAAGTCGCGGAAGAGTTCACAGTCATTGACGATCTCGTCGGCGCGCAGGTGGCTCAGGTACGCCGCCTGGGCGCGGACGTCCAGGCCCGTGAGCGGAGCGATCTCCGGCGAGGAGACCGGGGTCGACCTCCCCGTGCCGCGCTGGTCGAGCAGGACCACCTGGAAGTCCACGAGTGCCCGTGCCAGCCAGGGTGGGTTGGTGGGCGTCGGCCGACCGGCTTCGTGCCCGGGTCCTCCCTGCAGGAACACCAGGAAGGGCAAGTCCTCGCTGCCGTCCGCTGTGACGACCCGCGCGAACACCTCGATGGTGCCCGCGGCGGGGTCAGCGTGGTCGAGGGCAGCATCGAGGCTGACGCTGGTCAGGGTGAGGCCGGCCAGGTGTTCGGTAGTCGTGCGCACGGGTCTCAGGTTAGTGGCCGAGGTAGCGCCCGGGACGGTGATTCAGGGCCAGCACGATGTTCAGCACCACCGCACCAGCGGCGGACAGCAGCACGTTGGCCGGCGGCACGACGAACAGCGACATCGCAATGATCGTCACGTCGAAGACGAGCTGGACGTAGCCGGCGCGCAAGCCGTAGCGGTCCTGCACGATCAGGGCGAGGGTGTTCAGGCCACCCAGGCTGGAGCGGTGACGGAACAACATGAGCATGCCCATGCCGGCCAGCAGGTTGCCCACCAAAGTGGCGTAGACCGGGTTGGGCTGCAGGGTTGGCAACATCACCGGGTGCAGGGAGGCGAAGGCGGACACCAAAGTGATCGAGATCAACGTCCGCACCGAGAAGTCGAGGCCCTTCGTCTTCAGCGCGAGAACGAAGAACGGCAGGTTCACGGCGAAGAACAGCACGCCGAACGACCAGTCGGTGCCGTAGCTGAGCAGTAGCGCCAGCCCTGCCGTCCCACCGGTGACAGCGTGCGCCGTCTTCAGCAGATAGATGCCGAGCGAGGCGACGAAGGTGCCGCTGAGCAGGCCGAACGCGTCCTCGAACAGGGTGTGCCGCAGCGCGGGCTGGGGTGCTTCCACGGCGTCCAGCGGACGGGTGGTCATCACGACTCCCGTCCGAATGCTGCCAGCACTGCCAGCACGCGGTCGTTGCTCGCCGGGTCGGCCAGCGTGACGCGCACACCGTCGCCCGGATAGCCGCGCACCATGACGCCGGCAGCGTCGAATGCTGCGACGAGACGCTCGCGGGTGGCGTCGTCGGCGCGGAGCCAGATGAAGTTGGCCGCACCCTGAGGCACGTCCCAGCCAGACGCACGGGCTGCGGCCTCGACCCGCGGACGCTCGGCGACCACCGCAGCGACCCGGGTGGCCACCTCGTCGGCAGAGTCGAGGGCGGCCAGCGCTGCGGCCTCCGCGACGTTGCTGACCGAGAACGGGATCTGGGTCTTGCGCAGGCCGTCGGCGATGTCGGGATGGGCGATGGCATAGCCCACCCGCAGCCCGGCCAGGCCGTAGGCCTTGGAGAAGGTCCGCAGTACGCACAGGTTCGGGTACCGCGAGTCGAGCAGGTTCACCGCGTCGGGCGATTCGGCGCCGACGAACTCGCGGTACGCCTCGTCCAGCACGACGAGGACGCGGCCGGGCACCCGGTCGAGGAAGTCGATGAGTTCCGCTGTGGAGATGGACGTGCCCGTCGGGTTGTTCGGCGAGCAGAGCAGCACCACCCGGGTGCGCTCGGTGACCGCTGCAGCCATGGTCCGCAGGTCGTGCCGCTCGGCCACCAGCGGGACGCGGACGGCCTCGGCGCCGGCGATCTGGCACAGGATCGGGTAGGCCTCGAAGGAGCGCCAGGCGAAGACCACCTCATCGCCCGGGTCGCACACCGCTGCGATCAGCTGGGCAAGGACGCCGACGCTTCCCGGCCCGACCGCGACGGACGTCGGCGAGACGCCCACAACACGGGCGATCCGGTCACGCAGGGTGGCCGAGGCCATGTCGGGGTAGCGGTTGACGCGCGTGGACGCAGCAGCGATCGCGTCCAGCACCTTCGGCAGCGGGGGATAGTGGCTCTCGTTGGAGGCCAGCGCAGCAACCTGCTCGCCAGTGGCCTTGCGGCCGGCAACGTAGGCCGGCAGACCGGCCACGGCCGGGCGTTGGTGGGGCATTGTCGACACGTTTCCTCCAGATCTTCCTGCGCCGCCATGGTCCCGAAGCCTGCCCACTCTGCGCAAATGGGCCTCTCGGCCTTGGGCAGATTGTCGCAAACGGCAGCCCTTATGAAGCATGATGATCAACATGAGTCGCATCGACCCGTTGGACGCAAGGATCCTGCTCGCCCTGGATGACGACCCCGACGCCACCGTCCTCTCCTTGTCGCGCAGCCTCGGGGTGGCCCGCAACACCGTCCAGGCCCGCCTCAAGCGCCTGGAGGCGGGGGCGCTGCGCTCGTTCGGGCAGCGGGTCGACCCGGCCGCGCTCGGCTACCCGCTCGTGGCCTTCGTCTCGCTGTCGATCAGCCAGTCCGCCGGCGACGCCGCAGCAGACGACCTCAGCCGCATCCCCGAAGTGATCGAGATCCACGCCACTACGGGGGACGCCGACATGCTCGTCAAGGTGGTCGCCCGGGACACCGCACACCTGTACGCCCTGACGACGGCCATGCTCGCCCTCCCCGGCGTGCAGCGCAGCAGCACGTCGATCTCGCTTGTCGAGCAGTTGCCGACCCGGATGCGCCCGCTGCTCGAGTGTGTCGCCCTCGCTGTTCCGGACGTGGGGCGGCGTCAGTGACGTCCGAGGCATCGGCGAAGGTCATCGCGGATTTCACCGCCTTCTCCGCCACCACCCGCCGCCGGGCGCCGCTGTACTCGAGCATCAGTGCGCGGATTGCCGACGCGCCCCTGCTGCTCAACCTGATGCTGGCAGCGCCGGAACCGGCCCGGGTGCCGGTGAACCTGTTTGCCGCCGTCCATGACCTCCTGCTCGCCGACCGCTCCGACCGGCTGGCCCGGTACTACCCCAATCTCACGAAAGAGCCGGATCGCGGCGACCCCATGCCGGAGTTCCTCGCCTTCTGCTCCGCGCGCGCGCCGCTGATCCAGGCCTCGCTGGCCACCCGGTTCCCGCAGACCAACGAGATCGGCCGCTCGGCCCTCTTCCTCGCCGGGTTCGACCACCTCGAGTCCGGGCCGCTGGCGCACCTCGACCTGGGCGCCAGCGCGGGCCTGAACCTGATGGTCGACAAGCTCGCCTATCGCGATGCGGACGGCGGCGTGCTCGGCAGCTCCGAGGTGGTCCTTGACTGCAAGATTCGCGGTGAACCGGGCCGGCTGGCCGGGAGTCTGCCCGAGATCCGGACCCGGCTCGGGCTGGACATCGCGCCGATCGACCCCAGCGATGCCGCCGGCCTGCGCTGGCTCAAGGCGTGTGTCTGGCCTGACCAGGCCGACCGCTTCCACAGCCTGGAGGCAGCCATCGAGCTGCTGGGCCGTCATCCCGTAGTGATTCGTCGCGGGGACGTGGTGGACGACCTGGCCTCAGCGGTGGACGCAGTGGCCGGGGGAGGGCATCTGGTTGTCACCACCAGCTGGGTGCTGTGCTACCTCGAGGCCGACCGCCAGCGGGCCTGGCTCTCGGAGCTGGAACGGCTGGGGGCTCGTCTCGACCTTTCCTGGGTGTGGGCCGAAGCTCCATCCCAGGTCGGCGTGCTGCCGGTCGCGCCCGGACTGGCGGCCAGCGAGAGCACACTCCTCGGCGTCACCACCTGGCGCCAAGGCGTGCGCTCCGACAGGACGCTGGCACGCTGCCACCAGCACGGGTACTGGCTGCACTGGCTGTGACGGTTCACCCGGCCCGCAGCGGGTACAGCTGTGAGGACCCGGCAAAGAGTCGGGACAGTTAGGGGAGTTAGCAATGAGCATGGGTATTGGAATCGCGCTGCTGGTGATCGGCGCCATCCTCAGTTTCGCGATCAGGGACTCCGTCCCCGGCGTCAACCTGTCGATCATTGGTTACATCTGCATGGGCGCAGGCGCGCTCGCGCTCATCCTGTCGCTCGTCGTCAACGCCCAGGCTTCCCACACCAAGAACACGAGCGTTGTGGAGCACCGCGACCCGGAGGCCTGATCCTCAGCCTTCGCCGCCGTTGCGTCGCAGCACTTCACTGAGGCGCTCGGCCGCTGCGATGACGGCCGGCGCGTGCAGCCGGCCAGGCTGGCGGGAAAGCCGCTCGATCGGGCCGGAAACGCTCACTGCTGCGATCACCTTGCCGCTGGGGGAGCGCACCGGGGCGGACACCGAGGCGACGCCTGGCTCGCGCTCGGCCACTGACTGCGCCCAGCCGCGCCGGCGGACGGTGGCCAGAGCCACCGCGGAGAACGAGGAACTCTGCAGCCCGCGCTGGATCCGCTCCGGATCCTCCCAGGCCAGCAGCACCTGGGCAGCCGAACCGGCGCCCATTGTCAGCTGTGCACCCACCGGAATCGTGTCGCGCAGGCCGGACGGCCGCTCGGCGGCTGCCGCGCACACGCGCATGTCGCCCTGACGGCGGTACAGCTGGGCCGATTCGCCGGTGATGTCCCGCAGCCGCGCCAGCACCGGGCCGGCGGTGGCCAGCAGGCGATCCTCGCCGGCGGCAGAGGCGAGCTCTGTGAGGCGGGGACCGAGCACGAAGCGTCCCTGCAGGTCACGACTCACCAGCCGGTGGTGTTCCAGCGCAACCGCCAAACGGTGGGCGGTCGGCCGGGCGAGCCCGGTCGCTGTCACCAGTCCGGCGAGAGTGGTGGGGCCCTGTTCGAGTGCTGTGAGCACGAGCGCTGCCTTGTCGAGGACGCCGACGCCACTTGAGTTGTCCATAGGATAAGATTGCCGTCTCGCATCATGATATG
>JADGPA010000197.1 GCA_017882685.1 Propionibacteriaceae bacterium | reverse complement strand
GCCATCCATGCCCTCGCCACCGTGGTCTTCGGCGTCGACCACATCGTCTCCGGCGTGGCAGTGAACCTGCTGGGCGCCGGCGCCGGCGCCTACCTCGCCGTACGGACCTTCACCGGCATGCCCGGCGGAGGACCGACGCAGTCCCCACCGCTGGACAAGCTGCCGTTCCTCTCCGTGCCCGGGCTGGGTGACTGGTTGCTCGGACTCGAGCAGTCGCACACCTGGCTGGTCGCTGACGTCGCTGGCATCCTGCGCACCCTGACCACGGACGTGAACGTCCTCACGATCATCGCCGTGCTGCTGCTGGTCGGTTCCTGGTGGATCCTGTGGCGCACCCCGATGGGCCTGCGCCTGCGGTCCTGTGGCGAGGCGCCGCACGCAGCGGAGACCCTCGGCGTGAACGTGCTGCGCTACAAGTTCCTCGCCGTGCTGGTGTCCGGTGGCCTCGCGGGGCTCGCCGGCGGCTTCCTTGTGCTGGTTGCGTCCAACCTCTACCGCGACGGGCAGACCGGCGGACGCGGCTACATCGGCCTCGCCGCAATGATCTTCGGCAACTGGCGTCCCGGTGGCCTCGCGTCGGGCGCCCTGCTGTTCGGCTACGCCGATGCCGTTCAGCTGCGCGGACGCGGCGACGTGATCCACGCCTACCTGTTGCCGATCGGGGTGCTGCTGCTCGCCTGGGGCGTGTGGCAGCTGATCCGGGCCAGGCAGGGCAAGAAGCTGGTCGGGGTGTGGCGGATCGTGATGGCGCTTGCCGTGCTGGCCTGGTACGCCGTGACCACAGAGGTGCCGCCGGAGTTCACTTCGATGACGCCGTACATCGCCACCCTGCTGGTGCTCGCCTTCTCAGCCCAGCGCCTGCGGATGCCGGCTGCGGACGGCCAGGTGTATCGAAAGGGAGAGGCCAATTAGCGCCGGCGTGGACTGGGAGGCGCTGCGGTCGAAGGCGCGGGAGATGACCACCCGGGCCTACGCGCCGTACTCCCATTTCCCGGTCGGGGCGGCAGGCCTGGTCGACGACGGCCGGATCGTCACTGGCTGCAACGTCGAGAACGCCGCGTACGGGGTGGCCCTGTGCGCAGAGTGCGGCATGATCAGCGACCTCGTCGCCGGCGGGGGCGGATGGCTGGTCGCGTTCAGTTGCGCCAACGCCAACGGTGACCGGCTGATGCCGTGTGGACGCTGCCGGCAGCTGCTGTGGGAGCACGGCGGCGCCAGCCTGCTGGTCGACACCCCGGCCGGCGTGATGACGATGGACCAGGTGCTGCCGATGGCCTTCGGGGTGGCAGAACTGGAAGAAGTGAGCGGGGAGGACAACTAGTGGCGGTTCCGATCGAGATCTGCCGGAGCCTGCCGAAGGTCGCCCTGCACGACCACCTCGACGGCGGCCTGCGCCCGGCAACCATCGTCGAGGAGGCCCGCCTGATCGGGCACCGGCTGCCCACCGACGACCCGGAGGCCCTGGGGGAGTGGTTCTACGCCGCCGCCGATTCCGGCTCGCTGGTGCGCTACCTGGAGACCTTCGACCACACCATCGCTGTCATGCAGACCGCCGCGCAGCTGCACCGGGTCGCCGCAGAGTTCGTCGAGGACCAGGCGGCGGACGGTGTCGTCCACGCCGAGGCCCGCTGGGCCCCCGAGCAGCACCTGACCGCCGGGCTGAGCCTCGTCGAGGCCGTCGAGGCCGTTCGGGACGGGTTGGCCGAGGGCATGGCCACCTGCGCAGCTGCGGGGCGTCCGATCGTCGCGAAGCAGATCCTCACCTCGATGCGCCACGGCGTCCCGACCACCCGGATCGCCGAGCTTGCCGTCGCCTACCGGTACGACTCGGTGTGCGGGTTCGACATCGCAGGCGCGGAGGACGGCTACCCGCCGAGCCGTTTCGCCGAGGCGTTCGACTACCTGAAGCGCCACAACTTCGAATTCACCATCCACGCGGGTGAGGCGTTCGGACTCCCGTCGATCTGGGAGGCGGTGCAGCTGTGCAACGCTTCCAGGCTCGGCCACGGCGTCCGCCTGGCAGACGACATCGCTGCTGACGGGACGCTCGGCGAGCTGGCCGGCTACATCCGTGACCGGCGCATCCCGCTGGAGCTGTGCCCCTCCTCCAACCTGCAGACCGGCATCGCCGGCACCATCGCAGAGCACCCGTTCGGGCTGCTGGCTGCGTTGAAGTTCCGGGTGACCGTGAGTTGCGACAACCGCCTGATGAGCCGCACAACGCTGAGCAGGGAGTTCGCCCTGCTCAGCGAGGCGTTCGGCTACGAGTTGGCCGACCTGCGCCGGTTCAGCGTCAATGCGGCGAAGAGCGCCTTCCTGCCGTTCGACGAGCGGCTCATTCTGATCGACCAAGTGAAGGCAGGGTTCGCCGCGGCAGGGTTCACCGCTTGACGCGCACCGCCGTGTAAGTGGTTTCGGGCGTCGGTGCGGTGGAGAACCGTGCGTTTGGCAGATACAACCAGCGCCCGTTTGCCGCGACCGTCGTCGGCACATCGAAGTTCGGGTTGGTGATGGTCTTCTTCAGGACGCCGGACGTGCCGGCGTGGTTGAGCTCGAACACCGCGACAAGGTTGCTCAGGTTCTGCACGACGTAGAGCGTGCGACCGATCACGAGCAGACCGTCGCCATTGGCGAGGACGTAGCCGCCGAGGTCGACCTTGGTCGCCACGCCGGTCTTCGGGTCGATGCGCAGCAGCAGGCCGGTATTCGACTGCACGGCCAGCAGGGACGCGCCGTTCGGCGTAGGAGCGATGCCGTTGAGGTTGAACCCGGGCTGCTGGACGTAGTCACCCGACAGCGGCAACTTCACCACAGCGGAGGCGTCCGGCAGGTTGCCGTGCTTGCCCAGGGGCACCCCGTACAGGAACGGGTTCGAGGAGTCGGTGAACCAGGCCGTCTTGCGCACAAGGGCCACGTCGTTGATGAAGCTGCTGCCCGTGGCTAACTGGTAGCTCTTCAGGATCGCGCCGGTGCGGATGTCGACCACCCGGGCGTTGCCGGCAGGTCCGCCGGCGACGAACAGCCGGTCACGGTGGTCGATCTTGAGGCCCACCGACGGGGTGCCCGGGCCCTGGCTGACCACCGTGCCCTTGCCGTTGCGCAGGTTGACCGCGTAGATGTCGCCGTCGGCAAGGGAGCCGAAGTAGGCCGTCCTGCCCTTGATGGCGATGCCTTCTGGCTGGAAGCCGTTGGGCAATTGGAGGACGGCGGGGAAGGTGCCCCCGTGGTCGTGGTGACCGTCGTGGCCGCGTCCGTGAGCCTGGGCGACCGCCGGTGCGAGGGTTGCCGCGAGGGCTGTTGCGAGGGCGAGGGTTGCCACCCGGAGACCGGTGCCGAGCTTGGTCATACGTCTTCCTTTCCAGACTGAGGGACAGTCGGAAGCTACCCCGCCGGGTACCGTTCGGTAACCGCGGAATTCTGCCGACATCCCTGGCTGCGGTTCACTCGTAGGCCCGGCGAGCCACCGTTGTGACGTGATGACTGTTGGCGCAACGTTCACCTTTCGGTGACGTGCAGTTCCGGGTCGGCTCACCCCGCCTGCCTAGCGTGCTGGGTGTGAGCTCCTCCCCGCGTCCCCGCCCGGCCCCGACGGTGGCTGTGCTGGCCGACACCGACAGCCGCTGGAAATGGGCCGTCCAGCTGTCGAGGCGGCTGCACCCTGCTGCGGTGTTGAGCGGGTACCAGCTGGACTCGGTGGCCCCGCCCAGCCCCCGGCAGTTGGCCGCCGCGGGGATCGAGCCCGAGCTCATCCGCACGGTGACGCCGGCAGAACTCGTTGCTGCGCTGGCGGAGGACACCCCCGAGGTCCTTGTCATTGCGCTGCCGGGCGGCGGGTGCCAGGCGATGCTGCACCTGGTGGCAGCCGCCGACCTGCCGAACCGTCCGCTGGTCGTGACCGGCTACGTGGGCGTGGTGTACGAGAAGGTCGTCGAGGGCCTGCTGCTGCGCGCCGGCGCCGACGTGATCGCAGCCAACAGCCCCTCCGACTGCGATCGCTTCCAGTCCGTGCTCACCGGGGCGGGGGTCGACCCGAGCTGCCTCGCTCTCACCCGGCTGCCGTTCCTCGGCGAGGCGGAGGGCCGGACCGAGGGCGAGCATCGCTTCACCGTCACCTTCGCCGGCCAGCCCGGCGTCCCGGCCACCCGCGCCCATCGGCGCTACGTGGTCGAGCGCCTCGCCCAGCACGCCCGGCTCCACCCCGACCGGGACGTCCTGGTGAAGCTTCGCAGCGTGCGCGGGGAGCGCATCACGCACGACGAGCCCTACCCCTACGAAGACCAGCTGCGCCGGCTCGGCGCCGACCGTCCGGCGAACCTCAAGGTCGCCTTCGGCGACATGGGTACGGTGCTCAACCACACCGACCTGCTGGTGACGGTCAGCTCGACCGCAGCTGCGGAAGCCATCCACCGCGGCGTGCGGACCGCGCTGCTCACCGACTTCGGCATCAGGGAATCGCTGGGCAACGCCTACTTCCTCGGCTCCGGCTGCCTTGCCTCCTTCGACGACCTGGATGCCGGTGTCGCCCCGGAGGCGGACGACCGCTGGGCGCGTCGCCATGGTCTGGGCACCTCGGTGGACCGCCTCCCGTCACGGGTCGCGGAGCTGCTCGCCGGCCCGCTGCCGCCGCTGGAGCCCTTCTACACCCGAGCCAACGCCCGGGCGCTCCTGCCCGGCCTGCTGGCCGCCTACGGCGTGCGTGCGGACGGGCGTCCCCTCGACGACGGTGAGCGCCGCACCGGCGCGCTCCGGACGGCGGTGCGCAGCAGCGCCCGCACCATGTACCGCCAAGGCGCGAACGTCGTTGCCCCCGCACTGCGGAAGCTGGCAGCGCTGTGAACGGCGACGTGCTGGTCGTGATCCCCGCCCGCGGAGGCTCCAAGGGTGTGCCGGGCAAGAATGTCGCGCAGGTGGGGGGCGTGCCGCTGGTCGCGCGTGCAGTCGGGGCCGCGAAGCGGGCGCCCCGTGTGACCACGGTGGCCGTATCCACCGACGACGACGCGATCGCCGCAGCCGCCGCGGCGGCCGGTGCCGTCGTGGTGCGCCGACCCGCGGAACTGTCGTCCGACATCGCCAGCAGCGAAGCCGCCGTGCAGCACACGATCGAGACCCTGTACGGCGATCGGCCCTGGGACCTGGAAGTGGTGCTGCTCGTGCAGTGCACCAGCCCGTTCCTGACGAGCGCGGAACTCGACGACGTGGTGGCCGCCGTTGTCGACGACGGTGCCGACACGGCCTTCACGGCCACGCCGTTCCACGGCTTCCTCTGGCGCAACGCCACCGACGCCGCCGGCATCAACCACCACATGGCCGGACGCCAGCGCCGCCAGGACCGCGAGGCGGAATGGCTGGAAACCGGGGCGGCCTACGCAATGCGTGCCGACGGGTTCGCACAGCACGGCCACCGGTTCTTCGGACGCATCGTCGCCGTGCCGACCGACCCGTCCCGGGCGCTCGAGATCGACGAGCCCGCAGACCTTGAGCGCGCCCGCGCGCTCGCCCCCCTGCTCGATGCCACGGATCGGCCGCGCCCCGGGGAGGTTGACGCCGTTGTCCTCGACTTCGACGGCACCCAGACCGATGACCGGGCGTGGCTGGCTGCCGATGGCACCGAGCGGGTAGCCGTGCATCGCGGCGACGGTATGGGCGTCGCCGCGATGCGTCGGTCCGGGATGAAGGTGCTCATCCTTTCCACAGAAGTGAATCCGGTTGTGGCTGCCCGGGCGGCGAAGCTGGGCGTGGAGTGCCGCCACGGCATCGAATCCAAGGGCCCGGAGCTGGCCGAATGGCTGGCCCAGCGCGGCCTGCAACCCGCCCGCGTGCTGTACCTCGGCAACGACGTGAACGACCTTCCCTGCTTCGCGCAGGTCGGCTGGCCGGTGGCCGTTGCCAGCGCGCAACCTCGCGTCCGGGCAGCCGCCCGGAGCGTGACCACCGTGCCCGGCGGGCACGGAGCCGTCCGCGAGATCGCCTCGTGGATCCTTCGAGAGGACCAACTGTGAGCTCCATCAACCCCAGGCTGCGCCGCATCGGCGACAAGCTGGTCGGCCCCGGTCATCCCGTCTACGTCATCGGCGAGATCGGCATCAACCACAACGGCGAACTGCGCAACGCCCTCGCCCTGATCGATGCAGCCAAGGCCGCAGGCATGGACGCGGTCAAGTTCCAGAAGCGCACCCCCGAGGTGTGCACCCCGCGCGACCAGTGGGACGTCGAGCGCGACACCCCATGGGGCCGCATGACCTACCTTGCCTACCGCCACCGCGTCGAGTTCGGCGCAGAGGAGTACCGGCAGATCGACGAGTACTGCCAGGAGGTTGGCATCGACTGGTTCGCGTCCCCGTGGGACGTCGAGAGCGTCGACTTCCTCGGCGGGTTCAACTCCCCGGCCTTCAAGGTGGCGTCGGCCTGCCTCACCGACGACACCCTGCTGCGTGCGATGCGGGCCACCGGGAAGACCGTGATCCTGTCCACCGGGATGTCCACCCCGGACCAGATCCGGCACGCCGTCGAGGTGCTCGGAAGCCGCAACATCATCCTGTGCCACGCCACCAGCACCTACCCGGCGCCGCCGGAGCAGCTGAACCTGCGCATGATCGAGACCCTCGCCGCCGAGTACCCCAATGTGCCGGTCGGCTACTCCGGACACGAGGTCGGGCTGCAGACCACGCTCTGTGCTGTCGCCCTTGGCGCCGTCCTCGTCGAGCGGCACATCACCCTCGACCGTGCGATGTGGGGCTCCGACCAGTCCGCGTCCGTAGAGCCCGAAGGCATGCGGCGCCTGGTGCGCGACATCCGCGTCCTGGAAGCATCGCTGGGCGACGGCGTGAAGCAGGTCTACCCCGGCGAACTGACGGCCATGAGGAAGCTGCGTCGCGTTGCTGGCGTCGTTGCGGAGGCGGCGGCCGGGCAAGGGCCGGAGCGGGTGGCATGATCCTCGACACCCTGGCCCTTGTCGAGAGCCCCGCCCAGCTGCTGCACGTGCTGGAGTGGTGCCACGCCGAGCAGTCGGCCGACCGGACCAGGCTGGCGATCCTGAACCCCGCCGACCCGGTGACCGTTGCGCAACTGCGCTCGATGGCGGACTTCGCGGCTGAGGAGGGCATCGAGACCGAGTGGTTCGCGCCACGCGCGTCCGTCCTTGCCGGGGTGCGGACGGTCGCCTCCCTGCGGAGCAGCGTTGCCGCAGCCCGGCGGCTGGTCATCGGTGACCCGTTCTCGGGCATGATCCAGGCATTGCTGCCCTTCGCAAGGCCGGCCGAGGTGGTCGTGGTGGACGACGGCACGGCGACCCTTGAGTTCGCCAGCCAACTGGAGCACGGGACGTCGCTGCGGCGTTGGCATGCCGCGGGCGGTACCGGGCTGCTGCGGTCGCCGCTGGCCCGCAATGCGCGCGCGTTCTTCGCCTCGGGCCGGTTGCGGCTGTTCACCGTGATGACGGTGACGAGCCTGCCGGGCAGCCGTATCCAGCACCACGGGTACGACTGGACGAGGCGTCGCTTCGGCCCGCCGGTTCGGCTGCGCGGGCTGGACGTGATCGGTTCTTCGCTGGTGGAGACCGGGGTGGTGGACGCGGAGAGCTACCTGGACGCGGTGACGGCGCTGGCCGCGGATCCCGGAGCGGGCGGACGGTACTTCGCGCACCGCAGGGAGGATCCGGACAAGCTGCGCCGGCTCGCCCAGCGCAGCGGGTTGCGGATCGTGCGGCCGGCAGTGCCACTGGAGGTGGAGCTGCGGCGCGGTCCCGTAGCTACGCAGCTGGCGAGCTTTCCATCGTCCGTGGGCTACACGCTGCCGCTGGTCCTGGCCGGTGTCGGGACGCGGATCGCTGTGCAGCCGCTGCCGGCGACAATGATCCGTCCGCACGTGACCGCGGGGGCGAGGGCATTCCTCGACCGCATGGCAGAAGACATGCGCCGTGCCGCGTCCGACCTCGGTGCGGGAGCCTACGAGCTCACTTCGGCGTGACGACCGGCCAGATGCCGTTGAACGTCATGGTCCAGCCGAAACCGTGGACGACGATGTAGGCGATGCCCAGCAGCACGGCCAGGATGACCAGTGCGAACAGGGTGTAGGCAATCACGCGTCCCATCGGGTGTGGCTTGAGCACCACGTCTTCGGCGTGGACGCCGGCCTCGCCTCCGGCGCCCCAGGCAAGGGCGCGGATCCCGAAGGCGAACATGGTGGGCAGTCCGGCGCCGAGCAGCATGCCAACGAGGAGCACCCGCCAGCCGCCGTCGAGCGCTGCCAGTAGCTGGTCCATCAGTGCACCCCTCCGGAGACGGGGACCTTGGCCTGTTCGGCGTCCGCGGCCCATTCGTCGTTGACGTTGTGGTGGCCGATCGGGTCACGCCGGGAGTGCCAGCGCATGTACAGCGCGGCGACGCACATCAGGCCGAAGATCGTGAAGGCACCGGCGGAGCCACCGATGAGGTGACCGATCCACCACATGGCCGCACCGACAAGCGCGGCGAGCGGCAGCGTGGTCAGCCAGGCAAGGCCCATCCGTCCGGCGACGCCCCAGCGCACGGTCGCGCCCTTGCGGCCCAGGCCGGAGCCGATGATCGAGCCGGTGCACACGTGGGTGGTGGACAGCGCGAAACCGAGTTGGCTCGAGGTGAGGATGACCGCAGCGGAGGCGCTCTCTGCCGCCATGCCCTGCGGGGAGGAGATCTCGACGAGGCCCTTGCCCATGGTGCGGATGATGCGCCAGCCACCGATGTAGGTGCCGGAGGCGATCGCGACAGCGCAGGCGATCTTCACCCAGACCGGGATCTGCGTTGTGGCCGACCACTGGCCCGAGGCGATCAGCGCGAGGGTGATCACGCCCATCGTCTTCTGGGCGTCATTGGTGCCGTGCGACAGCGAGAGGAGGGAAGCGGTGCCGATCTGGCCCCAGCGGAAGCCGGTCTCCTGGTAGCGCTCGGCGACCCCTCTGGTGACCCAGAAGATCAGTCGTGTGCCCACCATGGCAACGAGGATGGCGATCGCCGGCGACAGCAGGCCGGGCAGCACCACCTTGCCGACAACCCCGTCGAGCTTGGCGCCCTCGCCGATCCACTTCACCCCGCCCCAGCCCATTGCGGCGACGGTGGCCCCGACGAGGCCGCCGAACAGGGCGTGCGACGAGCTGGAGGGCAGCCCCCACAGCCAGGTGAGGAGGTTCCAGACGATCGCGCCAGCAAGCCCCGCCATCAGGATGAGCAGGAGCCCGTGGCCGCCGTCGGACATCAGCTCGGCCTTGGGCGTGCCGTCCGCGTTCTGGATGCGGATCACCGCGTTGGTCACCGTGATGGCCACCTCGACGGAAAGGAAGGCACCGGCGAGGTTCAGGACCGCGGAGAGCGTTACTGCAGCCTTCGGTGACAACGCCTTGGTTGCGATCGAAGTAGCCATGGCGTTCGCCGTGTCATGAAACCCGTTGGTGAAATCAAAAGCCAACGCCGTGAGAACAACGAGGGCCAAGAGTATGAACTCGGGGGTCACGTTCATCATGGTAGGGGTAAGTCGGCGGGATGTTGAACCCGACCCGTTTCGGTCCATGAGGAGGTCATTACGCGTCTCATTCCGGAGTGCAACCGGCTTCTGTTGCCCGGACGGCTGTGCCGTCGTGTGGGGCGCACCGCATAGGATGACCGCTTGTGAGTTCGCGCATCCTCGCCGCCGTCGCCTGGCCCTACGCCAACGGCCCGCGGCACATCGGCCATGTTTCCGGCTTCGGCGTCCCGTCCGACGTTTTCTCCCGCTACCAGCGGATGGTCGGCAACGACGTCCTGATGGTGTCCGGGACCGACGAGCACGGAACGGCCATCCAGGTGCAGGCCGACTCCGAGGGGCTCACCCCGCAGCAGACGGCCGACAAGTACCACCGCGTCATCGCTGAGGACCTGCAGGCGCTCGGCTGCTCCTATGACCTCTACACGCGCACGACCACGCTGAACCACCGCGAGGTCGTCCAGGAGCTGTTCCGGACGCTGCACGACAACGGCTACGTTGTGGCGCAGGTGGAGCAGGGCGCGATCTCGCCGTCCACCGGACGCACGCTGCCAGACCGCTACATCGAGGGCACCTGCCCGCACTGTGGCTACGACGGCGCCCGCGGCGACCAGTGCGACAACTGTGGCCGCCAACTCGACCCGGTCGACCTGATCAACCCGCGGTCGAAGATCAACGGGGAGACCCCCGACTTCGTCGAGACCGAGCACTTCTTCCTCGACCTGCCCGCGCTGGCTGGGGCGCTGGGTGAGTGGCTGGCCACCCGCACCGACTGGCGTCCGAACGTGATGAAGTTCAGCCTGAACCTGCTCAAGGAGCTGCGTCCCCGGGCGATCACCCGCGACCTGGAGTGGGGGGTGCCGATCCCGCTCGAGGGCTGGGAGGACGCTCCGATGAAGCGGATCTACGTCTGGTTCGACGCGGTGATCGGGTACCTGTCGGCGTCGGTGGAGTGGGCCCGCCGCTCCGGCGACCCGGACGCGTGGAAGCTGTGGTGGCAGGACGAGGACGCCAAGGCGTACTACTTCATGGGCAAGGACAACATCACCTTCCACTCGGTGATCTGGCCGGCCATCCTGTTGGGCGCCAACGGCGAGGGCGAACGCGGCGGACGCGGCAGCGCCTACTCACCCCTCAACCTGCCCACCGAGGTGGTGTCGAGTGAGTACCTGACCATGTCGGGCTCGAAGCTGGCCTCTTCCCGCGGGCACGTGATCTACGTGCGCGATTTCCTGCGCGAGTTCGGGCCGGACTCGTTGCGCTACTTCATCGCCGTCGCCGGCCCGGAGAACCAGGACAGCGACTTCACCTGGGACGAGTTCGTGCGCCGCAACAACTTCGAGCTGGCCAACGAGTGGGGCAACCTGGTGAACCGCTCGATCTCGATGGCGCACAAGAACGTCGGGACGATCCCGGCGGCCGGCGACTTGACCGATGTCGATCGCGAGCTGCTCGCCGCATCGGTCGCTGCGTTCGACGTCGTCGGGGAGTTGTGGGGGCGCTGCCGCTTCAAGCAGGCCACCGGTGAGGCCATGCGCGTCGTTGGACTGGCCAACAAGTACATCTCCGATTCCGAACCGTGGAAGCTGAAGGACGACCCGGCCCGCCGCGACACCGTGCTGCACGTTGCGCTTCAGGTGGTGCAGGACTGCAACACCCTGCTCACCCCGCTGCTGCCGCATTCCGCCCAGAAGGTGTTCGAGGCGCTCGGCGGCGAAGGGGTCTGGGCCGCGCAGCCCGAACTCCGTGAGGTCAGCGAAGAGGGTGGCCCCGACTACCTGGTGCTGCAGGGCAACTACGTCAACCAGCAGGCCACCTGGGCGTCCCGTCCGCTGCTGGTCGGCCGCCCCCTGGTCAAGCCGACCCCGCTGTTCACGAAACTGGACGAGGCCCTGGGCCAGACCGGCCCAGAATGGGCCCCGATCGCCTGACCCGTTCCGCGTCCCCCCCAGCGCAAAGTGGACAGTATCCCGGCGTAGTCGCCAAGAACTGTCCACCTTGCGTTCGTTACGGGCACCGTGGGCAGGGGACAGGGCTGCCCAGCCAGCCCCGATCGCGAAGCGTTGCCGACACCTGGCGGGCGACGTCACAGGGTTTGCCGCGGACGTCGGCGCTGCCGTACCGCAGGGTCACCATCTTCCGTTGGGCATGCGCGTTGTCGCGATGAAGATCCCGAAAGGCGGAGTTCGCGTCCACGTGGCCGAAGCGGCCGTCGAGCTCGACGATGACCGCTTGCTCGTCGTAGAGGACATCGCTTCGAGTACCCGCGGACAGTGATTTCTGACGCGCACCCTTAGGCAATCCGTGGGTGCGCTCGACGTCGCGCCGATAGACGTACTCCAGAGTGCTTTCCACTCCAACCAGATCGTTGAGCAGATCC
This sequence comes from Propionibacteriaceae bacterium, assembly GCA_017882685.1. Classification (GTDB taxonomy): domain Bacteria; phylum Actinomycetota; class Actinomycetes; order Propionibacteriales; family Propionibacteriaceae; genus Propionicimonas. Next base: position 1,389 of record JADGPA010000197.1, on the reverse strand, counting down.
TCGAACAGGGCCCTGTGGCGCACACGCTTGCGCCCTCGCAAGGAGTGTCGGATTCGGTCGAGTGTCGTTAGCCGCAACCTGACAGCATCGGACAGGAGTCCCACTAGAGACTCAACGCCGAGGCGCTGACCCACGTCCAGCACCGCGTCCTCGACACAGATGCGGGACGGCGAGCCCGTGCGTCGACCCAGACGCCCGATCTTGTCGCGTCGAACGCGTGCGTTGGTCGTGGACCGGGGGCGGCGATCGTCGGGTACCCAGACAACGGGGACGGCAGGTCGTCGGTCGAACCCGTGGAGCGCAAGGGCGGCGTCCCCGCCGATGGCTGACGGCTCGCCAACCTGGAGTGCGGCGGTCCAGGCGTTCTTCAACGGGGAGTCATGGCCGGGCGCGGTGTCATAGAGGCCATTGCTGAGCCGTCTCCAATTGCTCTGCTCGACGAGCCGCTGAAGCCCATCTTCCCGGAGCCCGAGGCTTGCAGCCTGAGCAGTGGTGAGCAGATCCCTCTGAGCCGCCGCCAGTGACCAGAGCGCCGCGGATGGCGCTTGTCGATGATGCATGGGCACGAGCGTGATCCCGGTTCCGCCGGCTGGGGAGTGTCAAGAACGGATCTGTGGATAACAGTTGGTTCGTCCACAGCCCCACGCAGGCAAGGTGGACACTTTCCGGCGACTACGCCGAGAAACGGTCCACTTTGCGGAGGGGGGTCGGGTCGGGCGGGTCAGGCGGGGGCGGGGGTAGCCACGGCGGGCCGTAGGTGGGCTACGGCTTGGCGCATGGTCATCGGGGTGAAGCCGGCGGCCAGGGCCTTGCGCTTCAGGGACCCCTGGGCTTGCCAGAGGGCGAGGCCGCGGCGCAGCAGGATCAGGGGTGGCTTCCGCTTCTTCGCCAGGTCACGGCGCAGGCGCAGCCAGAACACCACGGCTCCGGGACGGTCGATGTAGATGGCCTCTGTGCTCAGGCCCGCCCGGCGACAGGTGTCCAGGAAATCGATGGCGAAGATGCCCTCAGCCGTCAGGCACGTCGCACCGTCCAGGCTGAGCAGGTGGCTGCCCACCCGCCGGCTCTCCGAGATCGAATACGCGGGCACCTCCACCTCGCCCCGAGCGACCAGTTCGGCCAGGGCCGCGACTGCCGCTTCCGCGTTCCACGAGCGCGGGTCGTCCCAGTCGATGATGCCGATCGGGGAGCGGGGCATGGCGGGATGGTCGGCGTCGAAGTAGAAGTCGTCCAGCCGCAGCGCCGGACAGCCGGTGACACGTGCCAGCCGCGACTTGCCACTGCCGGATGGGCCGGCGATCAGCACCAGCCGCGGCGACCCGCTCACAGGCCCACGACTCACAGGCCCAGTACTCATAGGCCCAGTACTCATAGGCCCAGTACTCATAG
>JADGPA010000196.1 GCA_017882685.1 Propionibacteriaceae bacterium | reverse complement strand
GAGGAGTGTCCGGTCGACTGCATCTACGAGGGCAACCGGATGCTGTACATCCACCCCGACGAGTGCGTCGACTGCGGCGCCTGCGAGCCGGTGTGCCCCGTCGAGGCGATCTACTACGAGGACGACGTGCCTGCTGACCAGGCCGAGTACTACGACGTCAACGTGCACTTCTTCGACGAGATCGGTTCCCCCGGAGGGGCGGCCAAGATGGGCCGCGTCGACGCCGACCATCCGCTCGTCTCGGCCCTTCCGCCGCAGGGCGAGTGAGTCGCGGGCTGGCCGGGCAACTGCCCGACTTCCCGTGGGATTCTCTGGACGCAGCAAGGCTTCGCGCGTCCGCACACCCTGATGGCATCGTCGACCTGTCCGTCGGAACCCCTGTCGATCCGACACCCGAGATCGCCCGCGTGGCGCTGTCCGCTGCTGCGGACGCGCCCGGGTACCCCACGACGTGGGGTACACCGGCGTTGCGGACGGCGATCATCGGCTACCTCACCCGGCGCTGGGGCGCCACCGGTCTGACCGACGCCGGCGTCCTCCCGGTCATCGGCACAAAGGAACTGGTGGCGCTGCTGCCGACGCTGCTCGGCGTGGGTGCCGGCCGGACGGTCGTCATCCCCGGCACTGCCTACCCCACCTACGACGTGGGTGGACGGATCGCCGGCGCGACCGTGGTCGCCTGCGACGATCCGGCGCGGCTGGGGGAGTTGCGTCCGGGGCTGGTGTGGATCAACTCCCCGGCCAACCCGCATGGCGAGATCCTTGATCCTGACCGACTGCGGGCGTGGGTGAGTGCGTCGCGGGCCGTCGGCGCCGTCCTTGCCTCCGACGAGTGCTACGGCGAGTTCGGATGGGACGCAGAACCGATGTCGGTGCTGAACCCGGCGATCAACCACGGCTCGCTGGACGGGCTGCTCGCTGTGCACTCGCTCTCGAAGCGCTCGAACGCCGCCGGCTACCGCGCAGGGTTCGTCGCCGGAGATCCCGAAATCGTTCGCCCGCTCCTTGAGGTGCGAAAGCACGCCGGCCTGATGCTGCCAGCCCCGGTCCAGGCCGCGATGGTCGCGCTGCTGGACGACCAGGCCCACGTCACCGAACAGCGGGCCCGCTACCGCCAACGCCGCGCACTGCTGCGTCCTGCCCTCGTTGCGGCGGGGTACCGCGTCGAGCATTCGGAGGGATCGCTGTACCTGTGGTGCACGCGGGGCGAGGATTGCCGCGCCAGCGTCGACCACCTGGCCGGGCTGGGGATCCTGGTTGCCCCCGGCGACTTCTACGGCGAAGCCGGACAGCAATTCGTCCGGATCGCGCTCACCGCCACCGACGAGCGCATTGCCGCCGCCGCCCGGCGGCTGCTCAGGGCAAGCTGAGAAGACACTGAAGGATCCATCCAATTCACGCGCGCGGCACCCAGCCCCAGCAGAGTGGGGGGTGTGAGACTCCCGGCGGCTGTGGTGGCAGGGCTGCTGGTGCTGACCGGCTGCGTCGCTCCCGGGCCCACAACCCCGACGACGGCCACGTCCAGCACCACTTCTCCCACGGCCAGTACGTCCGCTCCGATGGCAACCAGCTCCGCCCCCGGGGCCAGCCCTTCTGCCAGCCCGGCCAACTCCACCGGCGGGTCCGAGATGGAGGTCCCGGACTACTCCGGACCCCGCCGGATGCCGGCGAGCGTCTCCGGGCCCATGTTGTGGCCCACGTCTACCTCCGTGACCGTTTGGGACGGCGGGGCGGACGATGACATCAGCCTTTACGGGTTCGTTGGCGTGACCGGCAAGCTCGTCGTCCCGGAGCGTTACGAGGGCTACGCCTACTGCCGCGACGCTGCCGGTCGGGTCTCCTTCGTTGTTGCCACCGCGACCGGTAAGAAGGCCGATGTGCTCGACCTCACCGGGAAAGTGATCGCGCACGCCCCGAGTCAAGAGGCGAGCTGCGGGCCCCCCGGTCTTGTGGTGTTCACCCGGGTGATCGATTCGGAGTCGGGGAACGTCCTCGACGGGATCATGGACGTGACTTCTGGCGCCATCCTGCTGCCGCATGCTGCCGGCCGGAAGGTTGCCGTCGTCCATGCCGGAACGGTGGACGTGACTGAGAAGAAGGGCACCTACTTCCTGAACCCACGCACCGGGAAGCGCACCCCCCACCCGGGGTGGGTGACCGACGCGGGTCTCGAGCCCGGAGCCCCCGGCCTGCCCGCTTCGACGGTGCGGCCCAACCAATCCGAAGCAGGACTCAGCGGCTACGTCGGCCTCAACGGCAAATGGCTGGCGAAGCCCAGCTTCACCGAGGCCTCGGCCTTCCAGAACGGTTACGCGGTCGTCCAGTCCGCCGAGAGCAGGTACACCTTCCTCGACACCCGATTCCACCGGAGCGGCGGCGAATGGGACAGCATCGACAGGGTGGAGTCGAGGGTCTCCGACGGGTGGAAGGTGGTTGGTTACTTGGTCTCCGGCGACGCCGGGCAGTCGTTGCTCGGGCCCGACCTGCGCGTGATCATCGCGCCGGGAGCCGCGACAATCGCCTGCTCGTGGGATGGGAACGGAGCGTGCTCAGCGGTGGCGGCCGACCGCAGTGCGTCGCTGGTCGTCCTGCCGGAAGGCACGGTGACCGCCATGCCGGCCGGATTCACCGTGGCCGTCAGCGGGTCGTTCGCTGCCGACAAGGTGGTGACTGACGACGACGACAACGGGGCGAGCCGGGTGGTCGCCCTGCGCTCGGGAAATGCCCTTGCGCTCGACGGGCCGTCCAGTTGCCAGGCGGTCGCCACCGCCTGGGTTGTCTGCAAGCCGTTTTCGCAGGTGCTGCCGCCGGTGGTCATCGACGCAGGGGGACGTCGCACGGCGTTCGCAACCGCCGAGGCGGTCGACGACCCCACCAGCTCCGGTGGCGCCGCCTACTACTGGGTCGTGGCGGGGCGGTACCAGGGATTCATCGACGCAAGCGGCGCCTGGCGATATCGGGAAAGCCGTTACACCCGAGTGGAGGAGTGAGCATGAAGCGACCGATCGTTGCCGCAGCCACGTTGCTGACCGTTCTGGCGGGCTGCGTCGCGCAGCCGTCGGCCCCGTCACCGTCGGCATCGATGACCCCGTCCGCGCCCGTGACATCGCCGGTCGGCTCCGCGACCCCGCAGGCCTCGACCCACGCCTTCGAGTTGGGCGGACTGCCGCGGATCGACGGATCGACGGCGAACATCCCCCTGATCTCCCTGGTCATCCAGCGGTTGACCGGCGTCCCCCAGGCGCAGGCCGACAACACCGTGAAGACCACGGGGACACCCGATGCCTATCGCAACCTGGTGAACGGGAATACGGATCTCCTCATGGTTTATGAGGCCGACAAGGGTGTGAAGGCGGAGATCAAGGCCTCGAAGGTCAAGCTCGAGCTCCACCCGATCGGGCGCGACGCGCTGGTGTTCTTCACCAACTCCACCAATCCGGTCACGTCGCTGTCGACTGCGCAGTTCCGCTCGATCTACACCGGCAAGGTCACCAACTGGGCCGACGTCGGCGGGCGCAAGGCGAAGATCATCGCCTATGAGCGGCCCGAGGCCTCCGGCTCGCAGGCGCTCCTGCGCAAGTACGTGGTGGGCAGCGCGAAGATGGCGAAGGCCCCTTCGGAGCGCATCACCGCTGAGATGGGAGAGATCATCTCCGGGGTGGCCAGCTACGCCAACTCGGGCAACGCCGTGGGCTACAGCGTCTACTACTACCTGGCCAACATGTACGCGGTCGACGGCATCAAGATGATGGGCGTCTCCGGGGTCAAGCCGTCCAGCGCGACCATCGCCGACGGGTCCTACCCCTACACCAACGACTTCTACGCCGTGGTGCGGGCCGACGAGCCGGCCGGCAGTCCGGCCCGCAGGGTGATGGAGTGGCTGCTCACCGCAGACGGCCAGCAGACGGTGGTGGACGCCGGCTACGTGCCCGCCGCGCGGTGAGCCCGGGCCACGCTGGAGGTAGTCAGCGGGGCGTCGCGGTGCTGAACACGAGGCGCACCTCGGTTGTTGTGCTGGGGCCCGTGCCCTGCCACGAGGCCAGCGAGGTCGTGGAATGCGTCCAGCCGTACGGCCCGACCTGTGCGGAGACCAGCCCGAAGTCCGCCGTGGTGGCGATGGCCAGGTGCGCTACGGCCCAGGCTTGGGCAGCGTTGCCAACCTTCACGGTGAGGGTGCCGTTCAAGCTGTCGGTCTTGACGGTGTCGGAGCCGAGGGTCTTCTTCAGGAACGTGGCCATCGCGTCGGGGTCCCCGGGCTTCGGTGCGTTCACCACGCAAGTGAACGATGCGGGCGTCTCCCCGGTGAGGGCGCTGGCCAGGGCCCGCGCATTCGCCTCGTGCTGCCGGTAGGCGTCGGGGTAGGCACTGCGCTGCACGGCCTGGGCGACATCGTTGATGCTGCGGGTGCGCCAGTTCTTGACCCGCTCCATGGCCTGGTAGAACGAACGGGTGGAGTACCACGGGTCCATGATCTGGTCGATCGTGCCCCACCCCTTCGACGGACGTTGCTGGAACAGCCCGATCGAGTCGGCGTGCCCGTGGTCGAGGTTTCGGATCCCCGACTCCTGGTAGGCCGTCGTCAAGGCGATCGACGCCGCCCGCGGCGCCAGCCCACGCTTGATCGACATGCCGGCGATGATCGCGGCGTTCCGTGCTTGTTCGGGGCTGATGGTCGTTGCGTGGCCCCCAGCTGTCGCGACGCAGCGGTCCTCGATGGGCAGCGGCGTCTTGTTGTAGGCAGACCACAGCACAACGCCCCCGGCAATCAGGGCCACGACGACCCCGATGCCCAGGATCGCCACGAGCACTCCTCTGGCGCGCTTCACCGGTACCTCAGTTGACGTGCAGGACGTCGTTGAGTGCGACGCCGGTGCCCACCCGATTGCGGACCTCGACGGCACCGGTGACCGAGTTGCGGATGAACAACAGCCCGTTGTGCCCGCTGAGCTGGGCGGCCTTCACCACGGCGCCGCCGGCCATGGTGACCTTCGTGCCAGCCGTCACGTACAGCCCGGCCTCGACGGCGCAGTCGTCACCGAGGGAGATGCCGACCCCCGACTCGGCGCCCAGCAGGCACCGTTCGCCGATCGTGATCTGCTCCTGGCCGCCGCCGGAAAGGGTGCCCATGATGGATGCCCCACCGCCGATGTCGGAGCCGTCACCGACCACGACGCCTGAGGAGATCCGGCCTTCGACCATGGACGAGCCGAGCGTGCCCGCGTTGAAGTTCACAAAGCCCTCGTGCATCACGGTCGTCCCTGGCGCGAGGTGCGCCCCGAGGCGGACGCGGTCGGCGTCGGCGATCCGGACCCCGCTGGGCACAAGGTAGTCGGTCAGGCGGGGGAACTTGTCCACCCCGTACACGCTTACGCGACCGCGGGCCGACAACAGCGCCAGACGGATGTCCTCGAACCCGTCAACGAGGCAAGGGCCGAAGTTGGTCCACACCACATTGGGAAGGACGCCGAAGATGCCCGTCAGGTCAATGCTGCGTGGGGGGCACACCCGGGCGCTGAGCAGGTGCAGACGCAGGTAGGCGTCGGCGACGTCCGCCGGCGGCGTGTCGAGGTCGATCTCGACCAGGATCGGCTCGGTGTTCACCTGGCGCTCCTCGTCGCGCCGGCCAGCGGCGACCAGGGACTGCGGGGCTTCGCGGTCGGTCGCGTCGCCGAGGGCGGGAGCGGGGAACCAGGCGTCGAGGACCTGGCCGGATTCGTGGATGCTGGCCAGGCCCCAGCCGTGCGCGGGTCGGGTCATGGCGCTCAGCCTACCCGGGCGGTCTTTCGGACCGCCCGAGGGGCGTCCGCTCGCGTCGGGCGATCTCAAATAGTCTTCAGGGCATGAGCCTCGAGTTGACCGGCGACCTGGTGACCCTGTTCCGCGCCGTGGTGGACATCGAATCTGTGAGTGGCGACGAAGGCCGTCTCGCCGACGAGGTGGACGCAGCCCTGCGGGGCTTGCCGCACCTGAAGGTGGTGCGGGATGGCGACACCGTGATCGCGTCCACCGAACTCGGGCGCGCTGAGCGGGTCGTCATCGCCGGGCACCTGGACACCGTCCCGATCGCTGCCAACCTGCCGTCCCGGCGGGAAGGTGACCTGATCTACGGACGGGGCACAGCGGACATGAAGGGCGGGGTTGCGGTGGCGCTGGCCTGTGCCGCGCAACTCACGGCGCCGAACCGGGACGTGACCTGGATCTTCTACGACCACGAGGAAGTCACCGCAGAGGAGAACTCGCTCACCCGGGTGGCCCGCGAGCATCCGGAGTGGCTGGCCGGCGACTTCGCGGTGCTCATGGAGCCGACGGGAGCCCAGGTCGAGGGCGGCTGCCAGGGGACGCTCCGCTTCACTGTGACCACCTCAGGGCTCGCTGCGCACTCGGCCCGCGCCTGGCTGGGGCACAACGCCATCCACGACGCCGGGGAGTTGCTGGCCCGGCTGGCGAGCTACGAGCCGCGGACGGTCGAGGTGGACGGGCTCACCTACCGGGAGGGCATGAACGCCGTCGGCATCAGCGGTGGGATCGCCGGCAACGTCATTCCGGACGCCTGCACGGTGACGGTGAACTTCCGCTTCGCGCCCGACCGGGACGAGGCGGACGCGCTCGCGCACTGCCGGCAGCTCTTCGAGGGCCACGAGCTGGTGTTCATCGACTTCGCGCTCGGCGCGCGCCCGGGCCTTGACCGGCCGATCGCGCAGGAGTTCCTCGCCGCGGTAGGGGGCCACGCACATGCGAAGTACGGGTGGACAGATGTCGCCCGGTTCTCTGCGCTCGGCGTCCCTGCGGTGAACTTCGGCCCAGCCGATCCGGGCAAGGCTCACGCCGACGACGAGTTCTGCCCGGTGGCCGACCTCTACAGCTGCAGGGACGCGCTGCTGCGCTGGCTGGGCTGACCTCAACCGGTGGTGCCGTCGACGTAGAACCAGCGGCCGCCCTCGGGCAACGGTTCTGGTCGCTCACGGTCACGACTCTAGTGATGCCCGCCCTGACGGGCCGCTCGCTGGCACCGCCCCTGCAACACTGCCTCCGGCACCCGCCGCGACGTGCCATCACGGCCGCCACCGCCACGGCCATCACCAGTACGGCCGGCACCAGTACGGCCGCCACCAGTACGGCCGCCACCGCTTCCACCTCAGGCTCTTGGGACAAAGCTGCCAACAGATCTCCAGAACGGCCTTCGGCACCTCGTTTCCACGATCCGCTGGCAGCTTTGTCCCGATCGGGTTGTGGACGACGCCCGAAAGAGGCGGCGCTTTTCCACAATCGCGAGGTTCGGTGACTACCGGGAGGGGCATGGTGCCGAAGATCCTGGCGTGATCGACCTCGATGCCCTGCTCGAAGCCAATGGCGGATTGCTCCTGGCGAGGCTCCACCGACGCCGCAAGTCGAGCCTGAGTCGCTGGTGCAGGGCCGGTCGGCTGATGCGGCTTCTGCCCGGCGTGTACGCCCACCCCAGAGCCGCCGAGGACCTGGCCACCCGGCTGGGCGCAGTTCTGGCACGGATTCCGGGCGCGGTGATCGCCGGGGACGCTGCAGCCAGACTGACCGCCTGGCCGAAGGAGCAGGTGGGGGAGATCGAGGTCATCACGCCCGGCCGGCGAGTGTCCCGGCCGGGTTACCGGATGGTTCGTCGCCGCCTCCCTCCGACACAGGTACTCCTGCGGGGCGCGTTCTCTACACTGCCGCCAGAATTGGTTGCCGCCGACGCGGCGGCCCACGACTCCGGCGAAAGGATTGACGACCTACTCCGGGCCAGATACCCGCTGGAGAGGATCCAGGCGGCCTTGTCCGGGTGCCCCGGTCGGCCCGGAAACCAGGTGCGCCGGCGGGTGGTTCGCCGTTCGCGCAGCCTGCCGTGGTCGCAGGCCGAGCGACGGTTCCACGACATGCTCGATCGCCACGGGGTCACGGGTTGGGTGGCCAACGCCACCATCCGGGTGGGCGATGCGTCGTACGCGCCGGACGTCGGATTCGGCGCGACGCCAGTGGCCTGTGAGGTTGACGGCTACGAGCACCACAGCAGCCGGGAGGCATTCACCAAGGACCGGCAACGCCAGAACGCCCTCGTCCTTGCCGGGTGGACCGTGCTCCGCTTCACCTGGGACATGCTTGCCGACGAACCAGCCGTCATCGACGCGGTGCGGGCGGCGGTTCGCGCGCGAATACGCATCCGTTCACCCCGTGCTGGATGATTGTCGTCGTGAGCAAACGCGTGCGTACCCAGGGCCCGGTGATCCGGCGCCACGACCAGGTTCAGCCGACCACGACCGACCAGCGCCTGCTGAGCAACAAGGGCGACGGCGAGTGGGTCCACTCCGACCCGTGGCGCGTCCTGCGCATCCAGGCCGAGTTCGTCGAAGGCTTCGGCACCCTTGCCGAGATGGGTCCGGGAATCGGCGTCTTCGGGTCCGCCCGAACCCCGCGGCGCGACCCGATGTACGTCGCGGCGACGAAGATCGGACGCGGGCTGGCCGAGGCGGGTTTTGCCACCCTTACCGGTGGCGGCCCCGGCATCATGGAGGCAGCCAACAAGGGTGCCCTCGAAGCCGGTGGCGTCTCGGTCGGCCTCGGCATCGAGTTGCCGTTCGAGCAATCGCTGAACAAGTACGTCTCCCTCGGCATCAACTTCCGCTACTTCTTCACCCGCAAAGTGATGTTTCTGAAGTATTCGCAGGGCTTCGTGGTGATGCCGGGAGGCTTCGGCACGTTCGACGAGGTGTTCGAGGCGCTCACCCTCGTCCAGACCCGCAAGGTGACCTCCTTCCCGATCGTGCTGTTCGGCCGGGACTTCTGGTCGCCGCTGCTCGGCTGGCTCAATGACAAAGTGCTCGGCGACGGCTACATCTCTACCGCGGACCCGGGCCTGATGCAGCTCACCGACGATCCGGATGAAGCCGTCGCGTTGGTGACGTCCCCCAGCCCGGCCACCGTCCCCGCGTCGCCCGCGGCGATGTCCTGACTCTGGATAGAGTTCGGGCCATGGAGTGGGTGTTGAGCATGGCCGCCGTCATGATCCTTGGGCTTGCCGCGGTGGTAGCGAGTGGTCGGCTGGGGGAGTTTCCCGCCACCGTCACCGACACGCCGCGGCCGCACCTGCCGTCCGGCCCGATCACGAGCGAGGGGTTGCGCGGCCTCAGGTTCGCCGTGGTCACCCGCGGGTACTCGATGCAGCAGGTTGATGAACTGCTCGACCGTGTCGCCGGCCAGTTGGAGAGCCCCTCCGAACCGGAAGCCTGAAGCCCCGCACCCGCTGGCTGGGCTGTCGGTGCGCGGACAGCACCCCCGGGATGGGATAATGGGGGAGTTCGATCCAAATCAGCCAGAAATTGAGGTATGCGATGGCAGCGATGAAACCGCGGACCGGTGACGGCCCAATCGAGGTGGCCAAGGAGGGTCGCGTTATCGCGATGCGCATCCCTGCCGAAGGCGGCGGGCGCTTGGTCATCGAGATGAACGCCACCGAAGCGGCCGAGTTGAAGGCAGCACTTGAAGGCGTTGTCGTAGCCTGACCGACGTGTAGCAAGAAGGGCCCCGGGATTTCCCGGGGCCCTTCGTCTTGCTCACAAGCTCTTCGTCATCGCCCCTGGTGGGTCGCGATTGCCTTCTCGTAGACGGCCACCGTTTCCTTGGCGATCTTCTCCCACGAGAACTCGTCGATGCAGCGCTGCCGTCCGGCCCTGCCGTAGCGCTCGGCCAGTGCCGGATCGCGCGTGACGCGGTTGATCTGGTCGGCGAAGGTCGCCTCGAAGGCGGAAACGAACGCCGGGTCCCCGGCCTGCTTCGCGTCGTAGGCGACGAGCGTGCCGGTCTCGCCGTCCACCACCACCTCGGGAATGCCTCCGACGGCAGAGGCGACGACGGCCGTCTCGCAGGCCATCGCCTCCAGGTTCACGATGCCCAGCGGCTCGTAGACCGAAGGGCAGGCGAAGACGGTGGCGTGGGTGAGGACCTGCCGGACAGACGCGCGCGGCAGCATCTCCTGCACCCATTTCACGTTGCCGGAGCGTGCCCGGCTGAGTTCTGCGAACGCTGCGTCGAACTCCGCGGCGATCTCGGGGGTGTCCGGCGCGCCGGCGAGCAGCAGCAGCTGCGTGTCGGCGTCGAACTGCTGCGCGGCATGCACCAGGTGCACGAGACCCTTCTGCCGGGTGATGCGGCCAACGAACACCACGAGCGGACGGTCACGGTCGACACCGAGGGAATCGACGACGTCGGTGGCGTAGTCAGGCTTGAACTCGTCGGGGTCGATGCCGTTCTTGACCACGTACACCCGTGCCGGATCGAGGGCTGAATAGGAATCGAGCACGTCGGTCCGCATCCCCTCGCTGACCGAGATGACCGCGGCAGCGTCCTCGAAGGCGGTCCTTTCCGCCCACGAAGAGACCCGGTAGCCGCCGGCGAGCTGCTCGGCCTTCCAGGGACGGTGCGGCTCGAGCGAGTGCGAGGTGACCACGTGCGGGACGTTGCGGAACTTCGAGCCGATCAGGCCGGCGAAATTGGCGTACCACGTGTGGGAGTGGATCACGTCCACGTCGCCGATGGCGTTGGCCATGGACACGTCGGCGCCGAGCACCCGCAGTGCGGCGTTGGCTCCGGGCGGGAAGTCCTCGGCGTGGGCTGTCGCGCCGTCGCGCGGCTCGCCCATGCACTGGACCTCGACGGATTCGGTGAACTTGCGCAGCTGGGGGACCAGCTGTCCGACGTGAACCCCGGCGCCGCCGTAGATGTGGGGAGGGTATTCACGGGTCAGGATGGAGACGCGAAGTGCCATAACGCGATCGTGTCACAGAACGCTTCGGATCGGCACGGGTTCAGCCCGATCAGCAACACCTCAAGGGTGGGGTCCAGATCCGGGAGCGGTTTTGGGCGGTTTTCTTGTGAGAGCCCGCGCGAGGTCTTAGGTTCAGGCTATGACTAGCGGACCGAACGTTCTGTCCATTGTGCTCGCTGGCGGCGAGGGCAAGCGGCTGATGCCGCTGACGGCTGACCGGGCCAAGCCTGCCGTGCCATTTGGGGGCACCTATCGACTCATCGATTTCGTGTTGTCCAACCTCGCCAACTCCGACCTCACCAAGATCTGCGTCCTCACTCAGTACAAGTCGCACTCGCTGGACAGGCACATCTCGCTGACCTGGCGCATGTCCAACCTGCTCGGCAGCTACGTGACGTCCGTCCCTGCGCAGCAGCGCACCGGCAAGCAGTGGTACCAGGGCAGCGCCGACGCCATCTTCCAGTCGATGAACCTGATCAACGACGAGGACCCTGAGTACGTTGTGGTCTTCGGCGCAGACAACATCTACCGGATGAACGTCGAGGACATGGTGAAGTCGCACATCGAGTCTGGCCTGGACGCGTCCATCGCCGGCATCCGCGTGCCACGCAAGGAGGCCAGCGCCTTCGGCATCATCGACGCAGCCGCGGACGGCAAGATCAAGGAGTTCCTGGAGAAGCCGAAGGATCCGCCCGGCCTGCCGGGCAGCCCCGAGGAGTCGTTCGCGTCCATGGGCAACTACGTGTTCACGCGCAAGGCGTTCGTCGAGGCGCTGAACGACGATGCCGCCACCGCGGATTCCCGCCACGACATGGGCGGCAACATCATTCCCGACTTCGTCAACAAGGGTGACGCCCAGGTCTACGACTTCACGAAGAACAACGTGCCCGGCTCGACGGAGAAGGACCGCAACTACTGGCGGGACGTGGGCACGATCGAGGCCTACCACGCGGCCCACATGGATCTGGTGTCGGTGGAGCCGGAGTTCAACCTGTACAACCGCAAATGGCCGATGTGGACCTCCCAGGCCCAGCTGCCGGGTGCCAAGTTCACCCTGCGCGGCACGGCGGAGGACTCGATCGTTGGATCCGGCTGCATCATCTCGGGCGGCGACGTCGACCGCTCGGTGCTGTCGCCGAACGTGATGGTGGACAAGTGGGCCAAGATCGAGGAGTCGGTGATCTTCTCCGGCTGCCGGATCGGGCGCAACGCTGTCATCCGCCGGGCGATCCTGGACAAGAACGTTGTCGTGCCCGACGGGGTGGAGATCGGCGTCAACCCCGAGCACGACAGGGCCCGCGGCTTCCACGTCGAGGGTGGCCTCACCGTTGTCGCCAAGAACGAGGCGGTCCCCGGCAACTGGTGACCCAAAGCGAAGGTGAGGGCCGGCCCCGTGCTTTCGGGGGCCGGCCCTTCTATCTGCTGGGTCGGCTTGACGAGCGGGACGAAACTGCCCGCGGATGGCGGATCGGACAGCCTTGCGCCGAATCTGGGCATCTGGTGGCAGGTTTGGCCCATTCCGTTGCGCGGGGGTGGTGCGGGGTCCGGGAACCAGCGGCTCAGCCTGCGGTCGAGGGCTCGCCGGGGAGCCGGAACACGTCCGTGTGCACCCGGATGCGCCGGGCTCCCTCCGGGACGGGGCGGTCGCGGACAGCGGCGAGGTGCCGCTCGAGCAGCTCGCTGAGGTCAGTGGTCAGCGCCGTCACCTCGGGCGCCGTGAGTGACAGCGTCACCGAGCTCAGCAGGCTGTCGTCGTCTGCGCCCGGCTGATGGGCGTTGAGCCATCCTGTCAGCGCCGCCGATCGCTCTGCGATCACCTGCTGCAGGATCGCGCGCACCGGGCCTGCGGTCGCCGGGTCGCGCTCCAACTCCGATTCGGTGAGGTCGAACCCGACCGGGCGCCACCACCGCTCCCGCCCACCGGAGTGATGGGGGTCGTCCTCAACGAAGCCGTGCCGTTCGAGTTGGCGCAGGTGGTAGCTGGTCTGCCCGCTGCTCTCGCCGAGAGAGCGGCCCAGTTGGCTGGCCGTCGCCGAGCCCAGCCGCTGCAGTTCGGCATACATCGTCATCCGCAGGGGGTGGGCGAACGCTTTCAGCGATTCGGCCCCGATCGGCACCCGGTGCCGCCGCGACTCGGCATTTACGCCGTCAATCTTGCCGTCCGCCATATGCAGAGGTACCTTTGCATAGATTTCTTTGCAGAGAGATCTCTGCACCCTCGATCATAGGAGGGAACCGGCCATGACCGCAGCTACCAAGCCCACCGACGTCGCCCAGGACCGCCGGCGGGGGCTCGGACGGCCCTTTGCTGCCCAGCTCACCTCGACCGGACTGGCGAATCTCGGGGACGGGATCCTTGGCACGCTTGCGCCGCTGGTTGCGCTGTCCCTGACCACGTCACCGCTCCAGATCTCGCTGCTCTCTGCCGCAACCTGGCTGCCCTGGCTGCTGTTCGGCCTGGCGGCCGGCGTAGTGATCGACCGGGTCGACCGGCGTCGCGCGCAAGTGGTGGCCCTCGCTGTTCGTGCGGGCGTCCTCGCCACCGGTGCCGTGCTCGGGTTCACCGGTGCGCTCACCATGCCGCTCCTTGTCTGCCTTGTGCTCGCCTACGGTGCAACCGAGGTGTTCGCCGACCTCGGCGCCACGGCGATCGTGCCCGAACTGGTGCCGGCCGAACGGCTGTCAGCAGCGAACGGGCGGGTGATCGGCGTGCAGCAGGTGGCCAATGCCTTCCTCGGCGCCCCGCTCGCCGGCGTGCTGGTTGTGCTCGGCGCGGGCGTCGGATTCGGGACGTCGGCAGCGCTGGCGGCACTGGCTGCCGTGGTGCTTGCGGTGGGCCTGCGCGGCAGCTTCCGACCGCAGCCTGCCGGCGACCACTCCGGAACTGCACTGGGGCAGGTGAAGGAAGGGCTGGCGTTCCTCGTCCGGCATCCGGTGATGCGCCCGCTGGTGATCTCGGCCAGCGTGCTCAACCTTGCCGGCACGGCGTACTTCGCTGTCTTCGTCCTCTGGGCTGTCGGACCAGCCTCTGCGATGCAGCTGACGGAAGCGCAGTACCCGCTCGTGATGCTGGGGTTCGCGCTCGGCGCCGTGGCCGGCTCGGTGCTGGCCGAGCCGGTGCAGCGCCGCCTGGGTGTGATGCCGACGATCCTGACCACGCTCGTCGGGAGCGTGCTGCTGTTGCTGGTGCCGCTGTTCTGGCCCAACGGCTGGGCTGTGGCTGGGGCGGTGACGCTGTTCGGCATCACCAACACCGTCGGCAACGTCGTGTCGCAGTCACTGCGCCAGCGGCTGGTGCCTGGCGTCCTTCTGGGTCGGGTGAGCGGCGCCGCCCGGACGCTCGCCTTCGGCCTGATGCCGTTGGGTGCCCTGCTGGGCGGGCTGGTGGCGGAGCGGGCCGGGTTGCCGGCCACGTTTCTCGCTGCGATCGCGCTGTCGCTGGCGGCGTGCGTCTACCTGGGCGTGACCGTGCGTCCGGCGGACGTGCGTGCAGCAGAGGCGGAAAGCGTCAGGCCTTGACGGCTACCAGGAGGCCGTCTCCCACCGGCAGCAGGACCGGTGTGAACGACCCGTCGTCGATGACGGCTGCCAGCGCTTCGCGAATGATCAGCGGCTCGTCGTCGAAGTTGCGTTCGTCGGCAACAAGGCCCTGCCACAGCGCGTGATGCACGATCAGCAGCCCGCCCGACCGCAGGAGCCGCTCGGCCTGGGCGACGTATTCGACGTACTCCAGGGGGTCGCCGTCGACGTAGACGATGTCGTACGCGCCGTCGGTGAGCTTCGGCAGCACGTTGAGCGCCTGCCCGGCGATCAGCCGGACGCGACGGCTGGCGATGCCCTCTCCAGTCAGCACCTCACGGGCGGCGACCTGGTTCTCGGTCTCGGAGTCGATGCTGGTAAGGACCCCGTCCGGAGCCATGCCGGCCAGCAGCGCCAGCCCGGAAACCCCGGTGCCGGTGCCGATCTCCGCCACGGCCCTGGCCGAGACGGTGCGGGCAAGGAAGGTCAGGACGGCGGACACGCCCGAACTGATCGGCTCCACTCCGAGCTCGTCGGCCCGTTGGCGTGCGCGGTCTGCGCCGTCCGATTCGGCGGTGAACGCCTCGGCATAGGCGAGTGTTGCCGGCAGCGAGGCTGCGCGACCCGGATTCTTCGGTGCGGTCACGGCCCTCAGCCTAGACGAAGGCCTTCTCCAGCGCGCCAGCGCTGGAGAAGACCCTTGTCTTGACGAGGACGGCGTCAGCCGGCCGAGGAACAGACGACCGCCTCGCGCTGGAGAAGACCCTTCGTCTCGACCAGCGGTGAGAAACGAACCGCGAGGAACAGACGACTTCTCCGCTCGGTGGCACAGAAGCCGCAGCTACGAAGAGGGAGTATCGACGGCGTTGCCCCTACGATTGCGTCCCATGAGTCACGTGGTTGTCGCCGAGTTGGTCGCGAACGTCCTCTCCGTGGAGGTCGAGCCCGGGCAGCGGGTGTCACCAGCTGACCCCGTGGTCATTCTGGAATCGATGAAGATGGAGATCCCGGTGCTCGCTGACGCGGCCGGCACTGTCACCGAGGTCGTCGTTGAGGTGGGCGACGTGGTTCGAGACGGCGACCCACTGGTTGTGATCGCCACCCTTTAGGCTGGCCCCCATGACAGCGCTGCCCTTCGGCCGGGTCCAGACGGCCATGGTCACCCCGTTCAACACGGACGGGTCGTTGAACCTCTCCGAGAGCCGCCGCCTCGCCGCACATCTCGTCGACGTCCAGGGGAACGACGCCCTCGTGATCAACGGCACGACCGGGGAGTCCCCGACCACAACGGACGTTGAGAAGCTCGCGCTGCTCGAGGCCGTCATCGATGAGGTGGGGGACCGCGCGCGCATCGTCGCCGGCGTCGGCACCTTCGACACCCACCACACCATCGAGCTGGCCCACCAGGCAGAACAGGCCGGCGCCCACGGGCTACTCGTGGTGACGCCGTACTACAGCCGCCCGCCACAGGACGCGCTGGCCGACCACTTCCTCACGGTCGCCGACGCCACGCTGTTGCCGATCATGATCTATGACATCCCGCACCGTTCGGGGATCCCGGTGGAGACGGAGACCCTGATCACGGTTGCCGCGCACCCGAACATCGTCGCGGTGAAGGACGCCAAGGGTCAGCCGGTCGCCTCAGCCCAGGTGATCGCGGCCACCAACCTTGCCTACTACTCCGGCGACGACGCGATGACCCTTCCCCTGCTCAGCGTGGGAGGTGTCGGCGTTGTCGGCACCTCCACCCATTTCACGGGCATACGCACCCGGGAGATGATCGAAGCCTTCGTCGCCGGCGACACCGCGAGGGCCACGGCGCTGAACGCTGCGCTGCTGCCGGTCTACCTCGGGGTGTTCGCCACCCAGGGCTGCATGCTGGTGAAGGCCGGTCTTGCAGCCCGCGGATTCGCTCCCGGACCGGTGCGCAAGCCACTGCTGGACGCCAGTGCCGAGCAGTCTGCGACCTTCGTCTCCATCATGGCCGCCAACGGCTTCTGACTCGGCGGGCTAGCCTTCATCCCATGATCGATTTCAACATGTCCGAGATCGTGGTCTTGGGCGTGCTTGCTGTCATCATCTTCGGCCCGGAGAAGCTGCCGGAAGTGGCCCGCAAGGCCGCCAGGGTGCTCAACTACCTGCGCAACATCGCCAATGACGCCCAGGGCAGGCTCCGTCAGGAACTCGGCCCGGAATTCGCCGACCTCGAGTTGGCTGACCTCAATCCCCGCGCCCTCGTCAACAAGCACCTGCTCAACCCGGTGCAGGCAGAGGTCGAATCGCTGAACATCGCCGGCGACGTCGCAGCGATCGCCGCGTACACCGGCGAGCCGGGGGCTTCGGCTCCCGACCATGCCGAGGCGGCCTCGGTTGAGCCCATCCCGACGATCGCAACCATTGCCTTCGACACCGAGGCCACCTGAGCGCTTCGGGATGACCGCGTCGAAGCTGTAACCTGCCCAACGTGACCTCGGCTTCGTCGATCTTCGTTTCGAGGATCAAGGGACTGCCCATGCTCGACCCCAATGGCGAGCAGGTGGGCAAGGTGCGCGACGTCGTCATCCAGAACCGGTCCGGAAACCGCGCTCCGCGGGTGAAGGGCCTCGTGGTTGAGCTGTTCGCGCTGCGGCGGATCTTCTTCCCGATGGAGCGCGTGCACTCCATCGACGCCCACCAGGTGATCATCTCCGGGCTGGTCAACACCGTCCGCTTCCGCGTGCGCGAGCGGGAAGTGCTGGTTATCGACGACCTGTTCGACCGCACGGTGACCCGCCCCGACGCGAGCCAGCCGGAGACCATCTTCGACGTGGCGATCAAGCGCAACCGCTCCCGCGACTGGATGTTGGCTGAGGTCGCCCTGCGCGAAGCCGGCCGTCGCCCGTTCCAGCGTGGCCATGTGACCATCGTCGACTGGTCGGAGGTGCCCGACTTCATCGAGAACCCGGCCGTCAGGGACGCCGAACAGCAGGCCATGCGACTCTCCGACCTGAAGGCTGCAGACGTCGCCCGCGAGCTGCACGACATGGATCCGACGTTGCGTGCAGCCGTCGTGCAGGCGATGGACGACGACCGGCTGGCCGAGGCGCTGGAGGAGCTCCCCGAGGACGAGCAGGTGGACGTGATCGCGTCGCTGGACACCGAGCGCGCCGCAGACGTCCTCGAGGAGATGGATCCGGACGACGCCGCCGACCTGATCGCTGAGCTCGACTCGGAGATGGCCGAGAACATCCTCGAGCGGATGGAGCCCGACGATGCCAGGGACGTCCGTACGCTGCTGAGCTACGACGCGGCCACCGCGGGCGGCCTGATGAACCCCGAGCCGGTCGTCCTCAACGTGGACGCGACGGTTGCGGACGCTCTCGCTGCGGTCCGGCGGCAGGAGATCACCCCGGCGATGGCGGCGCTCGCCTTCATCTGCCGGCCTCCGATGGACACCCCGACCGGGCGCTACCTCGGCGCCGTCCACATCCAGCGGCTGCTGCGCGAGCCGCCCTCTGCGCTGGTGGCCGGCCTGATCGACCCCGACATCACCCCGCTCACCCCTCAGAGCAACATCGCGCAGGTGAGCCGCTACTTCGCCACTTACGACCTGGTGTGCGCCCCGGTTGTGGACGCCGAACGCCGCCTGATCGGTGCGGTCACCGTCGACGACGTGCTCGACCACATCCTGCCCAACGACTGGCGCGGGGTTCAGCTCGACCGGCTGGATACGGAGGTGAACGATGGCTAAGCAGGAACGCCTCGACATCCCGGGACGCCGGCGAAGCGAGTGGATCCCCCGGATGCGGATGGAGAGCGACGCCTTCGGCTCCTTCGCCGAATCGTTCGCGCGGTGGATGGGCACAGCCCAGTTCCTGATGTGGATGTCGGTCGCGATCATCGCCTGGGTCGTGTGGAACGTCGTGGTCCCGAGCGCACCCGACCCGTTCCCCTTCCTCTTCCTGACCCTTGCGCTGTCGCTCCAGGCTTCCTACGCCGCCCCCCTGATCCTGCTTGCGGCCAACCGTCAGGAGGCCCGCGACCGGGTCAGCCTCGAGCACGACCGTGAGGTCTCCGCGCAGTCCCGGGCCGACATGGACTTCCTCGCTCGCGAGATCGCCTCGCTGCGCATGCGGATGAACGACGTTGCCACCCGTGACTTCATCCGCTCCGAGCTGCGCGAACTACTGGAGGGACTCGATGGTCGCGAGCCGGAGGACACGCGCAAACACCTCGGCTGAGCCCAGCCTGGCGCATCGGGCGCCGGATTTCTGTGGGTCGAATCGGCGGACTAGGGTTCTGTGCATGTCCGAACTCGAGACCGCCGTCCACGCTGCCCTGGCTACAGTCATCGACCCTGAGATCCACCGTCCGATCACCGACCTGGGCATGGTCGAATCGGTCGCCGTCGACGCCTCGGGTCTGGCGGCCATCACCGTGCTGCTGACCATCGCCGGTTGTCCGCTAGCGAATACGATCGAATCGGACGTCACCTCCGCCGTCTCCGCCGTCGCCGGCGTGAGCGGGGTGAACCTGACCCTCGGCACCATGAGCGACGAGCAGCGCGCAGAGCTGAAGAAGCAGCTCCGCGGCGGCCGTGAGGATCGCGACATCCCCTTCGCCAAGCCCGACTCCCTCACCCAGGTGATCCTGGTTGCTTCCGGCAAGGGCGGGGTCGGCAAGAGTTCTGTCACGGTCAACCTCGCCATGGCGCTGGCAGCCCAGGGTAAGAGCGTCGGGGTGCTGGACGCCGACATCTACGGCCACTCGATCCCGCAGATGCTGGGCCTCACCGAGGCCATGCCCACCTCGGTGGACGGCATGATCATGCCGGTCCCGAGCATGGGCCTGCGGGTCATCTCCATCGGCATGCTCAAGCAGAGCCGCGACCAGGTGATCGCCTGGCGCGGGCCGATCCTCGACCGCGCGCTGCAGCAGTTCCTCGCCGACGTCTACTGGGGCGACCTCGATTTCCTCATCGTCGACCTGCCGCCGGGCACCGGTGACGTCGCACTCAGCCTCGGCCAGAAGCTCCCCAACGCAGAGGTGCTGGTGGTCACGACTCCCCAGCAGGCCTCAGCGGAGGTCGCAGAGCGAGCCGGCACGATGGCATCGATGCTCGAACAGAAGGTGATCGGCGTCGTCGAGAACATGGCCTTCCTCGATGTGACCTGCCCGCACTGCGGAGAGAGCCACCGCGTGGACGTCTTTGGCTCCGGCGGCGGCGCGGAGGTCGCGGGGACGCTGACTGCGCGGCTCGGCTACGAGGTGCCGCTGCTGGCGGAGATCCCGATGGATCCCGCCCTTGCCGCCGCCGGCGACCTCGGGGTGCCGCTGGTGGCCACCGAGCCCGACCGTCCCGCCGCAGCAGCCCTCACGGCGTTGGCAACGCGCCTTGCAGCCCGCAAGCGCAATCTCGTGGGACGCAAGCTCGGCCTGACCCCCGTCCAGGGCTAGAGGCGGACAGCCCCCCGGAAGGGACGCCGGCTCGGCGCACCAGACCGTCGCAGCAGGTGGCCAAGCTCGTGCACCAGCCAGATGAAACCGAAGGCGAGCAGACCCACCGGAACGCCGGACGGTTCGGCGGGAGCCGGTCGGTCGTGCGCTGACCCGTGGTGAGCGATCCCTCAATTGGTGGGCTCGGCCGGCGAGCAGCCGGGTTGTAGCCACTCAGCTTTGCCCAGGCCGGGTTGGACGACCCGAAGCTGGGTATTTGTGGCGTAAGCGCTTTCACCCTGGAGGGAGCAGCGGTGACCGGAACTCGGCCCGGCCCGGCGACGATCTACGCGGTCGCAGAGCGCGCCGGCGTGTCCATCGCCACCGTGTCCCGTGTGTTGCAGGGTGCCGGCCGCGTGGCAGAGGCCACCCG
>JADGPA010000195.1 GCA_017882685.1 Propionibacteriaceae bacterium | reverse complement strand
CGGTCTCGGTCGGCGCCGTGGCCGGCGGAGCCACCTGGCTGCTGGCCGGTCTGGCCGTGGTTGCGCTGGTTGCGCTGGTGGTGCTGCTGCGGGTGACGCTGTCCCGGCTGGAATCGATCCGTCGCGCCCGATTGCTGTCGGGCGGGTCGCTGGTCAGCGGCATGCAGGGCGCAATGTTCGCCCTCGACTTCGGCCTGATCCGCGACATCCTCGTCGAGCGGCGCATGATCGCCAAGGGCCACGTGAAGCCCACCCGCGGCCGCGGCCTCGGCCTGATGGCCCTGGTCTGGCGGGACGTGGAGCGGCTCCGCCGCAGCCCGTCCGCCTTCCTCGGGCTTGCCGCAAGCCTGTTCGTGCCGTACGCGGCCGACGCGCTGCGCATGGTGCAGCTGAACCCGGTGATCAGCGGCCTCGCCCTCGTCGCAGGTCTGGTGCCGTTCCTCGGCAGCCTGCGCGTCCTCACCCGCACCGGTGGCCTCGCCCGGTCGTTCCCGTTCAAGACGGCGCAGCTGCGCACCGCTGCGATGGCGGTGCCGGCGGGCCTTGCGCTGGTGTGGGGGCTGGCGGCCTCGCCGGCCTTCATCGGGATCGCCCGTAGCGGCGCCGACCGCAGCGTGCTGGACGGGCTGTCCGCGGCCCTCGTCACAGCGATCGCCGGCCTGCTGGGCGCCGTCCGCTGGGTGACGGCCAAGAAGGTCGACTTCCAGACGCCGATGATGGCCACCGAGTCGGGCGCGATGCCGCCGACGCTGCTGTTCAACCTGTTCCGCGGCTTCGACATGGTTGCCCTGATCACCGCGCCGTTGATCCTCGGGTTCCCGGCCTACTGGTCGTTGGTCATCGCCACGGTCGTGTTCGTCGCGTTGCGTGGCAGCTTCAACGCAGAGGACCTCCGCACCGAGCAGGAGGCGGCCAAGCGCGAGCTCGCCGCGTCCAAGCAAGCGGCGACCGACCGGCAGAAGATCCCGCGCCCGACCCGCTGACGCTCCCTGAGGAGCCGGCGAGGAACGAGCCGGCGTCTCGAAGGGTCAGAGGAGCGCTGCGACCTCGCCGAGGCCGTCCACCACCAGGTGCGCCCCTGCGAGTTGTTCGCGGGTGAAGGTGCCGACGACGGCAACCACACGCCCGACCCCGGCGGCCCTGGCCGACGCGACCCCGGCGGGTGCGTCCTCGACGGCAATGCACCCCGCAGCCGGGACGCCGAGGCGATCGCACGCGACCTGGTAGGGCTCGGGGTGAGGCTTGCCGTTGGTGACGTCATCGCGGGTCACCACGACGGCGAAGGCGTCCAGCAGGTCGCCCAGGCAGGTGCGCGCCCAGCCGGTGTTCGCCGATGTCACAAGGCCCAGCGGCACGCGGGCCCCGGCCAGCAAGTCCTCGGCCCCCACCGCAAGGCTGGGGCGCGGGAGCGCAGCCATCGCGGCCAGCAGTTCTGCCAGCATGACCTGCACGTCCTCCCCGAACCACGGCCCGGGGGAGTGGGCCAGCACGTCATCGGCCCGCCGCCCGGTGAAGCCAGCCAGCACCTCGTCGGTAGCGGTCCAGCCACGGGCGGCGAACCAGTTGCGGAACACCTGGCGGTGGAAGCCCTCGGAATCGACGAGGGTGCCGTCGAGGTCGAGCAGGAGTGCCGCGGCCGGTTCAGGCATCGACACTGAACAGCGGCTCCCCGGCGGTCACGTCCTTGCCGAGCGCAGGGCTGCTCACCGTCCCAGCTGGGCGGTCCAACACCACCACCATCACGGTCGTGGTGATGTCGTCCCCGGTGATGGCGGCCGGGTCCCAGGTCACCATCGGGTCGCCGGCGGACACCGTCGAACCCTCCGTGGCGACCAGCTCGAAGCCAGCCCCGTCCAGCCGGACGGTGTTGATGCCCAGGTGCACGAGGATGCCCAGGCCGTCGGCCGTGGCCATGGCGAACGCGTGGGGGTGCAGCTTCAGGATGGTGCCGGCGACTGGCGCGACAACGGTGGTGCGGCCGGGGCTGGGATCGATCGCGATGCCGGGGCCGACCATCTCGCCGGCGAACACGGGGTCGCTGACCTCGGTGATGGGGAAGACCCGTCCCGGGCAAGGGGCGAGGACCTGCATCACATCAGGTCTGCGATGTCTTCGGCCAGGTTGTCGGCCTCGGGCCCGACGACCACCTGCACCACGGAACCGGACGCGATCACGCCATGTGCCCCCGCGGCCTTCAGCGCCGCCTGGTCGACGAGGGACGGATCCTTCACCTCGGTGCGCAGCCGCGTGATGCAGGGCTCGATCTCGACGATGTTCCCCGCGCCACCAAGGCCGGCCAGGATCTGCTCAGCTTTACTGCTCATCGGACTCTCCTCTCGCTGGGCCGCCGTGGCCCTCCTTGACAACGTGCCAGAACGATAGCATGATTCTGGAGAACTGGTACGGACCAGTACGCACCAGTACGAACCACCAGTAGTAGTGGAGGAGCGGCAGTGGCCGAACAGGTCTCCGACCGGATCACCGGGGGTCCCCAACCCAAACACCAGCAGCTGCGTGAGCTGCTGATCGGTTTGGTTGTGCCCGGCGAGGCGATCCCTTCCGAACGCGACCTGATGGTCACCTACGGAGTCTCGCGGGCCACCGTCCGCAAGGCCATCGACGGCCTGGTCGCCGACGGCCTGCTCCAACGCACCCATGGGTTGGGCACGTTCGCCGTCCGTCCGCGGCTGGAGACGCGCCTGCACCTGGCGTCGTTCAGCCAGGACATGCGTCGTCGCGGACTGCAGCCCTCAACCCGATTGATCTCGGTGACGCAGGCAAAGCCACCTGCTGAGGTCACCGACTGGCTCGGTCTGGAACCGAACCAGAAGGCCTGGCGGATCGTAAGGGTCCGCCTGGCCGACAACAACCCGATCGCCCATGAGGACGGTTGGTATCCGGCCCACCTGCTGCCAGAGCTGGACCAGCAGGACCTGGCTGGGGGCTCGCTGTACGAGATCCTCGGCGCACGGTACGGGCTCTGGGTGGACCAGGCCGAACAGACCCTGTGGGGCGAGTCGGCGGACGCGGGACTGGCGGCGGCGCTGGCAGCGCCACTGTCCACCCCGCTGCTGGTGTTCCGGCGGCGATCCGTCGCCGGTGGCCAGCGCATTGAACACGTGGTCTCCCGCTACCGCGGCGACCGCTACATGGTGCACATGGAACTGAGCCGGGACGACTTGTCCGCGGCAATCGCTACCCCGGAAGGAAACCCGTTGTGACCAGCAACGAAATGGCGGCCGTCGGCCGCTTCAACCTGGCTCCACTTCAGAAGTTCGGTCGGAGCCTGATGCTGCCGATCGCGTCCCTGCCCGCTGCGGCACTGCTGCTGCGCCTCGGCCAGGACGACCTGTTGGGCAAGGCCGGCCTCGGCTGGAACGCCGTCGCCGCCGTCATCGGCGCCGCAGGCGGTGCCCTGTTCGACAACCTGCCCCTGCTCTTCGCTGTCGGCGTCGCTATCGGCATCGCCAAGAAGGCGGACGGCTCGACTGCGCTCGCAGCTGTCGTCGGCTACCTGGTGTTCAAGGGTGTTGGCGACGCCATGTCGCCGCTGATCGGGCTTCCGGTTTCGGCAGCCGGCAAGCAGCAGTTGATCAACTACGGCGTGCTCGGCGGCATCCTGATTGGCCTCGTTGCCGGCTGGCTGTGGCAGCGCTACTACCGCATCTCCCTGCCGCCCTACCTTGCCTTCTTCGGTGGCCGGCGGTTCGTGCCGATGATCACCGCCGTCGCAGCCATCGCGCTGGCCGTGCTGATGGCCTTCATCTACCCGGCCTTCAACGGCGGCCTTACCGCCGTCGGCAACTGGGTGGCCGGCAACGTGATCGTGGGCGGCTTCGTCTACGGCACCCTCAACCGGTTGCTGATCCCGCTGGGCCTGCACCACATCCTGAACAACCCGCCGTGGTTCATCCTCGGCAACTTCACCAAGCCCGACGGCACCGTCGTGCACGGCGACATCGCCCGCTTCCTCGCCCACGACCCGACCGCCGGCACCTTCATGAGCGGCTTCTTCCCGATCATGATGTTCGCCCTTCCGGCAGCCTGCCTCGCCATCTGGCACGAGGCCAAGCCGAAGAATCGCCTGGCCGTCGGGGGCATCATGCTCTCGGTTGCCCTCACTTCGTTCCTCACCGGTGTCACCGAGCCGATCGAGTTCGCCTTCATGTTCGTCGCCTGGCCGCTGTACATCGCACACGCCGTGCTCACCGGGCTGGCGCTGGCGATCACCAACGCGCTCGGCGTCCACATGGGCTTCGGGTTCTCCGCCGGCTTGTTCGACTTCGTCCTGAACTGGAACATCGGCACCAACCCGTGGATCATCATTCCGATCGGGCTGGCGTTCGCTGTCGTCTACTACTTCCTGTTCAGGTTCGTCATCCGCAGGTGGAACCTGAAGACACCCGGACGTGAGGACGAGGGCGAGGAAAGCTCGGTCGCCCTCGACCCGACCGTCGCCTAGCCACCCCACCCATCCGACTTGTCAGAAGCTCACGTCGCTGTAGCGCAGCGAGCTTCTGACAAGTCGGGGGGATCAAGAAGGAAAGTGCAATGGAAGTCATCATCTGTCCCAACGCCCAGCGCGTCGGTGAGGTCGCAGCCGCAAAGGCTGCCCGCATCGCCGCCCCCATCGGGCCGAAGGTCGTGCTCGGCGTGGCCACCGGCTCCTCGCCGGTGCAGACGTTCGCAGAGCTCGCCCGGCTCGTCGCCTCCGGCGACCTCGACCTGTCCGAGGCCTCGGCCTTCGCCCTCGACGAGTACGTCGGCATCCCCGAGGGCCACCCGCAGAGCTACCACGAAATCATCCGGCAGACCGTCACAGAGCCGATGGGCCTCGACCCTGCCCGCGTCCACGTACCCGACGGGTTCGCCGACGATCTGCAGGCCGCCTGCCAGGCCTACGAGGACGCCATCACGGCTGTCGGCGGCGTCGACATCCAGTTCCTCGGGGTCGGCTCCAACGGCCACATCGGTTTCAACGAGCCCACGTCCTCGCTGTCGTCCCGCACCCGGATCAAGACCCTTGCCGCGAAGACGCTCGAAGACAACGCGCGCTTCTTCGACTCCATCGACGACGTGCCGCGGCACTGCCTCACCCAGGGGCTCGGCACGATCATGGACGCCCGCAACGTCATCCTTGTCGCCACCGGCACCGGCAAGGCGCACGCCATCGCCCAGATCATCGAGGGCCCGATCACGGCCATGTACCCGGGCTCTGTGCTGCAGCTGCACCAGCACGCGACGATCGTCGTCGACGCCGAAGCCGCCGCAGAGCTGAGCCTGATCGACTACTACAAGGCGACCTACGCCAACCTGCCCGAGTGGCAGCGCCTGGACGTCTGACCATGCTGATCAGCGCCGAGCGGATCCTCTTCCCCGATGCGGACGCACCCGTGGCCGGCCACCTGGAGATCGTCGGCGGCACCTTCGCCGCCGCCGCTCCCGGCCCGGCGCCGCGTCCGGCCGACGAACACCTCGACGGGATCGTCGTGCCCGGCTACGTCGACGTGCACAGCCACGGCGGCGGCGGGGCGTCCTTCGTCACGGAGGACGCGGAAGAGACCCGTACGGTGCTGGCGACCCACCGGCGCCACGGTGTCACCACCATGGTGGCCTCGCTGGTCACCGGCACCATCGGGGTCCTCACGCGGCAGGTGGCGACCCTCGCCGGCCTTGTCGAGGCCGGCGAATTGGCCGGCATCCACCTCGAGGGGCCGTGGCTGGCGCTGAAGTACAAGGGGGCCCACCCGCCGCTGCTGCTGTCCGACCCACAGCCCGATGTGGTTGCCGAACTCCTCGACGCCGGTCGCGGGACGGTGCGCATGGTCACCCTCGCACCCGAACGCGACGGGGCCATGGAGTCGATCCGGCTGCTCGTGTCGCGCGGCGTGGTGGCTGCCGTCGGCCACACCGACGCGGACTACGACACCTCGCGGGCGGCCATCGCGGCCGGCGCCAGGGGGGCCACCCACCTGTTCAACGCGATGGCCCCGCTCCGCCACCGCGATCCCGGACCCGTCCTCGCCCTGTGGGAGGACCCGCGCGTCCACCTCGAACTGATCATGGACGGGGTGCACGTGCGTCCCGAGCTGGTGGCGTTCGTGATGGCGACCGAGCCCCAACGGGTCGTGCTGGTCACCGACGCAATGGCCGCAGCCGGCTCGGAGGACGGCGACTATGTGCTCGGCGAACTGCCGGTCGAGGTCCGCGACGGCGTCGCCCGCATCGCCGGCACCGAGACCATCGCCGGCTCCACGCTCATCCTCGACCGGGCCGTCCGCAACTGCGTCAAGGCAGGCGTGCCGCTGGCGCAGGCCGTCCGCGCAGCCACAGCCGTCCCGGCTGACTACCTGGGCCTGGCCGACGTCGGACGCCTCGCTGCCGGGAAGCGCGCCGACCTCGTCGTGCTCGACGACGACCTGAGCGTGACAAGGGTGATGCAGCACGGCGCCTGGCTCTGACCAGCACCCGGACCGCCGGGGAGCCATGGGGCCGGGGAGTGTGGCTACGGCTACGGTGGGGGCGTGACCCAGAGGCAGCCTGCCAAGGCAAGAGTTCGATGGGGCCGGGTGGCCCTGTTCTACGGCCTGGCGCTGGGCTGGTCGTGCCTTGTCGCTGCCGCGCTCTACCTGCTGGGCCAGCGCGACCTCTCCGGGGCTGCCGGGCCGACGGTGGCCACCACCATCCTTGCCCTGCTCTACATGCCGGCACCGCTGGTGGCTGCCCTGATCGTCGGGCGCCTCGACCACCGCCCTGCGCTGATCCGCACCACCTTCACCGGTTTCCGGCGTGCGCTGCCGAAGCTTCTTGTCATCGCCGTCGCCGTGGTGGCCGCGCTGCTGCTCGGCATGGTCGGAGCGAGCTGGCTGGCCGGCAACGTCCTGGGCCTGTCCGGCCCGGGTACACTGCTCCTCGGCCAGGCCGACCTCGTCGCCAACGCGCTCACCCTCCTGCCCGCGCAGAGTGCCGACCAGGTGGCGAAGCTGAGCGCGGGCGTCCCACCGTTGTGGGGGCTGATCGCTCTGGCTCTCGTCGGTGCGCTACTGGCCGGCTTCACCATCAACGGCCTCTTCGCCTTCGGTGAGGAGTACGGCTGGCGCGGCTGGCTCGCCGAGGAACTGCGTCCGCTCGGAGCCTTCTGGGCGAACGTGATCACCGGGGTCCTCTGGGGCCTGTGGCACGCGCCGCTGATCCTGATGGGCTTCAACTACGGCAGCTACGGCCGCATCGGCACCATGTTCATGATCGTCTGGTGCATCCCGCTGTCCTTCCTGCTCTGGCGGTCGCGCGAGGTGACCGGCTCCCTGCTGGCGCCGGCCATCCTGCACGGCGCGATCAATGGGTTCGCCGGGGTCTTCCTGATCCTCCTCGTCGACGCCAACCCGCTCATCGCAGCCCCCGCCGGGCTGATCGGCGCCGCCGTCGCCGCCGTTGTGGCTGCCCTCTTCTGGCTTCTCACCCGAAAGTGGGCCGGTCGCGCTTGATGAGCGGTTCCACGTATCCGGAATGGGTCGACCACCTGAGCGAACGCCGGCTGGTCGAGTTGTTCGGCGAGGTCACCCTCGCCCGCGGACAGGAGTACGTCCGACAGGGACGGGTCGGCCACATCGCCATGGGCTCCGGCACCGGCGGCAGCCTGATCCAGGCCCAGGTGCGGGGCAGCAGCGTCCGGGCCTACCAGACGGTGGCCCGCTACCACGCCGGCACCGGTGACATCAGCACCTCGTGCTCCTGCCCGATCGGCTCCAACTGCAAGCACGGTGCAGCACTGCTGTGGCACATGCGGACGGTGAACCTGCACGCCCACGTGCCCGCGTGGCAGCGCGCGCTCGCCCAGGTCACCGCGGAGGCCCCGGCCACCGGTGGCGGCCAGCCTCTCGCGATCCGGGTTACCCGCGCACCGTCCGGGGCGATCCAGCTGCGTCCCATGTCCTGGGGCAAGTCGGGACGGTGGGTGCGCACCGCCATCACCTGGGAGACCGTGCTGCACCCGTGGGGCGGGGACTACCTCGAGGAGCACCGCGCCCTTGTCGCCGGCCTTGCCCGCACCCGCGAGCAGCGCTCCGGTTACTCCTTCTACGCCCAGCGCTCCGACCTGCTCGAACTCGGCCAGCTGGACGCGTCCGCCTGGTCGTGGCTCACCCGCGCGGTGGAGGCCGGCGTGGAGCTGGTCCCCGGCCAGGAGACCCCGCCCGTGCGCCTCGTGCCCGAGCCCGCCCGGGTCGCCGGCCGGCTGAGCCGCGCCGCCGGCGGCCTGCAGCTGAAGACCTTCGCAGCCTCCGGCGACCACGAATGGCCGGTGCTGTACCCGAACCTGGTCGGCACGCCACCGCACGGCCTCGCGATCATGGAAGCGGGCGAGCTCCTGCTGGTGCCCTTCGCGGAGACGCTCAGCCAGGGTCAGCAGTCTCTGCTGGTGCAGCATGCGCGCCTGGACATCCCTGCCGCCGACCTCGCGTCCTTCGCCGCCCAGTTCCACCCGACCCTGCGCCGGCTGGTCGACCTCATCGTGGACGATGACGTCGACCTGCCCGAGACCGCGCCGCCCCAGCTGAAGCTGGCTGTCGAGTTCGCCCCCGACCACGTGACCAGCCTTGACTGGTCGTTCCGCTACCAGGTCGGCGACGACGCCCTCGACGTCAACCTCTACCGAAAAGGCGAGCAGCAGGCCTTCCGTGACGCTGCCGCAGAGCAGGCACTGGTGGACGCGCTGCCCGCCGGCCCCTGGCCGGTCCGCGGCGACCGTGCGGGCGTGCAACCCAAGGCGACAGCCACCCTCACCGGGTGGGCGACCGCCGACTTCGTCAGCAACTGGCTCGAGCCGCTGCGCAAGCTCGGCGTCATGGTTGAGGTGAAGGGGACGCCGCAGGCCTACCGGCTCGCGTCCGAAGCGCCGCAGGTCGGCCTGGCACTCACCGACGCCGGGCCCGGCTCGGACTGGTTCAACCTCGCCGTCACGGTGAGCATCGACGGCGAGCCGGTGGAGTATCGCGAGCTGTTCACCGCCCTCGCCACCGGCCAGACGCACCTGATCCTGCCCTCGGGCACCTGGTTCAGCCTTGACCGGCCCGAGCTGGAACAGCTGCGTGCCCTGATCGAGGAGGCGAGCCAGCTGCAGCCCAAGGACGCCGAAGGGCTGCAACTGCGCGCCGTCCACGCCGGACTCTGGGACGACCTGCGCAACCTCGGCGTGGTCTCAGAGCAGTCCGCTGCCTGGACGGCGGCGGTGTCTGCCCTTCTGGAGTCCGACGAACTGCCGCAGGTGCCAGTGCCTGCGGGGCTGCGGGCGACGTTGCGTCCGTACCAGGAGCTGGGGTTCCGGTGGCTGCACTTCCTGCACCGCGCCCGGCTGGGCGGGATCCTCGCCGACGACATGGGGCTGGGCAAGACGCTGCAGGTGATCGCCCTTGCCGGTGCGCTGGTGGAGGAGGGCAGGCTGACCGAGCCGATCCTCGTGGTCGCGCCCACCTCTGTGCTGGGCACCTGGGCAGCTGAGGCTGCCCGGTTCGCTCCCGATCTGCGGGTGCGGTTGGTGGAGCAGTCATCGAAGAAGCGGACGCAGACCGTAGCCGCAGTGGCAGCCGACGCCGACCTCCTGGTCACCTCCTACACGCTGCTGCGGCTGGACGCTGAGGAGTACGCAGCGCAGGCATGGTCTGCGGTGTTCCTCGACGAGGCACAGTTCGTGAAGAACCGGCAGGCGCGGGCACACCAGGCCGTCCGCAAGCTGCGCGCCCCGGCGAAGTTCGCCGTGACCGGCACCCCGCTGGAGAACAGCCTGATGGACCTGTGGTCGCTGCTGTCGATCACCGCACCTGGGCTGTTCCCTGATCCGACCGCCTTCACCGACACCTACCGACGTCCGATCGAGTCCGGCACCGACCCGACAGCGCTGCCGAAGCTGCACCGGCGGGTACGTCCGCTGATGCTGCGGCGCACGAAGGAGGGCGTGGCTGCCGAGCTGCCGCCCAAGCAGGAGCAGGTGCTGCGGGTGCCGCTGTCTCCGGGCCACCGTCGGCTCTACGACAAGCAGTTGGCCGCCGAGCGCAAGAAGGTGCTCGGGTTGGTGGACGACATGCGACACAACCGCATCACGATCCTTTCCTCTCTCACCCTGTTGCGGCAGCTGGCCCTTTCCCCGGCTCTGGTGATGCCCGGACACGCCGCGGTGTCGGCCAAGCTGGATGCCCTGGTGGAGCTGGTCGCAGAGCTCGCCTCAGAGGGCCACCGCGCGCTGGTCTTCAGCCAGTTCACGGGCTACCTCGGGCTGGCACGCGACCGGCTGAAGGAGGAGGGGATCGGCACCAGCTACCTCGACGGCCGCACCCGTGACCGGGCTGCCCGAATCGAGGCGTTCCGCACCGGCACCGACCCGGTGTTCCTGATCAGCCTCAAGGCCGGCGGTTTCGGCCTGACGCTCACCGAGGCCGACTACGTGTTCATCCTCGACCCGTGGTGGAACCCCGCCGCCGAGCTGCAGGCGATCGACCGGACGCACCGGATCGGCCAGGAGAAGCACGTCATGGTCTACCGCCTGGTGAGCGAGGACACCATCGAGGAGAAGGTCGTTGCCCTGCAGGGACGCAAGCGCGACCTCTTCGCGAAGGTGGTGGGCGAGGGTGGCGAGCTGGCCGCACCGCTCACGGCTGCGGACATCCGCAGCCTGCTCGAGCCGAGCGTGGGGGAGGGCACGGCATGAGCGTGGCACGCCAGGCGCGGCTGTGGCAGTGGGCTGCTGTCGCTTACGGCGTGGTGGCGGTGCTGTTCCTGCTGTACTTTCCGAGCGTCACCGTCGGCGGGTACCAGCGCCCGCTGCTGCAGGTGCTCGGCCCGTCCATGGTGATCCCGATCTCGCTCCCGGTGCTGGCAGCGCTCATCCCGGCCGCCCTGCCGTGGCGCAAGGCGCTGATCGCGTGGATCGTTGCGGGGGGACTCGTGATCTTCATTGCCGTGACCATCCTGTCGGTGGGGATGGTCTATCTTCCGGCGGCCGTCTTCACGGGGATGGCCGCGTACTTGCACGGCAGGGCCCCCATTGAGGACGCGCCGCTCCCATCAGACGATTGGCCGAATCGACGCCCGACATCGGGTTGAGTCTTGTCGTAAACTCGCTCGATTCTCACTATAAACCCTTGTGGGGAGTAGTTTCAGGAGCTATAACAGAACACATGAGCGAACCGGGGTTCGAATCCGGCGGTGTCACGGCTGTGGTTGACCCGAGCCCGGACGATCCGGCCCTGCTGCTGGATGCGCTCCTTGCGCTCACCGGTGAAGACGATGTCCTGGAGCCCTGGAGATTGACGGACAGGCGACTCCTCGCCGAGCTCGAACGGACGCAGCTGCGCGCGACAAGGGAGCAGGCACGCTGGCTGGCGCTGTTGGCTGAGGCCGAGCGCCGGGAGGTGACGCTGCGCCAGGTGGGTCTGCCTACTGCCGGCTGGCTCACCGACCGCAACTCCCACTGGGCTCGTTCGGCGCGCGAGGAGGTGCGGTTTGCCGTCCAGCTCGATGGGCAACCGCGCGTCGCGCAAGCCATGGCGGGGGGCGAGTTGTCGCTCGAGCAGGCCCGGGCGATCGTGCATGGCTTCGACCGGCTGCCGCGCGATCTGGACAGTGACCAGCGCGAGGCGGTCGTCGCCCAGTTGGTCGAGTTGGGCCACGAGTTCGGTCCCTACGGGCTCTCCCGTCTGGTAAATCGGGTCGTAGAGGTGGTCGCTCCTGAGGTTGCCGAGGACGCCGACCGGCGCGCGATCGAACGGTG
>JADGPA010000194.1 GCA_017882685.1 Propionibacteriaceae bacterium | reverse complement strand
GGCGATCACCGTCGGGTGGATCGTCTCCTTGTTGCCGGTGAGGTACTTCACGTAGTCGATCAGGCCGTCGGCGTACTGGAAGGTCTGCTCGCGCGCGCTCGCGTCCTCCTCGTCCAGCTCGGCATCGCCCTCGGATTCGCGGGTGCGCTCATCGATGATGGTGATCTTCAGGCCCTTGTTGAGGAAGGCGTACTCCCGGAACCTGGTGACCAGGGTCTCGTAGGAGTAGGTGGTGGTCTCGAAGATCACGTCGCTGGCGTAGAAGGTGACCGTCGTGCCGGTCGATTCCCCCGGACCCATCGGCTCGAGGCGTTCCAGCGGGGCGACCGGGTCACCGAGCACAAAGGCCTGGCGCCAGTGGTAGCCGTCACGGGCGACGTCCACGATAAGGCTCGAGCTCAGGGCGTTCACCACGGAGACGCCGACGCCGTGCAGGCCGCCGGAGACCTTGTAGCCGCCGTCGCCGAACTTGCCGCCGGCGTGCAGCATTGTCAGCGCGACCGTCAGCGCGGAGATCTTCTCCTTGGGGTGTTCCCCGACCGGAATGCCGCGGCCGTTGTCGACCACCTGGATGCCGCCGCCGTCGAGCAGGCGGACGAGGATGGCGTCGCAGTACCCGGCGAGTGCTTCGTCGACAGCGTTGTCCACCACCTCATAGACCAGGTGGTGCAGGCCACGCTCACCGGTGGAACCGATGTACATGCCGGGGCGCTTTCGTACCGCATCCAGGCCTTCGAGGACGGTGATCGCCGAGGCGTCGTAGTTACCTTCGGCAACATGGGCGGACTCAGCGGCGGACATGGCAGCGACGATGGGCTCGTCAGTCACTCGGTTTCCTCCGGACGTAAGAAAGCGCCACCTACTTCGAAGAGTGGGCGGCACGCTCGTTAACTCTTGAATACTACCTGATCTTGCCCAATTTCCCGGGCTGCCCGCCCCCTGGATGCCGTCTGCGGCGCGGGATTTGCCGTTTCGCAGCCCCTGGGAGGGGTTCAGACAAGGGCCTGTACGTCCCTGGGGCCGTCAGGCGGCCAGATCGGCCCCTGGTCGGGACGCGGGACCGGGAATGCGCCCGATATCCCCACCGAAGCTCCGGAATGACTCAGCGCGGCAGTCCCAGCGCGGCAAGCACCTGGTCGACGATCGCGTCGGTGGTGGTGTCGACATCGACCACGACGCCCGCTTCGTCGGCTTCCAGCGGCTCGAGGGTGTCGAGCTGGGACGCGAGCAGCGACGCCGGCATGAAGTGGCCCTTGCGTCCACCCAGGCGCTGCGCTAGCAGCTCCCGGCTTCCGAAGAGGTGGATGAAGACCGTGTCGGTGGTGGCCTCCCGGAGCCGATCGCGGTAGACCCGCCGCAGCGCGGAGCAGGTCACGATCGTGGACCGGCTCGCGGCTGCCTGCTCACTGGTCCAGGCGGCGATCGCGTCCAGCCAGGGCCACCGGTCGGCGTCTTCGAGCGGGATGCCGGCCGCCATCTTGGCCACGTTGGCAGGCGGGTGCAGGTCGTCCCCCTCGGCGAAGAGCCAGCCGAGGCGCTCCTGCAGGGCCTTGGCGACCGTGGACTTCCCCGTCCCGGACACGCCCATCACCACCAGGTGCGTGCTCATCCGTAGGTGTCCCGGGGACCGCGTCCCGGCACCGAACGGCGGCCCTTCTTCCAGTTCGGGGACTCCGGGCCCACCACCTGCACCCGTGTAACCGTGCCCTGGCCAAGGTTCTCATTGAGGATCGCCACCAGTTGCGGGGCGATCGTGCGCAGCGAGCTCGCCCACGTGGTCGACTCGGCCCGCACCGTGAGCACCGTGTCGTTGTACGACTCCGGGACGGAGTGCGCGGCGTTCGCCGGTCCGACCAGTGCCGACCAGCGGGCCAGCAGCTGGTGGACGTTGACCTCGCGCGTCCAGCCCTGGGTGTCGATGACTTCGGCGAGCACCTCCCCGATCCGCGTCGGCTCGTCCGTGCGCTGCACCGGCTTGCGCTTCTTCGGTGCCTGCCGGGGGGCTGTGCCACGGGCGGCGCGGGCGATCTGGCGGGCGAGTTCGAGGCCCTTCGGATCGTGGACGGGGATTTCGTCAGTCATCGGAGGTCACCGTGGCATTCTGCACGCTGAACCGGCGTCCGGACAGGGTTTGGGGAACATCTGCTTCTACCGCCGCGGTGATCAGCACCTGCTCCGCGCCGGCGATCAATTCCGCCAGCCGTGCGCGCCGGGTCTCGTCGAGTTCTGCGAACACGTCGTCGAGGATCAGCACCGGCTCCACCCCGTCCGCGCGCAGCAGAGCGAACCCGGCCAGCCGCAGCGCCAGGGCCATCGACCACGACTCACCGTGGGACGCGTAGCCCTTGGTGGGCAGGTCGCCGAGGGTGAGCGTGATGTCGTCGCGGTGCGGCCCCACCAGGCACAGGCCGCGGGCGATCTCTTCCCCGCGCCTCTCCTGCATCCGGGCCTCCAGTGCTGCGCCCAGCTCGGCGACGGTCATGGTCTCGAAAGGCCCGGCCGACGATGGAAGGGCGGACGACTTGTACGTGGCGGCGGCAACGTTGTTCGTCGGCGCGATGTCGGCGTAGGCGGACGCCAGCAGCGGGGCGAGCTCTGCCAGCGTTGCCAGCCGGGCAGCCACCAGCTCCGCGCCGAGGGCGGCCAGTTGTGCGTCCCAGATGTCGAGGGTGACCGCCACGTCCTCGCCTGCCACCCGTCCATGGCGTCCCGACAAGGTCTTCAACAGCGAGGATCGCTGACGCAGTACCTGGTCGTAGTCGGCGCGGACGCCGGCCAGCCGCGGCCAGCGCGCCGTGACGAGCTCGTCGATGAAGCGGCGCCGCTCCCCCGGGTCGCCCTTCACGATGGCCAGGTCCTCCGGGCTGAACAGCACAACCCGCAGCGCACCGAGCAGGTCGCGCGGCCGCCGCAGCGGAGCCCGGTTCAGCGAAGCCTTGTTGGCGCGGCCGGGAATGATCTCGATCTCCAGCAGGAGGCTGCGGCTGTCCTCGAGGCCGGCCTGCACGCGGGCCCGGGCGATCGCCCGTTCGGCACCGGCCCGCACCAGCGGCGCCTCGGTGGCGACACGGTGCGACCCCAGAGTGGCAAGGAATTCGATGGCCTCAACCAGGTTGGTCTTGCCCTGGCCGTTGGGGCCTGTGAACACCGTCACGCCGGCCTCGAGCGGAACCTCCACCCCTCCGTAGGACCGGAAGTCGGCGAGGCTCAGGTGGGTGACGAACACTTACGCGGGCAGGCGCATCAGCATGATCACGTGGCGGTAGTCGGCCAGCGGCTCGGCGTCGATCTCGTTCAGGCCGGTGAGCAGGCAAGGCTTGCCCGGCGCGGTGAACGAGAACTCGACGTAGGGCGCATCCAGCGCAGACAACGCATCCTGCAGGTAGTGCGGGTTGAACCCGGCTGCCGTCATCGCGAGGCCGTTGCCGGTGGTGTCCTCGACCACGGCCTCCAGCGCCTCGACGGCCTGCGCCTGGTCCCCGGTCGCGGCCTCGAGCGTGATCGAACCGTCGGCGATCAGCATCCGAAGCGACGTATTGCGTTCAGCCACCAGACCGACACGCTTCACCGCTGCGATCACCTCAGCGGTGTTGGCACGGACGGTTACCGCGGCCTGCACGGTCATCAGGTGGCGCACTTTCGGGAACTCGCCGTCCAGCAGGCGGGTGGTGATCTGGCGCAGGCCCGCAGCGCCGGTGCCCTCGAAGCCGATCAGGCCATCGCCGGCAGCAGCGGAGGAAAGGCTCAGCGTGACCTGGTCGCCGCTGGTCATCGACTTGGCGGTTTCGGCCAGTACTCGCGCGGGCACGAGGGCAGCACCCTCGCCGCGGCTCGTGCGGGGATTCCAGTCGAGCTCCTTCAGCGCCATCCGGTAACGGTCCGTGGCCAGCAGGGAGAGGGTCTCGCCCTCGATCTCCATGCGGACGCCGGTGAAGACCGGCAGCAACTCGTCGCGTCCGGCCGCGACCACGACCTGGCCGACGGCCCTGGCGAAGTCCTCGCTCGGGATCGCGCCGGTGGCCTCGGGCATCTCCGGGAG
This sequence comes from Propionibacteriaceae bacterium, assembly GCA_017882685.1. Lineage (GTDB taxonomy): Bacteria > Actinomycetota > Actinomycetes > Propionibacteriales > Propionibacteriaceae > Propionicimonas. The sequence goes on along the minus strand of JADGPA010000194.1, from coordinate 4,313 downwards.
CGCCGGGTAGTCGGCGACAGGGAGGGTCTGCAGCGTGAACCGCGCAGTGCCGCAGACCAGTTCCATCTTGGTCTCGTCAGCGGTGATATCCACCGGCTTGTTCGGCAGCGAACGCGCGATGTCGGCGAGCAGGCGGCCGGACACCAGGGCGACACCGTCGTCGGCGACCTCGGCCTTTACCGTGATCTGAGCCGAGGTCTCGTAGTCGAAACTGCTCATCACGACCTGGTTGGCTGCGGCCTTCACCAGCAGGCCGGCCAGGATCGGGACGCTCGGACGTGTGGGCAGGCTTCGTGCCGCCCACTGGACAGCTTCGGCCAGGACGTCGCGGTCGAGACGGATCTTCACCAGGTGCTCCCTAGAACTCACAGCGTGGTCGCATGATCATATCGACGCAGAGGGCGGGTCGGTGTTCAAGCGGTGTTTCCCCAGCCTGTGCACTGACCTGACTTTGAAGTTCAGGGGGATCTATCAATTCGTAGTGGTCATAGCGGCTGTGGATTCGGTGGACAATCCCCGTCCGCCCTACTCCTGCGGCGTGGCGGCTGTGGGGCACGGGTGTGGAGAACCCGAAACTACACGGGGAGGATTTGGGGACGACGGTTGGGGTCGGCAACTGGATACACAGGTTGGGGGAGTTATCCCCAGACTTGTCCACACTTTGTGCATGGTCACCCAAACGGGTGACACGGCGGTCATCGGAGTGGGGACTGCTTGATGCGGTTGGTCAGCTCGGTGATCTGGTTGAACACGCTGCGACGTTCGCGCAGAAGCTGACGGATCTTGCGATCGGCGTGCATGACGGTGGTGTGGTCACGGCCGCCGAACAGCTGGCCGATCTTCGGCAGCGACAGGTCGGTGAGTTCGCGGCACAGGTACATGGCGATCTGGCGTGCGGTCACAAGGACGTGGGTGCGGCTCTGTCCACACAGCTCTTCGACGGTCATGCCGAAGTAGTCGGCGGTGTGGGTCATGATCGCGGTCGAGGAGATCTGGGTCTCTGCGCCGTCAGGGATGAGGTCGCGCAGCACCACCTCGGCCAGTGAGAGGTCGACCTCCTGGCGGTTCAGGCTGGCGAAGGCCGTCACCCGGATCAGCGCGCCCTCGAGCTCGCGGATGTTGGTCTGGATCTTGCTGGCGATGAACTCGAGCACGTCCGGACCGGCTGTGAGGCGCTCGGCTGCCGCCTTCTTGCGCAGGATCGCGATGCGGGTCTCGAGGTCGGGTGGCTGGATGTCGGTCATCAGGCCCCACTCGAACCGGCTCCGCAGCCGGGGCTCGAGTGCTTCCAGGCCCTTGGGCGGACGGTCGGAGGTCAGCACGATCTGCTTCTGCGCTGTGTGCAGGGTGTTGAAAGTGTGGAAGAACTCCTCCTGAGTCTGGATCTTGCCCTCGAGGAACTGGATGTCGTCGATCAACAGCACGTCGACGTCGCGGTACTGGCGGCGGAACTCCGCGGTCCGGTTCTCCGACACGGAGTTGATGAAGTCGTTGGTCAGTTCCTCGGTGGAGACGTATTTGACCCGCACCCGGTCGTAGTAGTTGCGGATGTAGTGACCGACGGCGTGCAGCAGGTGGGTCTTGCCCAGCCCGGAGTCGCCGTAGATCATCAGCGGGTTGTACGCCTTGCCGGGCGCCTCGGCCACGGCGACCGCCGCGGCGTGCGCGAACCGGTTCGAGTTCCCGATAACGAAGGTCTCGAAGGAGTACTTCGGGTTCAGCCGGTCGCCTCCGGGCCGTCCGCCGGCGGGACGGGACCTGGACGGTGTGGGCTCGTGCTCGGCTTCGACGGGCTCTTCGTCCAGCGCGGGCTCGGTGATGCCGGCGCCGAGGGTCGGGTCGACGTCGATCGCGACCCGGATCGCACGGGAGTAGAACTGGCTGAGCTGGTCCTCGATGAGCGGGCGCAACCGGGTTTCGACACGGTCGCGGGTGAACTCGTTGGGAACGGCGAGAATGACGAGTGAGTCATGCATGGTCACCGGCTGCATGCCCTGCAACCAGCCGCGGGTGGAGGCGTCGGAAGACGTCCATACGAACGACCAGGCAGCCTTGAGGTCAGGTGGGGAGGTCGCGTCGCTACCGGCGAGTGGTTGCGTCATGGCTCTGCTTCGGCTCCTCACTACCGGCCACCAGCCAAGCTTTCCACACCGTTGTCCACAGACTGTGTACGAATATTGCACGAGTGACGAGGCGGCAAGCTTCCCGGGCGGCAGTAGAGCAAACTAGCGAAGGTCCGGGCGGGTGCGCAAACAGTCTCGAATTAAGGTCGCAAGAGCACGGCGTGTCGACTCGACGTCGAGACAGATTGGCTTCAGTTTGCCCACGGTCCTCGGTGCCACGTATCGTTGGTAAGTCGCTGTCGCGGCAGACGTGTGTCCGGGTGGGCGCATCAGATCCGATAATTTACGAACTTGGGAGCACTCGCGTGGTCAAGCGCACTTTCCAGCCGAGCAACCGGCGTCGCAGCCGCACCCATGGATTCCGTCTACGGATGCATACCCGCGCCGGCCGCGCGATCATTTCGGCCCGTCGTCGTCAGGGCCGCGTCCGCCTCGCCGGCTGAGCCGGCTCCGGTGCTGCCTGCCCCGTCGCGGTTGCGTGACCCCGTCGACTTCCGCGACACCCTGCGTCAGGGCGTCCGTTGTGGACGCGCGAGCGTTGTCGTCCACGTCCGGCGGGTTGACGGCGCGCCTTCGCGCGCTGGATTCATCGTGTCCAAGGCAGTGGGGAACGCCGTCAACCGCAATCGGGTGAAGCGGCGCCTGCGCCATCTCGCCGCCGCAGCACTGCCGTCGGTGCCGTTCGGAGTGGACGTGGTCGTGCGCGCACTGCCGGCCGCGACCACCGGCGACCTGCCGGGCGACTTCCGCTCGGCCTTGGGTACCTGCCTGGAACGGCTGTCGGCATGAAGTACGTGCTGATCGGCCTGCTGAAGGGCTACCGCAAGGTGATCAGCCCGCTGTACGGCAGTGTCTGCAAGTACTACCCCTCCTGCTCCGCGTACGCGCTTGAGGCTGTCACCGTCCACGGTGCCGTGAAGGGCACCTGGCTCGCCGCGAGGCGGCTGGGGAGCTGCCACCCGTGGGCAGAGGGTGGCTACGACCCGGTGCCGGGAACCCCGGCGGCGGCTGTATGGGCGGCCGAACAGGCCGGCCACGTCCATGGAGTGACATGTTGAACCCGTTGATAGCACTGATGATCCCGCTGAACCTGTGGGACGACTTCCTGAACATGCTGAGTGCCCTGATGACGCCGCTCTACTGGGCTGTCTCCGGCATCCTCGTCGGGTTCCACACCCTGCTGTCGAACTTCATGGACCCCGCCTCCGGGTGGACCTGGACCCTCTCGATCGTCCTGCTGACGATGGTGATCCGTACGGCGCTGATCCCGCTGTTCGTGCGGCAGATCAACTCCGCCCGCAACATGCAACTCATCCAGCCGAAGGTCAAGGCGCTCAACGACAAGTACGGAGCTGACCGCGAGCGTCTCGGCATGGAGACGATGAAGCTGTACAAGGAAGAGGGCGTCAACCCGATGGCGTCCTGCCTGCCGCTGCTGCTGCAGATGCCTATCTTCCTCGCCCTCTTCTACGTGCTGAACAGCGTCTCCGGTGGGCATGCGCTCGGCTACTTCTTCGAGCAGAACCCGGCCCTGGCCACGTCCCTGCAGAACGCGTCGATCTTCGGTGCGTCGATCTCGTCACGCTTCCTGCCGCTGAACGGTTTCGGCGCCACCCAGTTCGTGGCGCTGACCCTGATCATCCTGATGACCGGCATCCTTTTCATCACGCAGCTGCAGCTGATGCGCAAGAACATGCCGCCGGAGGCCCTGACCGGACCGATGGCTCAGCAGCAGAAGATGATGCTGTACATGTTCCCGGCGATCTACGCGATCGGTGGCGTGAGCATCCCGATCGGCGTGCTGATCTACTGGCTCACCACGAACGTGTGGACGATGGGGCAGCAGTACCTCCTGATCCACAACAACCCCGCACCCGGCACCCCGGCCTACGTCGACTGGGAGGAGCGGATGCGCGCCAAGGGTCTCGACCCGGACGTGATCGCCGCGAAGCGTCGCGGTGCATCGAAGAAGGTCCGCGAGGCCGTCAACACAGACCCAACCAAGGTGGCCCGTCAGAACCGGCCTGCCGCCGCAGCCCCCGCGGCCGGTTTGCCGGCATCCCCGGAGGCGGTGGACGACGACGGCGTGAAGCGCCAGGTCATCCAGCGGCAGCAGCCGAGGAAGAACACCCGCGCCGCCCGCAAGCAGTGACAGCTAGGAGTAGGACATCGTGAGCGAAGAGATCAACG
>JADGPA010000193.1 GCA_017882685.1 Propionibacteriaceae bacterium | reverse complement strand
GGATGATCGGGGCGACCACCCTGGACGAGTACCGCCAGCGGATCGAGAAGGACCCGGCACTGGAGCGTCGGTTCCAGCAGGTCTTCGTTGGCGAGCCGAGCGTCGAGGACACCATCGCGATCCTGCGCGGCCTGCGGCAGCGCTACGAGGCGCACCACAAGGTGCGGATCACCGACTCCGCCCTTGTCGCAGCCGCAACCCTCTCGAACCGGTACATCACCAGTCGGCAGCTGCCGGACAAGGCCATCGACCTGATCGATGAGTCGGCGTCGCGGCTGCGCATGGAGATCGACTCCTCTCCGGAGGAGATCGACCAGCTGCGCCGTGACATCGACCGGATGACCATGCAGGCCTTCGCCCTGGAGAAGGAGGAGGACCCGGGCTCCCGTGAGCGCTACCTGCGGCTCACCGCAGCGCTGGCGGACGCCAAGGAGGAGCTCCGCGGGCTGGAGAGCCGCTGGGAGGCGGAGAAATCCGGGCTGAACCGGGTCGGCGAGATCAAGGGTGAGATCGACAAGCTCCGGATCGAGGCCGAGCGCGCACAGCGCGAAGGCGACCTCACCCGGGCCTCGGAGATCCTGTATGGCCAGATCCCCGGCCTGGAGGCAGAGCTCGAGAACGCGACAGAGCAGGAGAAGAACGCCATTTCCATGGTCAGCGAGGAGGTCTCCGCGGCAGACATCGCGGAGGTCGTTGCCGCCTGGACGGGCATTCCGGTCGGCAGGCTGCTCCAGGGCGAGAGTGAGAAGCTGCTCACCATGGAGGACCGCCTCGGCGAGCGACTGGTCGGCCAGCGCCGCGCCGTGCAGGCCGTCGCTGACGCCGTTCGCCGGTCGCGGGCCGGCATCTCCGACCCCAACCGTCCCACCGGCTCGTTCCTGTTCCTCGGACCCACCGGCGTCGGCAAGACAGAGCTGGCCAAGTCGCTGGCTGACTTCCTCTTCGACGACGAGCACGCCATGGTGCGCATCGACATGAGCGAGTACGGCGAGAAGCACACCGTCTCGCGGCTGGTCGGAGCCCCGCCCGGCTACATCGGCTATGAGGAGGGCGGCCAGCTCACAGAGGCTGTCCGGCGGCGTCCCTACGCCGTCGTGCTGCTGGACGAGGTGGAGAAGGCCCATCCCGAGGTGTTCAACATCCTGCTGCAGGTGCTCGACGACGGCCGCCTGACCGACGGCCAGGGCCGCACGGTCGACTTCCGCAACGTAATCCTGATCATGACCTCCAACCTGGGCTCGCAGTACCTGGCCGACCAGAACCTGAACGCCGACACCAAGCGGGAAGCGGTGATGGCGGTGGTGCGACAGGCGTTCAAGCCGGAGTTCCTGAACCGGCTGGACGAGATCGTGATCTTCGACGCGCTCGGCACCGAGGAGCTCACCCGCATCGTCGACATCCAGCTGAAGCGGCTGAACCAGCGCCTTGCCGACCGTCGGATCGAGGTGTACGTGACCCAGGCGGGCAAGGACTGGCTGGCCCTGACCGGCTTCGACCCGGTCTACGGCGCCCGTCCGCTGAAGCGGCTCGTGCAGACCACCATCGAGGACGCGCTGGCGCGCAAGGTACTGGCCGGCGAGATCGCCGACGGTGACACCGCTGCCTTCGACGTCAACGCTGACCAGACCGGGCTGGTGGCGGTGCAGCCGGTCCCGGCCGGCTGACGCTGGTCAGGACCTGCGGTGACCTTCGCGCGCCTCAGGCGCCGAGGGTCACCTGCGCCTTGCCTTCGCTGAGCGTGGCGTAGACGTAGTGGACGGTCGAGTACCCGCGCCAGCGCCGTCCGTTGGTCGAGGAGCAGTCCACCCGGACCTTGACCGATACCTTGGCAATCGCCGAGTCGGGGGCGTCGAGGCTCGGCTTGAGTTTCCGCATCGCGGTACCGCCCTTCACCACCCGCCAGTCGATCGTCGAGGGGCGCACCTTGTTCGTGCCCGGCAGGTAGCTGCCGAACCCGCAGCCCGCCGGCGCCAGCGAGTTCTTCTTCAGGCACGAGTTCAGCTTCGCCTGGGCGGCCTTGCGGATCGCTGAGACGCCGGAGGAGGTCAGCGCCAGCTTCACCTCCGGCGCCTGGCCGGACGGCGTCGTGTTCTCCACCTGCACCGCGCCCCCCGACAGCGTGTACCAACCGCTCACCGCCTCGACTGTGTACCTGCCGGGGAAGACTGCAGGGTTGATGTTCAGCAGTTGCACGCCGTTGATGGCCAGGTCGACGCCCACGGTGGCGGAAAGGTCGATGGGCAGTGGCACGGCGACGGCGTCGAGCTTCCAGGAGCCGTTGACCCGGGTGACCTCGAAAGTGGTGTTGACCGGCGTGCCGCCGAGGTTGTACGCCGCCTGGACGCTCTGGTGGTCGCTGCCCGTCCCCTCGGTGACGGTGATGTCGGTGATCGGGGCCACTGCCTGGTTCGCTGCGAGCATCTCGTCGGTGAGGAGGGACTGCTCCATCGGCGGGCTCACCGCAGAGGCGATGGCGGACGCGGAGTCGCCGCTGGCGACGGCCTGGAGGTAGTCCTGCACAGCGGCCTGGGCGCTGTCGGTCTGCGTGACGGGCGTCACGGAGGCTCCCGGGGCGCTCGCGGTGGCGCTGGGGACGCTGGCGGTGGTGCCGGGTAGCTGCGGCGTGACCGGCAGCACGGGGCTCCTGGGCACAAGGAACGACGCGATGACGGCGAGGGCGGCGACACCGCCGGTGATGCCGAGGATCAGCGCGCCCTTCCCCTTGGGCTTGCCCGGAGGCTGGCCGGCCGGACCGTAGGGCGGCGGCACCGGACCCTGTGGGCCGTACGGCTGCTGGCCGGGGTAGGGCTGCTGTGCGGCATAGGGCTGGCCGGCATAGGGCTGGCCGGGGTAGGGCTGTTGCGGCTGCGCGCCGTAGGGCTGGCCAGGGATCGGCTGCGCGCCGTACGGCTGGCCAGGGATCGGCTGCGCGCCGGGATACGGCTGCTGCGGCTGCGTGCCGTAGGGCTGGCCTGGAATGGGCTGTGTGGCGGGGGGCTGGCCCGGGTACGGCTGCCCCGGATAGGCCTGCGGATACTGCTGGGGCGGGTAGGGCTGTTGTCCCGGACCTGGGACGCCAGGAGTGGGAACGCCGGTGGGCCCGGGCTGTTGGTTGTTGGTCACGTCGACTCCAGGATCGATCTTGATTCGCCATCGCCGGGCAGCTCCGGCGTGCTGTCACCCTAGCGGTTGGGCGTGGCCGTCGGAGGGGTCTGGGCCAAGCGACGACGGCGGGTAGGCTGCGGCCACATGAACCGTGTGGTGCCAGCCCCCGACGACCGCCGGGCGTTCATGGTGCTCCACGGCAAGACCGAACAGTCCTGGGTCGACCCGACCGACCCGCTGCGCCTCGAGTTCGAGTACGTGCAGCGGATAGCGGAGGTGCTCGACGAGACGATCCTCGCCCGTCCGCCCGCAGAGCATCTCCGGGTCATCCATGTCGGCGGCGGCGGGCTCACCCTGCCCCGGTTCGTCGAGGCGCGGCGTCCCCGCACAGCGCAAGTGGTGCTGGAGCCGGACGAGGAGCTGACGGCTTCCGTCCGCGAGAAGCTCCCGCTGCCCCGCAACTCCGGCATCAAGGTGAGACCGGTGGACGGCCGCACTGGCGTCGCCGCCCTGCCGTCGGGCTGCGCGGACACCGTGATCATCGATGCGTTCGCCGGCGCAAGCGTTCCGCCCGAGCTGGCGACGGTGGAGTTCTTCACCGAGGTGGCCCGCACCCTGCGTCCCGGCGGCCAGGTGGTGATGAACCTCACCGACTCGGCCCCGTTCGGCTGGGCCAAGCGTTGCCTCGCCGCTATCGTCGCGACCTTCGAAGAGGTGGCCGTGAGCGCAGAGGTGCCGGTCTGGAAGGGCCGCCGGTTCGGCAATTTCGTGGCCGTCGGCGGTACCGACCTGCCGCTGCAGGCCTTCGAGCGTCGGCTGCAGCGCGCCGGGTTCCCCTACCGCCTGCTGGCCGGACGCGAGCTCGCCCGCTGGCTTTCCGGCGCCAAGCCGTTCACCGACGGGGACGCCGAGGGCTCACCGTCCCCCGCGTGGAGCCGGGGCTGGTTCTCCTGAGCCTCCGGTACGGTGCTGCCATGTCAGCACGCGATGAGCTCATCGAACTGGTCTTGACCCTCGCCGTGGTGCGGGGGAAGGTGACCCTAGCCTCGGGCAAGGAGGCCGACTACTACGTCGACCTGCGCCGGGTGACTCTGGACGGCGCCGCCGCCCCCCTGGTCGGTGAGGTGATGACGGAACTGGTCTCCGACTGGGACTTCGACGCCGTCGGCGGCCTCACCCTTGGTGCTGACCCCGTTGCCGTCGCGATGCTGCACCACGCCGCCCACTCCGGGGGTCGGCTGGACGCGTTCGTCGTCCGCAAGGAGTCGAAGGCGCACGGCCTGCAGCGCCGCATCGAGGGCACGGAGGTGGCCGGACGCCGCTGCCTCGTTGTCGAGTACACCTCCACCACCGGCGGCTCGGTGATGACCGCCGTCGACGCCGTCCGCGAAGCCGGGGGAGAGGTGATCGGCGTCGCCGTGATCGTCGACCGCAGCACCGGGGCGAAGGAAAGGATCGAGGCAGAGGGCGTTCCCTACCGTTTCGCGGTCGGACTCGCGGACCTCGACCTGTCGTAGCTCTCGACCACCGGCAGGGGTGTGCCGTTAGGCTGGGCGTGCTTGGCCGTGAGCGGCCGGGACCGTCCCTCGGAATGGAGAACCTGGAATGACTGGTGGCGTGATCTTCCTCATCGTGGTGTTGCTGGTCGTGGTCGGCGTGGCCTTCTACGCGGTCTCGCTGTACAACGGCTTCGTCCGCGCCCGGAACCTGATCCAGGAGTCCTGGCGCCAGATCGACGTCGAACTCAACCGGCGCTACGACCTGATCCCCAACCTCGTCGAGACGGTGCGGGCCTACGCAGCCCACGAGCGGAACACCCTCGAAGGCGTGACCCGGCTGCGCAACCAGGCCGCTGCGCTTGCACAGGCCGGTGGCGGCCAGGTAAGCCAGGAGCGGGCCCAGGTCGAGGAGCAGCTGAGCGGCGCCGTCCGTAACCTGCTGGTGAGCGTCGAGGCCTACCCCGATCTGAAGAGCAATGTTAACTTCCTCGAGCTGCAGCGCGAGCTGACCGCGACCGAGGACCGGATCGCCGCCGGGCGGCGCTTCTACAACGCCAACGTGCGCAACTACAACACCCAGGTCGAGTCCTTCCCTTCGAACGTGCTCGCCGGCATGTTCAAGTTCGAGAAGGCCACGTACTTCGAGGTCAACGAGGCCGCGGTGCGGCAGGCCCCGCACGTCAGCTTCGGCGAGATCAGCGACCGGCCCGCCGGCGCCGTCCCCGAGCCGACAAACGACCAGCTGGCCGCGGGGAGCTCGCTCTCGGAGTTGCCCAACCCGCAGGCCTATCCGCAGGCCGATCCGGCCGCTCAGGCTCCCGGTGAGTTCGCGCCGGCGCCACAGCCGCCGACTTATGCACCGCCGGCCGTGCAGGCGCAACAGCCGCCCACCTACACTCCGCCGACGCAGGAGCCGCCGACCTACCAGCAGCCGCCGCAGCAGTAACGGCTCACTCCTCCAGCGTGGTCAACTTCTCGGCGGCGTCGGAATAGGTGGCTGCGTTGGGGAACTCGCTGGGGGAGTAGACCAGCCGGACGACACCGGTCGGGAACGCCGCGGAGCTCAGCAACGTGAGGGGCTGCGGTGCGTCCTCGTCGGAGAACAGCCTTCGCCCGTGCCGCGCGGCGACCGGGTGCACCAGCAGGTGCAGCTCGTCCAGCTCACCCGCGGCGAGGAGCTGCCGCACGATGGAGATCGAGCCGGCCACCAGCACCTTCTCCACGCCGGGCTGCGCCCGCAGGTCCTTCACCGTCGCCAGCACGTCGGACGTCCGCTCGGCGTTGCGCCAGCCCAGGTCCTGCGCCCCCCGCGTCGCAACGACCTTCCGGAGGTCTCCGAGCTGCTTCGCCATCGGTGCGTCCATCTCGCCGGCTGACTCCCGATCCGGCCACGCGCCGGCGAAGCTGTCGTAGGTCACCCGGCCCAGGAGCAGCACGTCAGTGCCGGCGTAGTCCTCCGTGACCGCTGCACCCATGTGCTCGTCGAAGTACGGAAAGTGCCAGGCCGGGTCGATCTCTGCGACACCGTCGAGGGCGATGAAGAGTGTGGAGACAATCGTCGTCATGGCCCAAGTCTTGCCCAGACAACTGACGCTGGCTACGGGGAGAGTCGCTCGGCGAGCATGCTCAGTGCCTCTGAGGTGCCGGTGTTCAGCCGCACGGAAGCGAGCTCGTCGCCTCTGGTGAGCCCGCGGTTGATGATCACGATCGGCTTCCTCCCACGTGCGGCGTGCCGCACGAACCGTAGCCCTGACATCACAGCCAGCGAGGTACCCGCGACGAGCAGGGCATCAGCATCGTCCACGATCCCGAAGGCCTCCCGCACCCGCGACTGCGGCACCGATTCGCCGAAGAACACGATGTCGGGCTTCAGCACCCCGCCACAGACCGGGCAGGAGGCAACGACGAAGCCGGTGGTCGACTCCAGCACAGCGTCGGCGTCCGGCGCGATCTCGACGTCGCCGAGTTCCTTGACGCGCTCGAGGAAGCCGGGGTTCAGGGCAAGCAGCTTGTCGTCCAGCTCAGCGCGGGTGCACTCCCATCCGCAGGACAGGCACCGGATGCGGTTGTAGTTGCCGTGCAGGTCGACGACCCTGCCGGAGCCCGCCCGCTCGTGCAGGCGGTCGACGTTCTGCGTGATCACACCCAGCACCGTCCCGGCCCGCTCCATGGCGGCGAGGGCGAGGTGCCCGGGGTTGGGCTCGGTGCGGTACATGCTGTGCCAGCCGAGGTGGTTGCGCGCCCAGTAGTGCTGACGGTGGCGCGCGCTGGAGGTGAACTGCTCGTAGGTCATCGGGTTCCGCGGCGCGGCCGCGGGGCCTCGGTAGTCGGGCAGCCCCGAGTCGGTGGACAGTCCCGCCCCGGTGAGCACGGCAAGCCGGAGTCCGGAGAGGGCGGCGACGGCTGCGTCCAGCTCGGCACGGCCCGCCGGTGGACGGGTGTCGACAGCTCCGGGCATCCAGCCGATCGATCGGCGCTCCACCATCAGGATCGGACCATCAGGGCTTGGTTGCCACCGCCCGGCGGCGGGCAAGGATCGCTTCAACCACCATCGGCAGCACCGACACCAGCACGATCAGCACCAGGACGGCGTCGATGTTGTTGGCGATCAGCGGCACGTTGCCAAGGAAGTAGCCGAGCACCGTCACACCGATCGCCCAGATCACGCCACCGACGGCCGTCCAGGTGATGAAGGAGCGGAAGTCCATGCGGCCGATGCCGGCGATGAGAGTCACGAACGTACGGACGAAGGGGACGAAGCGCGCAAGGACGAGGGCGCGGTTGCCGTAGCGGGCGAGGAGGTCGTGTGTCTGGTCGACGCGCTTGGGGTCGAAGACCTTGCCCCAGAAGCCTTGTCGCGGCTTGAAGAGGGCCGGTCCGATCAGGTGACCAAGCCAGTACCCGGCAACGTTCCCGCCGACAGCTGCCACCGTGAGGATGACGCAGGAGACCAGCAGCACCTGCCACGGCGCCATGCCCGGGAAGGTGATCGACGGCGGGTCCATCGCGATGAACATGCCCACCGTGAACAGCAGCGAGTCGCCCGGAAGCACGGGGAAGATCGCGCACTCGATGAAGATGATGAGCGCGACGCCCCACAGCGCCCCGTTCCCCAGCCACTGGATGATGAAGGCGGGGTCCAGCCAGTCGGGGAGCAACAGGGGCACGACGGCCAGCTGGGGCAACAAGTTCATGATCACTCAGGGTACCGTGACCGCCATGGTGACCCTGAGCGACGACGAGGTGTCAGCTGTGAGCGCCCCCGGCGTGGGCCCGCACCCGTTGCCTTGGCCCGATGGCGATCGCTACGACCGGGCCCTGCTGGCCGACGGCGACCGGCGCAACGTCACCGACACCTATCGCTACCTCACCATCGAGGCGATCGTCGCCGACCTCGACACACGGCGCCAGTCCCTGCACGTGGCGATCCAGAACTGGGAGCACGACTTCAACATCGGCTCCATCGTGCGGACGGCCAACGCGTTCAACGTCGAAGCCGTGCACATCGTGGGGCGGCGGCGCTGGAACCGCCGCGGCGCGATGGTGACCGACCGCTACCTGCACGTGCACCACCACCCGGACGAGGAGAGTTTCCTCGCCTGGCTCGACGCCAACGACGTCGTTGCCGTGGGCGTGGACAACATCTCGGGTTCTGTGCCGCTGGAGACCGCAGACCTGCCGCAGCGCTGCTGCCTGGTGTTCGGCTCCGAAGGTCCGGGATTGACCGAGACCCTGGCGGCCGGCTGCACGCGGCTCGTGGCGATCACCCAGTACGGCTCCACCCGATCGCTGAACGCCGGTGCGGCCGCTGCCATCGCGATGTACCACTGGGCCCGGCAGTGGGCCGGGCCCGCATGATCCTCGGCCCGCTGGCGCGGACCTCGTCAAGACGCCTCGTCCTCACGACGGTGAACCGTCGCGAGGACTCGTTGTCTAGCATGGGCGTCGTGAGCGACGAGTACGGCGTGTACTACCGCCCCGAGCTGGTGGCCAACCGTGTGCGGCGGGCGCGTGGCCTGCTCGTCTCACGGGTCGTCTCCACCGTCGTCAGCGCAGGGCTCGTCGGCGCGGGCTGGTACTTCTGGCCGGCGCAGTTCGGCTCGTGGGCGCCGTGGATGATCGGCATCTCCGTCGCCACTGGCCTTGTGACCACGTTGTACAGCCTGATCGAGTTCCTGCGGGTGCGGGCCGACGCCCGGCTCGCCCAGCCGGGGCTCGCGATCGGGCTCAACCGGCAGGGCATGCTCATCGGGCAGCGCTGGTTCCCCTGGCCCGAGGTGGGTTCTGTCGTGCTCAAGCCAGGCGTCCTCGGCGCCTCGACGTCGCTGGTCACTACCGACCGCGCCCGCGGAACCGGGCTGGTGCCGATCGACTACACCGACACGATGCCCGCGACGCTCGACGCCGCCGTCCGGGTGCTCTCGTCCGGACGGGCGTGGGTCGACCTGTCCCGTATGGATTGATCTCGCTCCGCGGTCACGTCCGTCCAATCTCTGTGCGAATCACCAACCAGTCCGGACTTTTGAGAGACTGGGGGTGTTCCGCCTAGCGGTCGCACCGTCGCGGGCGCTGTCATCCGAGAGAGGCCAAGCCGAATGCCCATTGCCAGTCCTGAGAAGTACGCCGAGATGCTCGAAGCCGCGAAAGCCGGCAAGTTCGCCTTCCCGGCGATCAACATCACTTCTTCGCAGTCCATCAACGCCGTCCTCGCCGGATTCGCAGAGGCGGGTTCTGACGGCATCATCCAGGTCAGCACCGGTGGCGCGGAGTACGCCTCCGGCCCGACCATCAAGAACATGGTGACCGGAGCGGTCGCCTTGGCGGAGTACGCCCACGTGGTCGCGAAGAACTACCCGATCAACGTCGTGCTGCACACCGACCACTGCCCCAAGGGCAAGATCGACACCTACGTCCGACCGCTCATCGCCATCTCCCAGGAGCGCGTGGACCGCGGCCTCGAGCCGCTGTTCCAGTCCCACATGTGGGACGGCTCCGCTGTGCCCATGGCCGAGAACCTGTCCATCGCCGACGAGTTGCTCGCCCTCACCAGCAAGGCCCGCCAGATCCTCGAGATCGAGGTCGGCGTGGTCGGTGGCGAGGAGGACGGCGTCGCTGCCGAGATCAACGAGAAGCTGTACACCACGGTCGAGGACGGCCTCGCCACCATCGAGAAGCTCGGCCTCGGTGAGAAGGGTCGCTACATCGTTGCGCTGACCTTCGGCAACGTGCACGGCGTCTACAAGCCGGGCGCGGTCAAGCTGCGTCCTGAGGTGCTCAAGGAGATCCAGGACGCCGTCGGCGCCAAGTACGGCCGCGACAAGCCGTTCGACCTGGTCTTCCACGGCGGCTCGGGCTCAACCCCGCAGGAGATCTCCGACGCTGTCGACTTCGGCGTCATCAAGATGAACATCGACACCGATACCCAGTACGCGTTCACCCGTCCGGTGGTGGAGCACATGTTCCGCAACTACGACGGCGTGCTGAAGATCGACGGCGAGGTCGGCAACAAGAAGCAGTACGACCCCCGCGCCTGGGGCAAGGCGGCCGAGGCCGGCATGTCCAAGCGCGTCGTCGAGGCCTGCGAGTACCTGCGCAGCGTCGGCAAGACCATCGGCTGACCACAGCACTGCCCAAGCGGCCCGGAACCGCACGGTTCCGGGCCGCTCGGCGTGTGTGGAGGCGCGCAGCCTGGCTTTCGGCCAGCAGCACCACCCCTTGCATCACCGGTCCACAGCCATCAGCCGCTGAACGCTGCACGCTCCCTGCAACGTCGACCCGGTAAAGTGAGGACGCAAGAGCCCGCTTGGCATTGCCGCGGGCTTTCCTGATGAAGAGGGGCAGACAATGCCGGGAATCGTGGTCGTCGGTGCGCAATGGGGCGACGAGGGCAAGGGCAAGGCGACCGACCAGCTGGGTGACCGCGTCGATTACACGGTGCGCTATTCGGGCGGAAACAACGCCGGCCACACCATCGTCGTCGCAGGCGAGAAGTATGCCCTGCACCTGCTGCCGTCCGGCATCCTCAGCCCCAAGAGCACGCCGGTGATCGGCAACGGCGTCGTGATCGACCTCGAGGTGTTGTTCGGGGAGATCGACGGGCTCGAGGCGCGCGGGGTGGACACTTCCAGGCTCCTGGTCTCCGCCAACGCGCACATCATCACCCGCTACCACAAGGAACTCGACAAGGTCACCGAACGGTTCCTCGGCAAGCGCAAGATCGGCACAACCGGACGCGGCATCGGCCCGGCCTATTCCGACAAGATCAACCGGCTCGGCATTCGCGTCCAGGACCTGTTCGACGACTCGATCCTCTGCCAGAAGGTCGAGGCGGCCCTGGAGCAGAAGAACCACCTGCTGCTGAAGGTCTACAACCGCCGCGCGATCGACCCGGCCGAGGTGTCGGCGGAGTTGCTGTCGCACGCCGAGCGGCTGCGTCCGATGGTCACAGACGTCACCCGGGTGCTGAACGACGCGCTCGACTCCGATCTGGTCGTGCTCTTCGAAGGCGCCCAGGCCCACCACCTCGACGTCGATCACGGCACCTACCCCTACGTCACGTCTTCCAACCCCATCGCCGCGGGGGCCTGCATCGGCGCCGGCGTCGGGCCGACCCGGATCAACCGCACGATCGGCATCATGAAGGCCTACACCACCCGCGTGGGCGAGGGTCCGTTCCCCACAGAGCTGCTCAACGCAGACGGGGACAAGCTGCGCACCGACGGCGCCGAGTTCGGCACCACCACCGGCCGGAACCGCCGCTGCGGCTGGTTCGACGCGCTCGTGGTCGAGGCTGCGGTGACGGCCAACGCCTTCACCGACCTGTTCCTGACCAAGCTGGACATCCTCAGCGGCTGGGAGAGGATCCCGGTGTGCATCGCCTACGACGTCAACGGTGAGCGCACCGACCGCCTACCGATGACCCAGACCGACTTCCACCACGCGGTACCGGTGTATGAGTACCTCGACGGCTGGGCGGAGGACATCTCGGGATGCCGCAACTTCGCCGAGCTGCCGGCCAACACCCAGGCCTACGTCCGCCGGCTCGAGGAGCTGGTGCGCTGCCGCATCTCCGGGATCGGCGTCGGCCCTTCGCGCGAGCAGGTGGTCATGCTGCACGACCTGCTCTGATGGCCAGCCAGGTGCAGATGCCGTGGTGGGTGCCGATCCTGCTGGCGTTCCTGGGGCTCACGGCGTGCTTCCTCACGGTCGCCTACCTCTCCTGGATTCAGGTGGCCGGGCAGTTGTACGTATTCGGGCTGGTCATGGTCCTGCTGAACCTCGTCGCCGCGATCGCAGCGGTAATGGCCACGGGCATGGATGCCCGCAGCGGGCGGGTCAACTGGGCGTGGTGGGCGGTACTGGGCACCTTCGTCATTGCCAGCATGGTGTTGTACCCAATGATGGGCACCTGGGCACCCCGCTGATCGGCTGGTCGATACGCGGGGCTCCCGGCCGATGACGACGGGGTGTGAGGGTACCCCGTGGATTTGCCTTCTGCACCCCGGCCCGCCTACCGTGGAAGAGCGGAAGGGGTTGCACCCAGGCCGTACCAACGCCGGACCGAAGCTCAACTTCAGTCCGGCTGTTTCTTTTTCCAGCGATGCTGCGGGCGAAGCTCCGACCAGGTCGCTCGCGGTGTCCAAGAACCCTTCGGAGACGCGAATGCGCACTCACGACCTAGCTCTTGTAGACGATCTCAACCCCGAAACCCGCCGGCTGCAGACCCGCAATCCGTTCTCGCCGGTGGTCATGGTGCTCACCATCCTTGCCACGGCCGGGGTGGTCGCCTACAGCATCTTCCTGTTGAACCCCGCCAACCGGGGCGACTGGCTGCCCTACCTCCTGGTGATGGCGGCCGAGAGCATCCTCATCATCCACGCGTTGCTGGCCATGTGGACGATCATGGCCGGCTCGCGTTCCCCGCGAAACGACGAGTACTACCTGTCCCGGCGCGAACTGTTCGACGGCGCCCACCCCAACGCCGCGGTGCAGCCCACCCCGAAGTGGCCGTTGCGGCTGAACGGACGTCCGGTCTCGGTGGCGGTCTTCATCACCTGCTACGGCGAGGATGTTGACGTCATCAGGCGCACCGCGACCGCGGCGCGCGACATCTGGGGTGAACACACCACTTGGATCCTCGACGACGGCCGCTCCGACGAGGTGCGTGACCTCGCCGCCGGGATCGGCGTGCAGTACATCCGGCGGCTGTCCAGCGGCGGGGCGAAGGCCGGCAACGTCAACCATGCCCTCAGCCAGGTGAAGACGGACTACTTCTGCATCTTCGATGCCGACTTCGTGCCCCGTCCGGAGTTCCTCTACCAGACGCTGCCGTTCTTCACCGACACCAACGTCGCCTTCGTCCAGACCCCGCAGAGCTACGGCAACCTGAACAACATCGTCTCGCGCGGCGCCGGCTTCATGCAGGCCGTCTTCTACCGGTTCATCCAGCCCGGGCGCAACCACTTCAACGCGGCCTTCTGCGTGGGCACCAACGTGGTGTTCCGCCGAACGGCTATCGACGACATCGGCGGCATCTACACCGACTCCAAGTCCGAGGACGTGTGGACGTCGCTGATGCTGCACGAACGCGGCTGGCGCTCGATCTACATCCCCGACGTGCTTGCCGTCGGCGACGCGCCGGAGACCATCGAGGACTACACCAAGCAGCAGCTCCGCTGGGCCACCGGCGGCTTCGAGATCCTGTTCACTCATAACCCGCTCAACCCGCGGCGCCCGTTGAGCATGGACCAGCGCTTGATGTACCTGGTTACGGCCACGCACTACCTCACCGGGCTCGCTCCCGGCGTGCTGCTGATGGTTCCCGCGTTGGAGATCTTCTTCGATCTTCGTCCGGTGGTGCTCGGCACCACCCTCGCCACTTGGGCGCTCTACTACGCCGGGTTCTACCTGATGCAGATCCTGCTCGCCTTCTACACCCTCGGCTCATTCCGCTGGGAGGTGCTGATGCTGTCCACTGCGTCGTTCCCGATCTACCACCAGGCCCTGACCAGCGCCTTCTCGGGCAAGGAACAGAAGTGGC
>JADGPA010000025.1 GCA_017882685.1 Propionibacteriaceae bacterium | reverse complement strand
CGGCTCGATGGGCAAGAGCACATATGGGCGGGACCTGTCGCAATGATTGATCTGCAACCTGGGGGCAGCCGCATTGGCCGGCCACGTTCACCACACAATCTCGTGTCCGGCGGCGAATCGCGGTACCACCTGACCGGGCCGGGTGGGGAGCAGCCCGGCGGGTACTGGCACATCACAAAGGTGGAGGAACCCACCCGGTTCGTGGTGCCGGACGGGTTCACCGACGATGCGGGCAACCCTGTGCCGGGTGACCCCGTCGTGATGGAGGTGAAGCTGGACGAAGAGCCCGGCACCACCCGGATGACACTCACCAGTACCTTCGCCTCGGCCGAGCAACTCGACGAGATGGAGGATGGGAATGGAGGAAGGCCTGGCCGGCGCGCTCGAGCAGATCGACGGAATCCTGGCCCCGCCGCATAGGAAATTCTCAGGCGTGCCGACGTGCGTTCCCCCCTACGGGTGCCTACACTTCAGGCAGGTGTTTTGCCAATGGCAAGTCCTTTAGGGATAGGGGACTCAGGCCCCGCCTCCTCAGGAGGCGGGGCAAAGCCTTCTCCAGGGGCCGTTCCGGGCCTCCCGCGGCTGCTTGAGCCCGCGGCGTGAAGCTGCACCGACAAATCGAAGGCCCGCGACCGTCGCGACGTCATAGATGGTGGCCGGACGCGTGCGGAGAGTGACCTTGCCCACCGAGTTCGGTGGACAGAGTCACTCCATACAGCGAAAGCCCGTCAGATGCGCACCACGATCTTGCCGCGGGTGTGGCCACCCTCCAGCGCGGCATAGGCCTCCACGGCCCGGTCGAGGTCGAACACCTCCGAGACGGTCACCTTCAGCCTTCCGGCGGCGGCGAGCGCCGCGAGTTCTGCAAGGTCGCCGCTGCTGGGCCGCACCCAGGCGTAGGTACCGCCAAGGCCGGTGACCCGACCGTCTGCGATCGAGACCACCGAGCCGCCCGGACGCAGCAGGTCGGGCACGGTGTCGATGGCCTGCCCACCGACGTAGTCGAGGATCACATCGAACCCGTCCGGCGCGAGCGCCCGCGCGGCCTCGACGAGGCCGTCACCGTAGGCGACGGGCTCGACGCCCAGTTCCCGCAGGTAGGCGTGGTTGGACTCACCCGCCGTGCCGACGACGCGGGCGCCCGCCATGACGGCGAGCTGGGTGGCGAACGACCCGACCCCACCGGCGGCCGCATGCACGAGGACGGTGGAGCCGGCGCCAAGGCCGGAACGTCGCACCGTCTGCAGGGCGGTGAGGCCGGTGAGCGGCAGGGCAGCAGCCTCCTCGAAGCTGAGCCCAGACGGCTTGTGGGTGGCCGTGCGCACCGGTACCTCGACGAGTTCAGCAAGCGTCCCGCCGTGCACGAAGTCCTTGCGGGCGTACGCCAGCACCTCGTCGCCGACGGAGAACTCCGGGGTGTCGAGGCCGGTCTTCACAACGACGCCGGCAACGTCCCAGCCGGGCACCACAGGGAACACCGCCTTCATCAGTCCCTGCAGGTAGCCCTCGCGAACCTTGTAGTCGACCGGGTTGAGGCCGGCGGCCACCACTTTCACCAGCACCGAGTCCGGCCCGACCAGCGGGTCGCTGACCGCGCCGATCCTGAACCTGTCGTTGCCGCCGTACTGGTCGTAGAGAAGTGCCTTCATGCCTTGGCCAACCCCGCACGCCAGTGGTCCATTCCCCGCAGGGATTGGTCCTGCTCGACGAGACGGCAGGGCGCTGCACCCAATGCCGTCCGACTGGGCGCCGTCCGGCTCACCCGCTCCGTGCCACACCCCCATCCAAGCATCGGGCGCGCGACCAGAGTCCGGGCTTGGCATACTTCACTCGAACCGTTCGCCAAGCCGGACGGGTTCGTCACCCAATCCGAGCGGGAGCGCAGACAGTGGAGCCTTACTTCATCATCATCGGGGGGCTTGTCGTCGTCGCAGGACTCGTCTGGAGAGCTGTCCGGAAGGCTCGCGGCTGAACGGTTGGCGCCGGCTCAGGTGTTGACGTCCCCGATCAGCGGACGCAGCGTGCCGTAGGCGATCCGCAGGCCTTCGGTGACCTTCTCAGGGGTGCCGCCCCACATCGGGTCCTCGTGCTCCACCGACACCGTCCCGGTGAAGCCTGCCTCGTACAGCCGGTCGACGACCCGCAGCCAGTCCACGGAGCCGCGGCCCGGCACCCGGTAACGCCACCAGCCGGTGTGCCAGGGGTTGTCGCCCTTCTCCACCGCCCCGTAGAAGCCGTACCGGTTGCGCTTGTCGGGGAACAGTTCGAGGTCCTTGGCCTGCACGTGCACGATCGAGGCTGCGAAGGCCATGATCGTCTCCACCGGGTCGATGCCGATCCAGGTCAGGTGGGACGGATCCCAGTTCAGGTACAGCCCGAGTGTGCTGGTCATCCAGTCCCACAGCTCCGGGGAGTAGGCGATGTTGCCCGGGTAGCCGTCGGGGTGCCAGCCCTCCATCACGCAGTTCTCGATCATGAGCTTCACGCCACGCTCGCCGGCGTAGTCCACCAGTTCGGGGAACACCCGCTCGGCTTCAGCCATGTTCTCCACAACCGTCTTCGCCGGATCGCGGCCGATGAAGGTGCCGACGTAGGGCACGCCCAGCGACTGCGCAACGTCGACGCAGGCCCTCACATGGGTGCGGATCTCCTCCCGTCGGCCGAGGTCGCCGATCAGGTTGTTCTCGTAGTAGCCGAGGGAGGAGATCTCCAGCCCTGTGCGCTGCAGCAGGCCGAGGGTCGCGTCCACGTCGGCACCGGTCCAGGTGGCCACCGGTAGGTGGGGCGCCTCGAAGTCGCGTCCGGGCTGGGTGGGCCAGGCGGCCACCTCCAGGCACTGGTAGCCCAGGGTGACCGCGTGGTCGGCGACCTGTTCCAGCGTCAACGAGGGCAGGCAGGCGGTGAAGAATCCCAGCTTCATGCGAACTCCCTTAAGGGTTGTCGGTCGGGCGGACGCAGCCACCAGTTGCCCAGCTACCGCGGGCTCAGCGGGCTCCAGTCTGCCGGGAGCGGCGCAACGACGGGAGGAACCGACGTCACAGTCACCGGATTCCCGGACGCGATCGACTCCTCGATCGCGAGCATGATGTCGAGCACGTGGTAGGCCAGTTCGCCGTTGGCGCGGGGCGGGGTGCCGTCCGCGAGCGAGCGCACCAGGTCGACGATGCCGATGCCGCGGCCCATGCCCGCGTCCTCCAGGTCGAGCTCGTCGCGCACCTCGCCGGCCACGTGCGTCCGCATCACCCCGTCGAACCGGTTGGGGTCGGGGGCCACGACAGTGGCCTGCGTCCCCTGGAACTCCAGCAGGCCGGTGCGCCGCTGGCCGGAGTCGAAGCTGAACAGGCACACCGACGACGCGCCGGACGCGTGCCGCAGCAGCACGTTCGCCGTCGTCGGCACCGACACGCCAAAGGTGGCACCGGCGTTGGGCCCCGCCATCACGGTGCGCACCTCACGCGCCCGTCCACCACCGGCCACGACGGACGTGACCGCGCCGAGCCCGAGCACCAGTGAGGTGAGGTAGTACGGACCGATGTCGAGCACCGGCCCGCCACCGGCGGAGTAGAAGAACTCCGGACTCGGGTGCCAGGCGTCCGGGCCGGGGTTCTGCATGATCGCCAGCCCTGCCAGCGGACGGCCGATTGAGCCGTCGGCGATCGCACGGAGCGTTGCCTGGATACCGGGGCCGAGAACGGTGTCGGGCGCGCAGCAGACCTGCAGCCCCGACGCGGCGGCCTCGTCGAGTAGTGCCCGTGCAGATGCCCGGTCGAGCCCGAGCGGCTTCTCGCTCCACACATGCTTGCCGGCGCGGATCGCCGCCGTGGAGACCGCCACGTGGGCGGAAGGGATCGTCAGGTTGACCACCACGTCCACGCCGGGATGCTCGAGCACCGTTTGCACGGTGCCGGAGGCCGGCACGCCGTGGGCCTTGGCCTGTGCCGCAGCCCGGTCGGTGTCGAGGTCGCCGATCGCGACGACCTCCACGTCGGCGTACCGCGCCAGGTTCGTCAGGTATTGGGTCGAGATGGTTCCGGCCCCGGCGAGGCCGATCCCGACCGCCATCACCGCTCCTTGAGGTAGGCGATGCTCTGACGGACCTCCTCGATGGGGTCGACGGCTGCGAAGTCGAACTCGCACACCCAGGTGCGCTTCGGCGACGCGTCGAGGATCGGCGGGATGTCCATCAGGCCGGTGCCGAGCACCACATTCGCCGCGCCACTGCGCGACGGCTGCAGGGGGCCGTCCTTCACGTGCAGGTGGGTGATCCGGTCGCCGTATTGGGCCAGCAGTGCCGGGACGTCGCGGCCGCCGGTTGCCGCCCAGTAGGTGTCCACCTCGAGCACGACGCGCTCGTCCAGCAGGGACACGAAGTAGTCGTAGGCGGGCACGCCGTCGACGTCGGGTGCGGTGAACTCGAAGTCGTGGTTGTGGTAGCCGATGGCAAGGCCGGCGTCAGCGAAGCTGTCCACCTGGGCGTTGAGACCCTCGGCCAACTCACGGATACCCGCGGCGTCCTGCCACAAGTCCCTGTCCCAGTAGGGCTGGAACACGGTGTGGACGCCCAGCGCCTTCGCTGCGGCCAGCACCTTCTCAGGATCGGCCAGGAGGCCAGCGTGCGCGCTTCCGGCTTTCAGGCCGACGGACGCGAGCGCCTCGGTCAGCCAGTCGAAGTTCTCGATGCCGAACGGCTCGACCTCGTCGACGCCCATCGCCGCAACGGCGGCAAGAGTCGCGTCCCGGTCGGATGAAAGCTGGTCCCGAAGGGTGTAAAGCTGGATGCTTACTGCGGCCACAACGCCTCCCGTAGATAGAATGATCGCGCTCTCAAAGGTATCGCGCCGTGGCGCTCCCGGCGAGGGATTGGGAGACATCGGGGCCGCCGTGGATGCGATGGCCGCCCACCAACGGTTACGAAGGAGTGATTGTGAGCAAGTTCCGGGTAGGAATCATCGGCGTCGGATTCATCGGCACCCTCAAGCACCTCGAAGGTCTG
>JADGPA010000192.1 GCA_017882685.1 Propionibacteriaceae bacterium | reverse complement strand
TCTCCGAGGTGAACCCCGAGGACGCGGTCAACCCGCCCAAGGGGATCATCGCCAACCCGAACTGCACGACGATGGCAGCGATGCCGGTGCTCAAGCCGCTGCACGACGCTGCCGGCCTCACCCGGCTCATCGTCGCCACCTACCAGGCGGTCTCCGGCTCGGGTGCCAAGGGTGTGCTGGCGCTGGCCAACCAGACCGCCGCCGCCGTCGATCCGGCGCAACTGGCGCTGGACGGCTCTGCCGTTCCTGCCGGCGACCCTGCGCCGTACCTGAAGCCGATCGCGTTCAACGTGATCCCGCTGGCCGGGTCGATCGTCGACGACGGGAACTTCGAGACCGACGAGGAGCAGAAGCTCCGCCACGAGTCGCGCAAGATCCTGCACCTGCCCGACCTGCTGGTCGCCGGCACGTGCGTCCGGGTGCCGGTGTTCACCGGCCACTCGCTGAGCATCCACGCCGAGTTCGCGGAGGAGATCAGCGTCACCCGGGCCACCGGGCTGCTGGCGACCGCTCCCGGAGTGGAGCTGGCCGACATCCCGAACCCGCGCGAGGCTGCAGGCAAGGACCCGAGCTACGTGGGACGCATCCGCTCCGACCAGTCGGTGCCCGGCGGACACGGTCTCGTGCTGTTCGTCAGCAACGACAACCTGCGCAAGGGCGCTGCCCTGAACGCCGTGCAGATCGCAGAACTGGTGGCGTCCCGGTGACGAACCTCGCTGTGATTGGCGCCGGCGTCATGGGCGAGACCCTGATCGCCGGGCTGCTGCGCGCCGGCTGGGAGCCGGGCCAGATCACCGCCGCCGACCGTCACGCCCAGCGGCTCGTGGAGATGGCTGCCAAGCACGGCATCCACACCGGCTCGACCGCTGAGGCCGCTGCGCAGGCAGACACCGTCGTGATCGTCGTCAAGCCGCAGGACGCGGGAGAGGTGCTGCCCGTGGTCGGGGCAGCCATCCGTCCCGGCACTCTCGTGGTCTCTCTGTGCGCCGGCCTCTCGACGTCCCGCATCGAGGCCGACCTGCCCGAGGGCACGGCCGTCGTCCGGGTGATGCCGAACACGCCGGCCCAGGTGGACGAGGGCATGGCCGCCATCTCCGCGGGGGCGGCTGCCACGGAAGAGCACCTCGAGCACGTCACTGCACTCCTGTCTGCTGTGGGCAAGGTGGTGACCGTCCCTGAGAAGTACCAGGACGCGGTCACGGCCATCTCCGGCTCCGGGCCGGCGTACCTGTTCTTCGTCGTCGAGGCGATGATCGATGCCGGCGTGATGCTCGGACTGCCCCGCGACATCTCCACGACGCTCGTCGTGCAGACCATGTACGGCTCCGCCAAGCTGCTCGCCGATTCCGGTGAGCACCCCACCGTGCTGCGCGAGCGGGTCACCTCGCCGGGTGGCACGACGGCGGCGGCCCTCCGGGAGCTGGAGGCCCACCGGGTCAAGTCGGCGTTCATGACGGCGATGGAGGCGGCCCGCGACCGCAGCAGGGCGCTGGCTTCTTCGTGACGCTTCCGGGCGCAGCGGAACCGTTCTGGCTGACCGCCTTCCTGGACTACCCCGCAGGCGAGTTCGACGCCGGGGTGGGATTCTGGCGAGCCGCCACGGGTTACGGCCTCTCCGGCCCGCGCGGTGAGGCCGGCGAGTTCGCGACGCTCCTGCCGCCGTCCGGCGACGACTACCTGCGCGTGCAGCGCCTCGGCGACGGCCCGACGGGACTCCATCTGGACGTGCACGTCCACGAGCCGTGGACAGCGGCGGAAGCTGCCATGGTGGCCGGTGCCGAGCTGGTGGAGGAGTCCCCGCACGGCTTCTTCGTCCTCCGCTCCCCGGCGGGCTTGCCGTTCTGCCTTGTCACCAAGCCCGCAGAAGCCGTGCCGCCGCCCGCTGTCTGGCCGGCCGGTCATCGCAGCCGGGTGAGCAGGTTCTGCCTCGACATACCCCGGCAGCGTTACGCGGACGAGGTGGCGTTCTTCCGGCACGTCCTCGGTGGACAGTGGCTGACGGCTCCCGAACCGGAGACGGCACTCCGCCTCGCCGGCGCTGCAGCGATCGACATCCGGCTACAACCGGCGGAGCTGGCGCGCAGCGTCACCGCCCACCTGCACGTGATCACAGACGACCTGGAGGCGGAGGTCGCCCGGCTGTCCGCCCACGGCGCGATGCCGCGAGCCTCCCGTCGGGGCAAGACGATCCTGGAGGCACCCGGCGGGACGGCACTGTGCGTTGTCGCTCTCGAGGCGGGCGAGCTGGCGTGACCGGCGGGCTGTTCGTCGGACTCGCCACGGTGGACGTGGTGCAGCTGGTGGACCGCCTGCCTGCCCGCAACGAGAAGACCACGGCCATCGAGAGCTGGGTGGCGGCCGGGGGACCGGCAGCTGTGGCTGCGATCACCTTCGCGGCGCTCGGCGGACGGGCCCGGCTGTGGACGGCCCTCGGTCAGGCACCGGCCGCTCGGCTCGCAGCAGCCGACCTCGCCGCTGCCGGAGTCGACGTCATCGACGTGGCGCCACCCGGGTTCGAGCTGGCCGTGTCCACGGTGTTCATCGACGCAGCAAGTGGCGAGCGGGCTGTCGTCAGCGGTTCCGGGCACACGCCGGCGTTCGGCAAGATCGCCGGGCCGGACCTCAGCGGCGTCGACGTCGTGCTGGTCGACGGCCACCACCCGGCGCTTGCCCGGTCTGCCGCCCTTGCCGCGGAGGGAGTGCCCGTCGTGCTCGACGCGGGCTCGCACAAGCCGGTGTTCGACGACATCTTCGCCTTCAGCACAGACGTGATCTGCTCGGCCGACTACGTGCACCCCGACTGGCTGGGTGCCCGCGCCCTCCAGTTGCGCGGGCCGAAGCTGGTCGCCGTCAGTCACGGTGGTGAGGCCCTGCACTGGTGGACAGCTGCTGCCTCCGGAACGATCGAGCCGGAGAAGGTCGCTGCCGCCGACACCACCGGCGCCGGCGACGTGCTGCACGGCGCCTACTGCCACGCCCTTGCCGCGGGCCTCGACAGGGAGGACGCCCTGCGTTCGGCTGTCGCTGTGGCCACCGAGCGCGTCCGCCACCTTGGCCCGGTCGCCTGGCGCGCAGCCATTCAGGACCGCTAGTGCATCCCTGACAGCGTGTGGGTCCGGACGAGAGGCGCCGGCGCGGTGCTCAGCCGAAGACGAGGTACTTACCTGGCTTGTCGGGTTCGAGCAGTTCGAACTTCAGGACCGGGTCGGTGCGGTCGATGAGGTCGACCTGGTGCCTGAATTGCTCGTTGGTGACGTACACGGCCCTCGAGACGTTCCATTCGGTGCGATTGCCGGGACCTCGCTGACCGCCACAACGAACGGCCCGGGAACGATCACCCTGGAGTTGTCCAGTGGCGGCAACCAGGACATCGGC
>JADGPA010000191.1 GCA_017882685.1 Propionibacteriaceae bacterium | reverse complement strand
TTTCGGCCACAACCTCAGCCACCGGCTCCTCGGCCACAACCTCGGCCACCGGCTCCTCGGCCACAACCTCGGCCGCCGGCTCCTCGGCCACAACCTCGGCCGCCGGCTCCTCGGCCACAACCTCGGCCACCGGCTCCTCGGCCACAACCTCGGCCGCCGGCTCCTCGGCCACAACCTCGGCCACCGGCTCCTCAGCGACTTCCTCAGCCACCGGCTCCTCGACGACCGGCTCGGCGGCGACGACCGCGGCCGGAACCTCGGCGACGCCCTTTTCGACAGCGATCTCCTCGGCGACAGCCTCGGACAAGGGCTCGACGACGACGATGTCCTCGGCGACGGGCTCGGCGACGGCCCCAGCCGGAGCGCCGGCCAGCAGGTCGCGCTCCCAGTCGGGCATCGGCTCGGACTCTTCGCCCGTGACGGCACCGGTGGAGCGGGCCAGCAGGCCCTCGGCGACGGCGTCGGCGAGCACGCGGGTCAGCAGCGCGACGGAACGGATCGCGTCGTCGTTGCCCGGGATCGGGAAGTCGACGTGGTCTGGGTCGCAGTTGGTGTCAAGGATGCCCACGATCGGGATGTGCAGCTTGCGGGCCTCGTCGATGGCGAGGTGCTCCTTGTTGGTGTCAACGACCCAGATGGCCTGCGGCACGCGGTGCATGTCGCGGATGCCACCAAGGGTCTTGGCGAGCTTGTCCATCTTGCGCTTCTGCTGGAGAAGTTCCTTCTTGGTCAGTCCGGAGGCTGCAACGTCGTTGTAGTCGAGGCCCTCGAGCTCCTTCATCTTCGCGATGCGCTTGCTGATGGTGCCGAAGTTGGTGAGCATGCCGCCAAGCCAGCGCTGGTTCACGAAGGGCATCCCGACGCGGGTCGCCTGCTCGGCAATGGCTTCCTGGGCCTGCTTCTTGGTGCCGATGAACAGGACCTGGCCACCCTTGGCGACGGTCTCCTTGACGAAGGCGTACGCGCTGTCGATGTAGCCCAGCGACTGCTGCAGGTCGATGATGTAGATGCCGTTGCGCTCGGTGAAGATGAACTTCTTCATCTTGGGGTTCCACCGGCGGGTCTGGTGCCCGAAGTGGACGCCACTGTCCAGCAGCTGGCGCGTGGTGACGACGGCCATGGCCGTTCCTCTCTGCGCGGGAACGGATGCTGCCGTTACCCGCTTTGGGTTTCCGGATCGAACTTTTCGATCCGCCTGACGCAGTCGCCGGGTACCCACCTCACAAGAGGACCTCGGGTCCGGCCCGCCGTACGGCGGTCAGATTGCGTGCGAAGTCGACCCGGATCGGCCGGGTCGCTGGCACGATTCTACGCAACCGAGGGCCTGTGCCGCCAACCGGCGTTGTCCACAGGCCGTGAGCGGCGTCCACAGGGCGGCGGGGCCGCTGACGCCGGCAGCGGACAGCTGCCGAAGATGGGGGCATGGCGAAGCTGCGCGTGCTGGTGGCAGGGGTGATCGGTTGGTGCCTGTGGTTGGGGGTGGCACCGCCGGTGGCAGCGGCCGCGTCCGCCGTCGCGCCCCTACCCGGACCTGTGGTGCGCGGCTTCGACCCGCCCGATCAGCCGTGGTTGGCAGGCCATCGAGGGGTTGACCTGCTCGGCACCGTTGGCGCCGACGTGGTGGCGGCCATGGCTGGTCGGGTCGTCTACGCGGGCACCCTCGCCGGGCGTGGGGTGGTCGTGGTCAGCCACGGCGCCCTGCGCACCACCTACTTGCCGGTGATCCCGACGGTCGCAGTCGGCGCACAGGTCGGTACCGGCCAGGTGATCGGCCGGCTGACAGGCGGCCACAGCTGTCCCGGCGGCACCTGCCTTCACTGGGGGCTCAAGCGGGGCGACACCTACCTCGATCCGCTCAGCCTGCTCGACGCAGGCCCCGTCCGGCTCCTGCCGGCAACGGCAACGGACCTGGTTGGACGGCTGCTCTCCGACCGGACGCAGGCGCTCTCGGCCGGCGCACCGCTGCCCGGGCTGCTGACAAGACCGGTGCCCGGCGCGGTTGGCTCCACCTTCGGGATGCGGCTGCACCCGATCTTCCACGAGTGGCGCCTCCACAACGGCGTCGACCTGACGGCCGGCTGCGGGACGCCGATCCGGGCCGCCGCCGACGCCCGCGTGGCCTCGGTGAGCCGAGACCCGGCCAGCGGCAACCGGCTCGAGCTCGACCACGGAGAAGTCGGCGGACACCACCTGGTCACGATCTACCTACACGCCCAGGGCTTCTCTGTACTCCCCGGCGCGAATGTCCGCCGTGGCCAGGTCGTGGGTCGCGTCGGTTCGACGGGCTGGAGCACCGGCTGCCACCTTCACTTCACGGTGAAGCTCGACGGCAGCTACACCGACCCGGAGCGCTTCCTCTGAGCGAACCTCGCTTCGACAGGGGTCACGCGCGCGGATGGGCCTGCTGGTAAGCCCGGCGCAGCCTGTCGCCGGACACGTGGGTATACAGCTGTGTTGTCGCCAGGGAGGAATGCCCAAGGATCTCCTGCACTGAACGCAGGTCGGCTCCACCCTCCAGTAGGTGCGTGGCCATCGCGTGGCGCAACCCATGCGGCCCCAGATCGGGAGCGTCCGGCACCATCGCGAGCGCGCGGTGCACCAGTCGGCGTACCACCCGAGGGTCGATCCGTCCGCCACGGTCACCGACGAAAAGGGCCTGGTCCGCGCTGGGCGCCGCCAGCACCGACCGCACTCCCAGCCAAGCGTCCAGGGCGCGCACGGCGGGGCCGCCGAGCGGCACCGTCCGCTGCTTGCCGCCCTTGCCGAGCACGCGCAGCAGACCACGCTGGTCGTCGATGTCACCAAGATCCAGGCCGCAGAGTTCCGACACCCGAATGCCGGACGCGTACAGCACCTCCACCACGGCAAGGTCACGGCGCCGGGCCGCCACATCCCCGGGCTCGCCGGCGTCGGCCACCCTCGCGGTCAACCCGTCCAGCAGGCTGCGCGCCTGGTCGACCTCGACCGTCGGCGGCAGCCGCCGGTCGACCTTCGGTGACCGCAGGGCCTGGGCCGGGTCGGACGCGATGCGGTCGGTGCGGCGGGCCCAGGCGAAGAAGGTGCGCGCGGCGGCAGACCGGCGCTGCAGGGTGGCGCGATCGGCGCCGCCTGCGTGCTGGTTGGCCAGCCAGGTGCGCAGGTCGGCGAGCGTCACCTCGCCCGGATCACCATCGGCCACCCGGCCAAGGTGGGCGAACAGGTTGGTGAGGTCACCCGTGTAGGCGCGCACGGTATGCGGAGACAGCCCACGCTCCAGCCGCAGGTGCTCTGCGAACGTGCCCAGCAGCACCTGCGCCTCCGGCGTGAGGGAATCGGCCAACCGCTCCACCCGGCCAGCGTCGCCCGCTGCGGGCACCGGCGCAAGGCTGGCACGCGGTGGCCCCTAAGATGGCGGGCGTCGAGACGAGGATGGGACAGGCATGGGCATCGAGGAGTTGACCACCGGCGGCACCGTGCTGCCGATCACCCGGTGGGGTGAATCGGTGATGCACGCGCAGACCCGTCAGGTGACGGCCTTCGACGACGACTTCCGCACGCTGGTGCGCGACATGTTCGCCACCATGGCTGTGGCCCACGGCGTCGGCCTCGCCGCCACCCAGGTGGGAGTCGACCTTGCCCTGTTCGTCTACGACTGCCCCGACGCCGACGACATCCACCGGATGGGCGCAATCTGCAACCCCGTGGTCACGCTGCCCGAAGGCGACGCACGGAACCTGGAGTCCGCCGAAGAAGGCTGCCTCTCCCTGCCCGGCGGCTACCAACCGCTGGCCCGGCCCGACCACTCTGTCTGCACCGGGGTCGACCCGTGGGGCCAACCGGTCACCGTCGTCGGCACCGGCACGCTGGCCCGCTGCCTGCAGCACGAGACCGACCACCTCAAGGGCACCGTCTTCGGCGATCGGTTGTCGAACCGGATGCGGCGCAAGCTGTACGCCCAGCACGAGGAGCTCGCCCACCTTTACCCCGAGGACTGGCCGGTGAGCCCGCGTCGCACGTCCGCGGACGGCTGAACCAGGGCCCGGCTCACGCGAGGGCGTAGCCGGCGATCGCGCTGGCCGCGGCAACGTTCAGGGAGTCCACCCCTGCCCGCATCGGGATCTGCACAAGCGCGTCGGCAGCAGCCACCCAGTCCGCCGTGAGGCCGTGACCCTCTGTGCCCAACAGCACGGCCAGACGATCGTCCGGCGACAGCGAGGCAGAGAACTCCCCCAGGCTCATCGCGTCAGGGCTGAGAACCAGCGCTGCCACCCGGAACCCGGCGCCGTGCAGCAGCGCACCGATGTCGGTGCCGTCGGTCAGCCGCGCCCATGGCAGCGAGAACACCGTGCCCATCGAGACCTTGATCGACCGGCGATACAGGGGGTCGGCGCACCGGGCGCTCACCAGCATCCCGTCCCAGCCGAGGCCGGCGGCGTTTCGGGCGATCGCGCCCACATTGGTGTGGTCAACAAGGTCCTGCAGCACCATCACGCGCCGTCCGGCCAGTACGTCGCCCACCTCGTGCCGAGCGGTGCGGTGCAGGGACGCGAGAGCCCCGCGGTGCACGTGGAACCCGGTCACCCGCTCGGCGAGTTCCTCGCTGACCACGTAGACGGGGGCGTCCAGGGGTTCGAGGACGTCTGCCAGCTCGGCCAGCCAGCGTTCGGCCAGCAGGAACGATCGCGGCGCGTAACCGGCCTCCAGCGCTCGGCGGATCACCTTGCTGCCCTCTGCGATGAACACGCCGCGCTCGGTCTCAAGGAGGCGGCGCAGCGTCGCCTCCCGCAACCCGACGTAGTCGGCCAGCCGTGGATCCTCGGAGTTGTCGATGCTGATCACGGTGGCCACGCAACGATCCTATTTCTGGGGCGCCCCTTAGTATGACCACCAATGTCCTGGCTCTCACGAATCCCTGTCGACCGGTTCCTGCTCGCGATCATCACCGCGGCCGTGCTGGCCTCGATCTTCCCCGCCACCGGGTTCTGGGTGACCGTGCTGCAGTGGGCGACAACGATCGCGATCGCCCTCCTGTTCTTCCTTTACGGCGCCCGGCTGAGCCCGAGCGAGACGCTGGCAGGCCTCAAGCACTGGCGGCTGCACCTGACGATCCTGTCGTTCACCTACGGGCTCTTCCCCGTGCTCGGCCTCGCGGTGGTGGCGCTGACCGGGCCGATGCTCGCGCCGGGGCTCCAGTCCGGGCTGCTCTACCTGACGCTTGTGCCCTCGACCGTGCAGTCCTCGATCGCGTTCACCTCGATCGCGAAGGGCAACGTCGCCGGTGCTGTGGTGAGCGCATCGGCGTCCAACATCCTGGGCGTCTTCCTCACCCCGCTGCTGTGCTGGCTGCTGCTGAGCAGCACCGGCAAGGTTGCCTTCACCACGTCGACGATCGTCGAGATCGTGCTGCAACTGTTCCTCCCGTTCGTGCTGGGCCAGCTGTCGCGCCGCTGGACCGCCGGCTTCGTGAAGGCGCACCCCCAACTGAAGCTTGTGGATCGCGGCTCGATCGTGCTGGTGGTCTACGCGGCCTTCTCCGCCGGCATGCGGGAGGGCATGTGGTCGTCGACCTCGTGGACCGACCTGGCGATCGTGCTGGCCGTGTGCGTCGTGCTCCTGGGCGTGGTGCTGGCCCTCACCTGGTGGACGGCCCGGAGGCTGGGCTTCGACCGCGCCGACGCGATCGCCATCCAGTTCTGCGGCACGAAGAAGTCACTCGCCAGTGGGTTGCCGATGGCAGGGGTCCTCTTCGTCGGCCAGCCGCTCGGGCTGCTGATCCTGCCGCTGGTGCTGTTCCACCAGGCCCAGCTCATGGCCTGCTCCGCCCTCGCCGGACGGTACGCCCGCGAGCCGGTGGCCTGACGGCTGTTCACAACCGGTCGGCCGGTGACCTTACGATGTCGCCATGCCCCGGCCCGCCAGATACGCCAAGGGCCTCGCCAAGCGCGAGGAGATCCTGACCACAGCCCTCGATGTCATCGCCCGCACCGGTTACCGCGGCACGTCGGTGAAGGAGCTCGCCAATGCCGTCGGCCTCAGCCAGGCCGGGCTGCTGCACTACTTCTCCTCCAAGGAGGAGCTCTTCGCAGAGATCCTCGCAAAGCGGGACGCGGTCAACAAGGACGCCGCCCTCGAGCGGGGCGAGTCGGCGGTGGACGCGCTGGTCGGCATCGTCCGGCACAACGCGGACGTGCCCGGCCTCGTACAGCTGTACGCCCAGTTCTCCATCGAGGCGAGCGACCCCGGCCACCCCTCGCATGCGGTGTTCGTCACACGGTACGCCCGCGTTCGCGAGCTGCTGGCCGCCGACATCGCCGCCCGCAAGGAGGCAGGGACGCTGTCGTCGAGCCTCGACGCGGGAGTTGCGGCCGGCCTGCTGATCGCCGCCGCCGACGGTCTTCAGACCCAGTGGCTGCTCGACCCGGAGGTGGACATGGCCGCCCACCTCTCGAGCCTTGTCAGCCTGCTGTGTTCGGCTCCTGGTCCGGCTGCTCCGCCGGGACGGGCACGGTAGCTGCGACGTCCGGCGCTCCGGTGGTGAGCGCGTTGGCACGCTCGTGGTCCAGCCGTGCCGCTCGCCGTCCTTCCAGCGCCTCCGCCTCGGCGATCGCCTGCTGCACCGACTTCTGCGACTGCTCGGCGTCCTCGACCTTCTGGGCCTCGATCTCTGCGAACACGTCCACCTTTGACGGTGCGCTGAACTCGCCCTCATCGACATCGTCTGCCGCTGCCTGGGCGCGTCCGGCGATGTTGCCAAGGCCTTTCAGTGCGTCGTTGAGTTCGCTCGGGATGATCCACACCTTGTTCGACTCGCCCTTGGCGAGGTTCGGCAGCATCCGCAGGTACTGGTAGGCCAGCAGCGACTGCGTCGGCTTGCCGGCGTGGATGGCGTTGAACGTCGTGGTGATGGCCTGCGCCTCGCCCTCTGCCCGCAGCATGGACGCCTGCCGGTCTGCCTGTGCCCGGAGCACGGCCGACTCCCGCTCACCCTGCGCACGCAGGATGGAGGCTTCCCGGTCACCGGACGCCGAGAGGATCATCGACTGGCGCTGGCCCTCTGCGGTCAGGATCGCTGCCCGCTTGTCGCGCTCGGCGCGGGCGCCCTTCTCCATCGCGTCGCGGATGGTTGCCGGCGGCTCGATCGCGCGCAGCTCCACCCGGTTGACCTTGATGCCCCACTTGCCGGTGGCCTCGTCGAGCACGGCCCGCAGCTTCTGGTTGATCTCCTCGCGGCTGGTCAGGGTCTGCTCGAGGTCGAGGCCACCGATGATGTTGCGCAGCGTGGTCATGGTGAGCTGCTCGATGGCCTGGATGTAGTTCTGGGCCTCGTAGGCCGCGCGTACCGGGTCGACGACCTGGTAGTAGATCACCGAGTCGATCCCCACCATCAGGTTGTCCTCCGTGATCACACCCTGCGGCGGGAACGGCACCACGGCTTCACGCATGTCCATCGTGTAGCGGACGGAGTCGATCACCGGCACCAGCAGGTGCGGGCCGGGCTCGAGAGTACGACGGAACTTGCCGAGCCGTTCGACCACGCCCACCTGCTGCTGGCGGACCACCCGCACCGACCGCAACATGATGGTGACCACGACGATGGCGATCAGCACTCCGATGATGGCGCTGACTAGTTCAGGCATTTCTCTCCTTGGTTCAGGGCAGGGCTAGGTGTCTGGGGTAGACGATCGCGATGGGGCCGTCGATGCGGTAGACCTCGACCTCTGTGCCGGTTTCGATGTTGCCCTCAAGGCTGTGGGCAGACCAGACCTCGCCGGCCACCTTCACCTCACCGCCTTCTGCGGTGATCTGGGTGAGAGCGATGCCGGGGCTGCCGACCATCTTGTCAACGCTGGAGCGATAGCCGGGCAGGGCACGGATCTTGCGCAGGAGTGTGGGGCGCAGGAGGCCGAGCATGGAAACGGCCACGACGACGGCCATCATGATCTGCAGCCAGAGCAGCCCTGGTACAGCAAGCGCGACCAACCCTCCGGCGAGGGCGCCCGCAGCCAGCATCAGCAGGGTGAAGTCGAGAGTGAGCATCTCCGCGACGGCGAGCAGCGCGGCCAACGTCAGCCATGCCGCCCACAGGTGTTCAGCCACCCACTGCATCATCGCGAAACCCCTCTCCTACCCCCATCATGCCAACCGTGCGGGAAGCCGGTGGCCCGCACGCGAAGCTGCCCTTGCAGACCAGCGTCCGTCGGTAACGGAGACTTCGAGGAGGATGTCGAAGGTGGCACTCATCTTCGGGCCAGTGAGGGTCTCTGCGATGGGGCCTGCGGCCACGACGCGGCCGTGCTTGAGCAGCAGGGCGTGGGTGATGCCGCGCGGGATCTCCTCGACGTGATGGGTGACCAGCACCGTCGCCGGGGCGTAGGGGTCGCTGCAGATGTCGGCGAGGGTCGTCACCAGCGCCTCGCGGCCGGTCAGGTCGAGCCCTGCCGCCGGCTCGTCGAGAAGCAGCAGTTCAGGGTCGGTCATCAGCGCCCGCGCGATCTGTACCCGCTTGCGCTCGCCCTCGCTGAGGGTGCCGAACGTACGGTTGCCCAGGTGGTCCACCTGAAGTTGCTGCATGAGCTGCCGGGCACGGGCGTGGTCGAGCTCGTCGTAGTCCTCGCGCCAGCGACCCATCACCGCGTAGGCGGCCGAGACCACCACGTCGGAGACACGCTCCGACTTGGGAATCCGGTCGGCCAGCGCCGCAGAGGTCACGCCGATCCGGGGACGCAGTTCGAACACATCCACGGTGCCGAGGGTCTCCCCAAGGATGGTCGCTGTGCCCTTCGACGGGTGCGACTGCGCGCCGAGGATCTGCAACATGGTGGTCTTGCCGGCCCCGTTGGGACCGATCACCACCCAGCGCTCATCCTCCTCGACGGTCCAGTTGACGTCGGCCAGCAGGGTGGCTCCGGATCGGACGATCGAGACACCCTGGAGTTGGACAACGCTCATGCGGCCAACCTACCGACCCTCACGCCCCGGTGGAGTGCAGCCCGCCGTCGACGTGGAGCATTTCACCGGTGGTCGAGGGGAACCAGTCGCTCAACAGTGCGACAACGGCCTTCGCGGTGGGCGTCAGGTCCTTGGTGTCCCAGCCGAGCGGCGCCCGGCCACCCCAGATGTTGTTGAACTCCTCCGATCCGGGGATCGCCTTCTTCGCGATGGTCTCCAGCGGGCCGGCTGCGACGAGATTGCAGCGGACGCCGTCCGGGCCGAGATAGCGGGCCAGGTAGCGGGACGCGCTCTCAAGCGCAGCCTTGGAGACGCCCATCCAGTCGTAGATCGGCCACGACACCGTCGCGTCGAAGGTGAGTCCGACCACGGCCGCAGTCGGGGCGAACAGCGGCTTGCAGGCCATGGTGAGGCTGACCAGTGAGTAGGCCGACACCTGCACAGAGGTGGCGACATCACTGAACGGGGTGGAGAGGAACTTCCCGCCGAGCGCTGTCTCGGGGTTGGCGAAGGCGATCGAGTGCACCAGGCCGTCGAGGTGGTCGAAGTGCTCACCAAGTCGCTCGGCCAGCGTTGACAAGTGGTCGTCGTTCGACACGTCCAGTTCCAGCAGCGGCGGCGTCGGGTCGAGGCGCTTGAGGACGCGCTCGGTGAGGCTCATCGCCCTGCCGAAGTTCGACACGACGACGTTGGCACCCTCCGCCTGCGCGAGCTCGACCACCCGGTAGCCGATCGAGGTGTTCATGGTCACACCGGCAACCAGGATGTTCTTGCCTTCAAGGATTCCCATGTCGAGCCTCTCAGTGACCCATGCCAAGGCCGCCATCAACGGGGATGACGGCACCGCTGATGAAACCGGCTTCTTCTGATGCGAGGAAGGCGACCGCTGCGGCCACCTCCGACGGCTGGCCCAGCCGGTTGGCCGGGATCGAGGCGAGGTACCGGGCGATGACTTCCTCGGAGAGGACGGCGGTCATGTCGGTCTCGATGAAGCCGGGAGCCACGACGTTGGCGGTGACGCCACGGGAGCCCACCTCGCGGGTGAGCGAGCGGGCGACACCCACGAGGGCGGCCTTGGACGCGGAGTAGTTCACCTGGCCGGGCGAGCCGTAGAGGCCGACGACGGAACCGGTGAAGACGATGCGACCCCAGCGACCGCGGATCATGCTCTTGGTCGCACGCTTCGCGCAGCGGAAGGCGCCGGTCAGGTTCACGTTGATGACCGCGTCCCACTCGGCGTCGCCCATGCGCAGGATGAGCGTGTCCTTGGTGATGCCGGCGTTGGCCACGAGGACCTCGACGGGACCGTTGGCCTCCTCCGCTGCGGCGAAGGCTGCGTCCACCTGCGCGCCGTCCGTCACGTTGCAGGCGAAGCCGAGTGCGCCCTCCGGGGGCTCGCCTCCCATGTCGAGGCTGGCAACCTTGTGCCCTCCGGCGAGGAACCGCTCCACGATGGCCCGGCCGATTCCCCGGTTGCCACCGGTCACGATCACGCTGCGGGCGGGTGCATTTGTTGAGATTTCAGTCACGGGGCAAAGCTAGACGACAACCGGGGCGGCGCGATAGCGACGCCCCGGGGCGGAGTCTCGACAAGGGGCGCGGAGCGGCCCGCGGAGCAGCGGGAAGCGTCGGCGGCGTTCGCGACCTAGGCTGGGTGCCGTGAGTCCGGCGAGTGCACCCAAACCAACGCTGATCACCAGCGCCAGGAAGCGCCGCTCGCTCGACAACGACGAACGACGCACACGCTATCTGTGGACGATGGCGCTGCGTGTGGTGTGCTTCCTCTCTGCCACCATCACCCCGTTGCCCTGGAACCTGATCCTGCTCGTTGCCGCTGCCGTGCTGCCGACGATCGCCGTGATGCTGGCCAACGCGATCGACCTGCGCCGCGAACCCGAGCCGGAGTTGCACACCCAGGAGCCGCTCGACCTCCCCGCGTTGCCGAGTTCCGAGATCGTCGGCGGCTCGGTGGTGGAAGAGCCCCGATGAAGCTCCTCGACACGCCGATGGGCACCACCCCCACCGGCCGCCGGCCGTGGCTGCGCTGGCTCGCCCTCGCCGTCTTCGTCGTCGCGCTCGCCGTTGCCTTCGTCAACCTCGGGCACTGGCAGCTCGATCGCCTCGAGCAGCGGCGGGAGATGAACGGTTCAGTCACCAGCCACGAGAACACCCCGGTCGCCGACTTCGCAACGATCTTCACCCGCACGATCGTCGAGGCCGACCAGTGGCAACGGGTGACGGTGCGCGGCACCTTCGACCCCGACCGCCAGTTCATGGTGCGCTACCGGTCCCTCGGTCCGGCGAGCGGCTACGAGGTACTCACCCCGCTGCACACGACCACCGGAGTCTGGGTGCTCGTGGACCGCGGCTTCGGCACCAAGCCCAACGACCAGGACTATCCATCGACGCTGCCGGCTCCCCCGGCCGGTGAGGTGGACATCCTCGGCTACGTCCGCCGTGACGAGCAGGGCAGCAACGAGGCGACGACGCCGGTCGCGCCCAGCAACACCGTCCGGCTCATCAACTCGACGGCTGTGGCCGGAACCCTGCCGTACCCGCTCGTGAACGGGTTCGTCTCCCTCACCCAGATCACCCCTGCCCAGGCCGGCGCCCTGACACCGGTCACCCCGCCGGAGCTGACAGAGGGCAATCACTTCTCGTATGCGATTCAATGGTTCACGTTCGCAGGAATGGCGGGTCTCGGCCTGGTGCTGCTGATCCGTTCGGACGTGCGGGCGATGCGGCGCGCGGCCGAGGCGCCGTCAGCCGGAAGCGAGGAGGCGCCGTGAGGAAGTATTGGATCGTGACGGTGGGGCTGGTCGCCATCCTGGCCGCCTGCAGTTCGGCTGTCCCTGCCGCACCGGGAGCAAGCGCACCGAAGCTGGACGGCACGTCCTGGACGGTGACGGCCATCGGCGGGACGGCCACGATTGCCGGCCACCAGCCCACCATCGCCTTCGCCGGCGACCGCGCCTCCGGACTGGCCAGCTGCAACCAGTTCGGCGTCGGCTTCTCCCAGTCCGGGAGCACAGTGAAGCTGACGTCGGGCGCAATGACGGCCATGGCGTGCACGCCCGAGACAGTGATGACCCAGGAGCAGGCGTTCACCGCAGCGCTGGCAGCAACGGCCGCCGTCCGATCTGCCGGAACCGCGGCGGAGCTCCTCGACTCTGCGGGCAAGGTCGTGCTGGCACTGCAGCCGCAGTCCACCCCGGCGGAGTCGCCGAAGCCGCTCACCGGTACCACCTGGCACCTGTCAGCCATCATTGCCCAGGCTGCGACCGCCTCCCCCGTCGCCGGCAGCACCGTCACGCTGCAGGTCACCGGCGACCAGATCACCGGCAAGGCCTGCAACACGTTCCGCGGCCAGGTCACGATCGACGGCAGCAACTTCAAGGCCGGGCCCCTGATGAGCACGAAGATGGCGTGCGCCAATCCCGACGAGAATGCCCAGGAGAGCGCCGTCCTCACCACGATCGAGGCAGCGACCAGCTATGGCATCGTCGGCGACATCCTCACCCTGACGGCTGCGGACGGCACCGGCCTGGAGTTCCGGGCAGCGTAGTGGCCATCGACGTGGCCACCGACCTGCTGGCCTGCCCGGTCTGCAGGTCGGGGCTCGGTGTGGCCGACGGCGGGCTGCACTGCGTGAACGGCCACAACTTCGAC
>JADGPA010000024.1 GCA_017882685.1 Propionibacteriaceae bacterium | reverse complement strand
GGCTTTTGGCCCGGGCGAACCTCGGCGTGCGCCTCCCGTTTTGGGGGGCTCCACCCCGCGACCCGGTTTCGGCCAAGACCGCGAGGGGTCTCGCCGTGGGTTTGGCGCTCTTCGGTTCCATCAGCCTGACTGACCGCATCGGGTGGTGGGGTGTGGTGCTGATTGCCGCCGTGCTGCTGCTGCCCGTGTGCGTGGTCAGGCTGCTGCAAAGCCGCCTTGAGCCGGCCCAGCCCATCCACTGATCGCCCACGGCCGGGCCGCGGGCGGCAAGCCTTCCCTAGTCAGCCTCGTATGCCGCCCGGAGTCCCGCGATGTCGATCTTGGCCATCCCCAGCATCGCCTGCAGAACCCGGCTTGACTTGTCGGGGTCGGGGTCGCCCAGTAGCTCGCCCAGGACAGGCGGCACGATCTGCCAGGAGAGACCGTACTTGTCCTTCAGCCAGCCACACTGACTCGGAGATCCGCCGCCGCTGGTGAGCTTCTCCCACAGATCGTCGATCTCCTCCTGCGTCTCGACCGTCACGTAGAGAGAGATCGCCTCGGTGAAGGGGAACTGCGGACCGCCGTTGAGCGCCTGCAACTCGAGACCAGCGAGCACGAACGAGACCGACATGGCGGTGCCAGCCGGACGCGGGCCGCCCTCGCCGTATCGCGAGACGCCGGTGATCGCGGAGTTCTTGAAGATCGCGACGTAGAAGCTGGCGGCGTCCTCTGCCTGGTCGTCGAACCAGAGGAATGGACTGATCTTCTGCATCGCGTGCTCCCTAGGTCGTTTCCTGATCGGGAAAAAGTACACCGAAGGGATGCGATCAACCACCCCCAGGTACGGCACGTCCCAACCCCTGTCCGGCACATCGCCCACGACGAACCGTCTCGCTCCTGAGACACTGGTGACATGGCCAACGCCCCCGCAGCAAGTCAGGCGCTGACCGTGCTGCGCCTGCTGGCACGGCATACCGAGCCTGTTCCTGCCTCTGCCATCGCCCGCGACCTCGGCCTGCCCAGGTCGAGCGTGTATCACCTGCTCGCCGTGCTTCGCGACCAGGGATTTGTGGTGCATCTGCCTGAGGAGCGGCGCTACAGCTTGGGCATCGCGGCGTTCGAGCTGGGCTCGGCGTACACCCGACAGGCGCCGTTGCAGCGCATGGCCCGGCAGTCGCTGGTGCGGTTGGTGGATGCCACGAAGCACAACGCCCACCTGGCGGTGCTGCACGGCCGCGACGTCCTGTACGTCATCGAGGAGCGGGCGCCCGGCCGGCCGCCACTGGTCACTGACGTTGGCGTACGACTTCCCTCCCAGCTGACCGCCAGCGGGCTGGCAATGCTGGCTTCCCTTCCGCCGCAACAGGTTCGGGCTCTCTTCCCTTCACGCGACGCATTCGTCCGACGGCACGGCCTCGGGCCGACGACGCTGCCCGGGCTGAGGGCGCTGTTGTCCAGAGTGCGTCAGGACGGCTTCGCTGTGGAGGACGGCACCGTGACGCCGGACTTCGCCTCCGTCGCCGCGCCCGTTCTCGACCCCGTCGGACATCCCGTGGCTGGAATCGCCGTGACGTATCCCGCCGCCGAAGTGACCGAGGACCAGCGGCGAGCCATCATCGAGCAGGTCATCCGGACCGCGGCGGACCTGACCCGCCGTCTGGGGGGGAAACCCTGATGTCCACGGAGCCGGCCGTCATCGTCTTGTGTGGCGGCACCTCGCGACGTCTCGGCTGGGTGGACAAGACCCGCGCGTCCCTGGCCGGGACAACGGTCATGGACCATCTCCTCGACGCCGTTCCGTCAGGCTGGTCCATCGTCTGTGTCGGGGAGGAACGCCCGACAACCCGTGCCGTCACCTGGCGCCGCGAGTCACCCCCGGGGGGCGGCCCGGTCGCCGGTATCGCGGCAGGGTCACGAACCATGGACTCGCCGGTGTGCGTCGTGGTCGGCGGTGACATGCCCTTCGCGGCGTCGGCCCTGCCGATGCTGGTCGACGCGCTGAACGCTCAGCCCGGGCTTGATGCCGTGCTGGCCTCGGACCCGGAGGGGCGCATCCAACCGTTGCTGGCGGCATACCGGTGCGAAGCCTTGCGGGCCGCACTCCCTCGTGAACCGGGCGGTGCAAGGCTCATGGCCGTGGTCGAAGCCATGCGGACCGACACCGTGGCATGCGACGCTCGGACCACCTTGGACGTCGACACCCCCGAAGCGCTCGAACGGGCCCGGCTTATCGTCGGGACATGAAAGCCATGACGATTCCCACGCCCGGAGACGCCGACGCACTGGTGCTGGCCGACGTGCCGACGCCCGAGACCAAAGCCGACGAAGTGCTCGTGGAGGTGGCCGCAGCCGGCATCAACCGCGCCGATCTGATGCAACGCCAAGGGTTCTACCCGCCACCGCCCGGTTCATCGACATACCCCGGCCTCGAGGTCAGCGGCACGATCAGCGCTCTTGGCAGCGGTGTGGCCGGTTGGGCAGTCGGCGATGAGGTGTGCGCGCTGCTGTCCGGTGGCGGGTATGCCGAGCAGGTGGCAGTCCCAGCCGCGCAGCTGCTGCCGGTGCCCACGGGGGTCTCGCTGGTCGACGCGGCAGCCCTGCCCGAGGTCGCCTGCACGGTCTGGTCCAACGTGTTCATGACCGCCAACCTGCAGCCGGGGCAGACAGTCCTGATCCATGGGGGGTCGAGCGGGATCGGGACGATGGCGATCCAGCTGGCCCGTGCCGTCGGTGCTCGCGTCGCGGTGACAGCGGGGACGGCATCCAAGCTGGAGGCCTGCCAGGCGCTGGGGGCCGAGATCCTGGTCGACTATCGCGAGCAGGACTTCGTCGAGGTGTTGGCTGCCCAGACCCAGGGGCGCGGTGTC
This sequence comes from Propionibacteriaceae bacterium, assembly GCA_017882685.1. GTDB lineage: Bacteria > Actinomycetota > Actinomycetes > Propionibacteriales > Propionibacteriaceae > Propionicimonas. Next base: position 995 of record JADGPA010000024.1, on the reverse strand, counting down.
GACGTGATCCTGGACAACATGGGCGCAAAGTACCTCGCCCGAAACGTCAGCGCGCTGGCCGTCAACGGGCGGCTGGTGATCATCGGTCTGCAGGGTGGGGTCAAGGCCGAGCTCGACCTCAACGCGTTGTTGCGCAAGTGCGCCGCGGTGATCGCGACGTCCTTGCGAGGCCGCCCTGCCGCGGAGAAAGCCGCCATCGTGGCCGCGGTGCGCGAGCACGTCTGGCCGTTGATCGAGTCCGGCACGGTGAGGCCGGTGGTGCACCGGACATTCCCCCTGGCCGAGGCTGCCGCCGCGCATCGCGAGCTTGAGGCCGGCGCCAACATCGGCAAGGTCCTGCTCACGACCTGACCTCGACCGAACACCGCGGCGGCACCGCGTCAGGGCCTCTGGAGGCCGGGAACGGTGCCGCCGCAGTCGTATCGGGTGTGGAGTCGGACGGGGAAGGTGCGTCAGCGGGAGTCGCTGCCGCCGACTCCGTTGGCGCGACCAGCCTCAAGCCGGGCCACCGGAACCCTGAACGGCGAGCACGACACGTAGTCCAGGCCCGCGTCGTGGAAGAAGTGCACCGAGTCGGGGTCGCCGCCATGCTCGCCGCAGACGCCGACCTTGAGCCCGGGCCGGGCCTTGCGGCCCTCTTCGACGGCGATGTTCACCAGCCGCCCGACACCTTCAACGTCGAGGGACTCGAACGGTGAGACGCCGAAGATGCCCTTCTCCAGGTAGTGCGGGAAGAAGGCCGCCTCCACGTCGTCGCGAGAGAAGCCCCACGTCATCTGGGTCAGGTCGTTGGTGCCGAAGGAGAAGAACTCGGCAGACTCTGCGATCGCGCCGGCGGTCAGTGCCGCCCTCGGCAGCTCGATCATGGTCCCCACCATGTGGTCCAGGTGCACCCCCGAGGCCGTGCGAACGTCGTGGGCCACAGCGTTGATCTCCTCCGCGATGCTCTCCAGCTCCTGCACCGCGCCGACCAGCGGCACCATGATCTCGACCAG
>JADGPA010000190.1 GCA_017882685.1 Propionibacteriaceae bacterium | reverse complement strand
GGCTTCGTCGCTCGCAGCCCATCCTTCAGGCTGGCCGACTTGACCAGGGTCGACGTGCACGAGGCCCTTGGGCTTCTCAAGGTGCGCTTCCCCGACACCTACACCGCGCTGGACGGCCTGAGCGCGGCTGACGTGCTCGATCGGCTCCGCTTCCCGGACACCGCACGGCACCTGGCGCTGGAAGTCTTCGCCCGCAGCTTCTTCGCCGACCCCAGGGAGTTCTCCGGGGGGGAGTTGGTGGGCATGTTTCACACCTACTTCGTCGGGTCCGCGGAGGGCCTGTTGTTCGATGTGCCCGATGACGACTACGACACGGCCCTGTGGGCGCCGCTCGGCCAGCACCTCGTCGGGCTGGGCGTCGATGTGCTCACCGGCACAAGGGCAACCGGCCTCGCGGAAGCAGGGGACGGGGTCGTCGTGGCCACCACCGCGGGGGAGCTTGCAGCGGACGCTGTTGTCCTGGCTGTCGATACCCGCCCGCTGAAGGGCCTCGTTGCAGACGCGGACTGGCTCGGCGACGCGCAGTGGCGCGACCGCGTGGCTGCCCTACGGAGCGCCCCGCCGTTCGGGGTCGGACGCCGCTGGCTGGCTGGACACCACCGGCAGGTATCAGCCTTCCTTGGCACCAGCGGCTACGGCCCGCTGGACAACATCAGCCGCCTGGACGCTTTCGAGGCAGGCGCGAAACGTTGGGCCCAGGCCAACTCCGGGACCGTGGTCGAGGTGCACGGCTATGCCCTCGGCGACACCTCTGACGCCGTGCGCGAGACACTGTGGCGCGAGGCCGCCCGCGTCTACCCCGAACTGGGGACGGCCACCGTGCTGGCCGAGGAGTGGCTGGTTGAGGACGACTGCGCCCTGGTGGACACCGCACCGTGGCTGAACCGTCCGACGGTCACCACCCCGGATGCCCGGGTGGTTCTGGCCGGCGACCTGGTGCGCTGCGACTGGCCGATCGCGCTGATGGAGCGGGCCGCCACCACCGGCTGGCAGGCGGCCAACACGCTGCTCGCCGGCTTCGGCCGCCCCGGCCACGAGCTCTGGTCACCCCCGCTCACGGGCCTCCTCGCCCGCTGATTGGGGTCAGGAGACGAAACGCTGACGGGGCCAGCCGTTGGTCGGCGGACGGCGTCAGGCCAGCGCAGTGGCCGGCATGACCACCGGGTCGTCCTCGGCGTCGGCGCCGGAGTGGTCGGCGATCATGACGGTGTGGGCGTCGCCACGAACACGTTTGGCGATGCGGCTGAGGGCGACATCAGTGATGTTCAGGAAGCTGGCCAGGTCGCGCTGGGTGATGCGCTGCACGAGGCCCGGGTGCTCCTTCAGCAGGCTTCGGTAGCGCTGCTCCGGGGTGCTGCGCAACCAGCCCGCGTCCGCCTGGAGCGTGGTGGCGTGCATCAACGCGATCGTGGTGGTGAGGCGGGACCACGCCAGGTGCTGCGTGGAGAGGTGGTCGACCACCCGGTAGTTCACGCGCAGCAGCAGGCTGGGCTCGATGGCGGTCACGGTGTGCACCGTCTCCGCGTCGACCGCAGCCCTCAGGGTTTCCGAGCGAGGATGCAGCCCGCGGGACGCGACACGACGGATGCCCTCGACGCCGAGCGCCGACATGGATGCGAGGATGTCGCCCTCCTCGGGGAAGAAGACGGTGGTCAGGCGCTCACCCTCAGTGAGCATCTGGGCCTTGAACAGGCCACGCTGCACGAAGTAGATGTAGGGGTGCTGCTCGCCGATGGAGTAGAGGATGTCGCCCGCCTCCACCCGAACCAGCTGGGCATTGGAGGCGAAGAGGTCCCACTGCGGCAGCTCGCAACCCGAGTAGGCCTCCAGCAGCAGGCGAAGGCTGCGCATCGCGTGACCGCTGACAGCGCTATCGACGCTCATCGGCCCTCCTTGTCGGCGGTTCGGGATGTAGCCGGTCAGTGTAGCTAAGCAATTCCGGGCAGACGGAGAATTGATCCAGATCAAGGGACGCCGTGCAGACCTGCACCAAGGTTAGCTCCTTGGTGACCCCGATGGGCGCGGTCTGACAGGTTGGCGCCCGACACTCGGAGGGGTGGGGGCCGGTCGCTGGGCCCTGCCGGGTGTCGAAGGGGAGTTGCTGTGTTCGAACCTGCCACGGGCTGGGTCTGCGGATGATCGGCGAGCGCGCTTCGGGGGGATGCGCCGTAGCCGGCTCCGCGCGGTCGAATGCGTGGTGGAGTTCGGGCCGGCGACCTCCCGCAGTACAAGGCGGACGGCATCGCAACAGTGGCGCGAATGGTCCTTGCCGGCGGGTACCGATGAGCAGAAGCGTGCGTTTCCCCGAAATGTCCCGACGTTTGTGGATTACCTAGTCATGGGCATCCCCGGGGTGGGGTACGGTGACTTGTACAAGGGCAGAGTTGAGGTCGTTTAGGGGGCTCGCGGCCGACTGTCGAATGATGTGCGTGCAGCCTTACTTCAGGACTTGGCGACGCAGCTATCTTCTGCGGCCGGATTCGCACACAGGCGTCCCATTAACCCCACGATGCCTGCGCGTTTTCAGCAGGTGGTTGCACAAGGTCGGGCAACGGCGGATTGCCGAAGCCCGCTGGATGGGAACTCCCTGATGCATGACTCTCGGCCTGGTGTTGGGCTCCAGCAGGTGGCGGCCTGCTCCTGACCAGCCATGCCGAGGAGCGAACTGAGCTCGGCTCCCCAATTTGAGCCGGTTCGCTGGTGAGCGTCCGGGCTTTAGCTCGGACGCTCATCCATTTCACGAAGAAATCAAGAAATGAAGGTATTCCGGGGCTTCGAGCTGTCGGAAGTCTCAGGCGGATGGCAGGAGATTTCGCCACACCGCAAACGTGATGGCAGCGGCAGCGAGCGCCGCGTACCAGACTCGCTGGTCACGGAGCTTCCGCGGGAGCCTCATGGCCGGGCCGCCCAGAACTTCGACCAGCCAGCAAACGCACGCGAGGGCCAATCCGGCGAGCAGTGTGAACACGAATGGGTTTGCCATCCAGGCGTCCGCGACGTTGCCGTGCAAGAGCGCCGCCCCCATGGTCGTCGAGCCACAGAACGGGCAGAGCGTGTGCGTCACGGATCTCCACGGGCACGGAATGCCGACGCCGGTCAATGCATGCATTCCGCTCAGCGCGAGCCCGATTGCACCGAACGCCGCCGACGACTTCAGGCCGGAAGCTGCCGTGAAGGAGGCCACGCCAGCAGTATTCGCCACGCCGCCATTATCGCCCCATACCCAATGAGGGCTCCCCGCATCTAGGATCAGCCTCACCAGTTCAACCAGGGAGAGAGCATGTCCGACCCGAATTCGCCCACGCCGGACCCGAGCGACGCCGTACCCGGCTACACGCCCCCCACGACTCCGGAGCCCGCTACTCCGTCCGCGGAGCCGCCCGCCTACACCCCGCCGGCAGCACCGGGAGCCTACGAGCCCCCCGCCGCGACCCCGCCGGCCTACACGCCGCCGTCCACGCCCGGTGGCTATGAGCCGCCGGCAGCGACCCCGCCCGCCTACACCCCGCCGTCGACCGGTGGTTACTCCCAGCCCCCGGCCGCCGGCGGCAGCTTCCCCGAGCCGACCGGCTTCCCGCCGCCCGCAGGCTACGGCCAGCAGCCCACCTACGGCACCAACCCGGGCGCCTACCCCGGTGGTGGCGTCCCGGCCCTGCCGCTCGCCCCAGTGGGTGGCGCACCGCTGGCCGACTGGCCCAAGCGTGCGCTCGGCGGCCTGATCGACTACGTCGCAGCCGGCATCGTGATCTCGATCATCGGCTCGCTGCTGTCCAACGTTTCTTCCGGCCTCGGCAGCCTCATCAACGTGGTGCTGAGCGTCGGCTGGATGGTCTACCTGGGCTACAAGAGCGGTACGACGGGCGTGACCTTCGGTCGCAGCATCGCCAAGACCAAGCTCATCTCGGAGGCGACCGGTCAGCCGATCGGCGTCGGCAACGGCATCGTGCGCCAGCTGGCGCACATCGTCGACTCGATCATCTGCTACATCGGCTGGTTGTTCCCGCTGTGGGACGCCAAGAAGCAGACGATCGCGGACAAGCTGATGAAGACTGTCGTCATC
>JADGPA010000005.1 GCA_017882685.1 Propionibacteriaceae bacterium | reverse complement strand
CGGCAGCGATGATGCTGCCAGCCCAGGCCGCGGGGGTTCGGCCATGGTGGTACTCCCTGACGGCAGTGCCCGTGGCCCGTTCAGCGCTTTCGATCATTCGATCGCTCCTTGAGAGTCAGACGTGTACTGCTGCGAATACAACAAGCCCCCATCTTGGCTGTTTAGCGCGAACATCGCCACCCCCTGAACAGGAATGTCCCACAAACTCTCAGGAACCGGCGACCAGTCGAGTCAGTCCCGCAGCCTCGATGACGGCACCCAGGACGGCGGCAGCCTTGTTCACGCTCTCCGCATCCTCGTTCGCCGGTACCGAGTCGGCGACCACCCCGGCGCCAGCCTGGACGTAGGCGACGCCGTCGCGCACCACAGCGGTGCGGATGGCGATCGCGGTATCGGAGTCGCCGGCGAAGTCGAAGTAGCCGACCACGCCGCCGTACAGGCCGCGCCGCGACACCTCGAGCCCATCGATGATCTCCATCGCCCGGACCTTCGGGGCGCCGGACAGCGTGCCGGCAGGAAAGCAGCTCAGGGTGGCTTCAAGGGCGCTACGACCCGGTGCGAGCGTGCCGGAGACGGCAGCCTCGAGGTGCATGACGTGGCTGTAACGGCGAACCTTCATGAACTCGACAACCTCGACGGTGCCCGGCAGGCAGACCCTTCCCAGGTCGTTGCGGCCGAGGTCGACGAGCATCAGATGCTCGGCGGCCTCCTTCGGGTCGGCGAGGAGCTCAGCCTCAAGCACCGCGTCGCTCGCCGCACTCACCCCGCGTGGACGGGTACCGGCGATCGGATGGGTGGTTGCGCGACCACCGGTGACCTGTACCAGGGCCTCCGGGCTCGACCCGACGATCGCGAAGCCGTCCAGCCGCAGCAGGTAGAGGTAGGGGCTGGGGTTGCGCCGGCGCAGCACCCGGTAGACGTCGAGAGCGTCGGCCGGACAGTCGGTCTCGAACCGCTGGCTCGGCACGATCTGGAAGGCTTCGCCAGCCTTGATCTCCTCGATCGCAGCCGCGACGGCGCCCTGGTACTCCTCTGAGGTCCGCTGGCGCCGGATCTCCCCCGGCACGGCTGCCCGGTCGTGGACGGCGACCAGCGGCACCGAAGGACGCAGCAGTGCCTCGGCCATCGCGTGCACCCGCTCGCAGGCAGCGGCGTAGGCGTCGGTGATGTGGTCGGCGGTGTCGTCGAAGTTGATCGCGTTGGCCACGAGCCACACCTCGCCGGTGTGGTGGTCGAGGACCGCCATCTCCGAGACCAGCATCATGACCAGCTCGGGGATGCCAAGGTCGTCGGGGTTGGAGTCGGGCAGCCGTTCCAGCCGGCGGGCGACGTCGTAGCCGAGGTAGCCGACCATGCCGGAGACCAGCGGCGGCAGGTCGGCCGCGAGCGGGGTGTGCAGCAGTTCGAGGGTCTCGGCAAGCACCTTCAGCGGATCGCCGCCGGTCGGCAGGCCAGCGATCGGCCGGTCTCGCCACAGCCAGGTGGCCCGGCCTTCGGACTCGGTGAGCGTGGCCACGGCCGAGACGCCGACGAAGGAGTACCGCGACCACACCCCGCCCTCAGCGGACTCCAGCAGAAAGGTGTTCGGCCGGTCACCGCAGAGTTGGTGGTACAGCCCGACCGGGGTGAAGTCGTCGGCCTGCAGCCGGGCGTGGACGCTGACCACCCGGCGCTCGGCGCCGGCGGCCAGGAAGCCGGGCAGGTCCGGGACGGTGGTGATCTCCGGGCTCATGCGGGGTCCTCCAGCAGCAGGCGGGCGTCGAAGCAGGTGTCGGTGCCGGTGTGGCAGGCGGGGCCGGTCTGGTCGACGACAACGAGCAGGGTGTCGCCGTCGCAGTCCAGGCGGACCTCGCGGACGGCCTGGGTGTTGCCGCTGGTTTCGCCCTTCACCCAGTAGGCCTGTCGGCTGCGTGACCAGTACGTGCCTTTGCGGGTCGTCAGGGTGCGGTGCAGCGCCTCGTCGTCCATCCAGGCCATCATCAGCACGCGACGGGTGGTCGCGTCCTGGACGATCGCCGGAACGAGGCCGTCGAGGTTCCGCTTCAACAGGGCTGCCACCTGCGGGTCGAGCTCAGTCACCCCGTCATTGTGGCAGCCCACCCCCACCGAGTAGGTAGGGTCGGCGACATGAGCCCCAAGAGCCAGCGCGACGCCCTCTGCGATGCCCTCGACGCCGTCCACCCCTCTGCCCCCACCCTGTGCGACGGCTGGACGGCGCACCACCTGGCTGCGCACGTCTGGCTTCGGGAGAGTGACCCCTGGAGGGTGGCCGGTGCCCTGCTGTCCCGGCGCCGTGACCGCGTCGAGCTGCGGATGGCCGAAGTGATGACCCAGCGTCCCTACGCCGACCTGGTGGCTGCCATCCGCCGCGGGCCCGAGGGGTTCTCACCGTTCCGGCTGCCGGGCATGGAGGCAGCGGCGAACACCCTTGAGTTCTTCGTCCACTGCGAGGACGTGCGCCGCGGCTCAGGCAACAACACTCCGCGACCGACCGACCTGGCGCTGGAGGAGCTGTGCTGGAAGCGGCTGCCGGCCATGTCAAGGATGTTCTTGCGTGGCTGCCCGGTCGCGGTCTGGCTGGAGCGCGACGTGCCGCCCGGGGAGCCGCTGCGTGTCGGCACCGGCCCCGACATCGTCACCCTTTCCGGCGCCCCCAGCGAACTGCTTCTCTACCTCTTCGGACGCCGGTCGGCCGCAAACGTCGAGGTCATCGGCGATCCGGCGGCCATCTCAGTGGTCGAACATCGCAGGCTCGGAGTGTGAGCGTCCACGGGCGGGGGCCGGCGCGGCCGCGCGGAAGCAGAACTGACAGAATGTGGCCATGCGCGTCTTCAACTTCTCCGCAGGTCCTGCCATGCTTCCCACCGACGTCCTCGAGGCTGCGGCCTCCGAGCTGACCGACTGGCAGGGCTCCGGGATGTCGGTGATGGAGGTGTCGCACCGCGGTAAGGACTTCGTCGCCGCCGCCGCTGAGACCGAGTCGCTGCTGCGTGAGGTCATGGGCGTGCCGCAGGACTACCGGGTGTTGTTCCTGCAGGGCGGGGCTTCTGGCCAATTCGACGCCATCCCGATGAACCTGACAGCCGTGGGCGACAAGGCCAACTTCCTGAACACCGGGCAGTGGTCGGCAAAGGCCATCAAGGCCGCCCGCACCCAGGGGCTGGACGTGACCGTGCTGGCCGACGAGGCGGCGTCGAACTACACGACAACCCCCGCGCAGGGCAGCTTCACCGTCGACCCGACGGCCGCCTACTTCCACTACACCCCGAACGAGACCATCGGCGGGGTGGAGTTCGGCTACGTGCCGGACGCCGGTGGCGTGCCGATCGTTGCCGACCTGAGCTCGACGATTCTCTCGCGGCCGATCGACGTGTCGAAGTACGGCGTGATCTACGCCGGCGCGCAGAAGAACATGGGTCCATCGGGCCTGTGCGTCGTCGTCGTGCGCAACGACCTGGTCGGCCACGCCCGTCCGCGGACCCCCGCTGTGTGGGACTACAAGGCGATGGCCGAGTCGGACTCGATGCTGAACACGCCGCCGACCTTCGGCCTGTACCTGCTGGGCCGGATCCTCGCCTGGGTGAAGGACGCCGGCGGGTTGCCGGCAATGGGCGAGCGCAACCACGCCAAGGCCGCGGCGCTGTACAGCTTCATCGACGCCAGCGAGTACTACACCAACCCGGTGGCGCTGGATTCGCGCTCCTGGATGAACGTGACGTTCCTGCAGGCAAAGCCGGAGCTGGACAAGACCTTCGTCGCGCAGGCATCGGCGGCCGGCCTGACGAACCTGGCCGGCCACCGCTCCGTCGGGGGCATGCGAGCCAGCATCTACAACGCCATGCCAGCCGAAGGCGTGCAGGCCCTGATCGACTTCATGGCCGACTTCGAACGCCGCAACGCCTGAGGAGAGACCATGACCTTCAAGATTCGCACGCTGAACGCGATCAGCCACACCGGGCTCGCCCGGCTGCCGAAGGACGAGTTCGAGGTCGGCTCCGACGTCACCGATCCCGACGCCCTGCTGCTGCGCTCTGCGAACCTGCACGACACCGCGATCCCGGACAGCGTCGTCGCGGTGGCCCGCGCCGGCGCCGGCACCAACAACATCCCGGTCCCGTTGTGCAGCGCACGGGGTATCCCCGTCTTCAACACGCCCGGTGCCAACGCCAACGCTGTCAAGGAACTCGTGGTGGCCGCGCTGTTCCTCGCCGCACGCAACATCATCCCGGCGGCTGCCTTCGCCCACCGGCTCGACGGCGACCCGTCCAGCATGGACAAGGCCGTCGAGGCCGGGAAGAAGAACTTCGTCGGCTTCGAGCTCCCGGGCCGCACGCTCGGCGTGATCGGCCTCGGCGCGATCGGGGTCGAGGTGGCGAACGCCGCCACCGCCCTGGGCATGCGGGTGCTGGGCTACGACCCGGGCATCACCGTCGAGCACGCCTGGAAGCTCAGCTCCTTCGTCGAGCACGTCACCAACCTCGACCAGCTGCTGAAGCGGGCCGACATCATCACCCTGCACGTCCCGCTGGTTGACGGCACCCGCGGTCTCATCGGGGGAGAAGAGCTCGCCAAGATGAAGAAGTCGGCCGTGATCGTGAACTTCGCGCGTGGGCCGATCGTCGAAGAGACAGCCGTCGTCGAGGCGCTGGAGAGCGGGCAACTGCGGGCCTACATCTGCGACTTCCCCTCGCCCGCGCTCAACAGGCACGACAACGTCGTGACGCTGCCGCACCTCGGTGCCTCCACCAACGAGGCGGAGGACAACTGCGCGCGGATGGCGGCCGACCAGCTGCGGGACTTCCTCACGGAGGGCACCATCGTCAACTCGGTCAACTTCCCCAGCGCAGCGCTCGCCCGTTCGGAGGGCACCCACCGGATCGCGATCGCCAACAGCAACGTGCCCAACATGGTCGGCCAGATCTCGACCCTGCTGGCCGCTGCCGGGCTCAACATCGCCGACCTGCTGAACAAGTCCCGGGGCGAGGTGGCCTACACCATCGTCGACGTCGAGGGCGAGGTGCCTGCCAGCCTGATGGGGCAGATCCGGGCGATCGCAGGGGTGCTTTCGGCCCGCGTCATCTGAGCAGCCGGCGCACGCCCGCCCGTGCCAGCATCAACAGGATGATCAGCCCGGTCACCGAGAAGAAGCCACCCAGGCTGACCATGTCGCCGAACAACAGGGCAACCACTTCGAGCACGACGAACTTGCTGCTGACGAGGATGAGCCATAACAGCAGCGCCGACGCCCCCTTGCCCCACGGGGTCGTCGCTGCGCGGAAGCGGGCCTTCACGCGGTTCTTGAGGTCGACGACCACTTCGAGCACCACCTTCAGGAGCAGTGCGGTCAACAACGAGACGGTGAAGGTCTCCGAGATCACGGCGGGTAGGTACTCCACCGCGAGGTTCAGGACAACCACGTAGACGAAGACGTCGACCACGTCGGCAGGAGTGACCCACCTCATGATCCCTGCACTGTCCGGCGTTGGCATGCCGCTCAGCCTAGGACGACGGCTCCATCGCGTAGCGCGGTGCGGCGTCGACGCGCACCTGTTCGAGTGCCCGGCGCGGCGTGTAGGGCGCGGGCGTGGCCGCCTCGTGATCGGCGATCGTTGCCTCGAAGGCAGCGGCGAGGTCGGGCATCGCAAGCGATCGTTCCCCCGTGTTCAGGTCGACCCAGCCCACCGGCGTCCCGACCGGGGTGTTCACGTACAGGCGCCGCCTCCCGTACCTCGACCACCGCACGACCTCCAGCCGGTCGGTGACCCTCCGGGCCCCGGCCTCCACACTGTTCACGACTGACACGCCGGTAAGCCTTCCGGAAACGGTCTTCCCGGCCCAGACCCCATCCGGGCGACACCCACCCGGGTAGCGTGTCGCGCATGCTGGAGTTGCGACCCAATTGCGAATGCTGCGACGCCGACCTTCCGCCGACAGCACCCGACGCAATGATCTGCACCTTCGAGTGCACCTGGTGTGCGGCGTGCGCCGATCGCTGCCTGGACGGGGTGTGCCCGAACTGCGGGGGCAGCCTGCAGCCACGTCCGATCCGGCCGGCGGGCACACTGCCCTCCGCTCCAGCGTCGACGCTGAGGGTCTTCCAGGCCGGCCTTCACCAGAACTGACGGGCGGAGGCGACTCGTCCGTCAGTGGCCATTGCCCGGTCGGGTTCCCTCAGGCCTCCGGGGCGGTCGGCAGTGGTGCACCCGGCTTCCCGAGCCCAGAAACATGGCGGTGGATCTCGTCCAGCAGGTCGGTCTGGCGCTTCACCTCCTGGATGAGGCGCAGGTTCAGCGCGATCAGGCCCTTGATGTCGTCAGTGTTGTGCTCGGTGTGGATCGCAATCTCGGAGGCGATCGCGTCCGACCGCTTCGCGGCGATCAGGAGCGCGGCAGCCTGGACCCCCGCCATCATCGAAAGGAACAGGTTCAACAAGATGTACGGGTAGGGGTCGAAGCCGTGTGGGCCGCCGAGCGCCAGCACCGAGTTGATCACCACCCACGCCGCCATCACGGCGAAGAAGCCGAGGACGAAGGGCCAGGAGCCCATGGCGCTCCGCATCCGGTCGGCTGCTCGCTCACCGAGCGTGAGATCGGCGCCTGAGCGAACCCCCGGGTGCTTGTGTCAATGTGTTTGCCAGCCCTTTTCAGCCATGGACGCAGTATTGCCGAGCCGATCGGCGCAGAGCAGCCTCCAGACGCGTTCCGGCGGTCAGTGTCGGACCCCTCGCGCAGCCAGCGCCCCCGCCGACAGGGTGATCGACCCGACCGGTTCGCCCAGGCGCTGGTGCATTGCCACGCGCAGGGTCTCACGGTGCTCCGGCGAAAGGCCCATGCAGTAGCTGCCCGCCGGGCCGATGCCCGCGAGGAAGCCGTCCCACAACTCGTCGAACCCCGCGTAGGTGGACGTCACAGTGAGCGCCGTCTCCGTGATGTCGACCAGACTCGCTTCACTCAACCACTGGCTGATCTCACCGGGCCGGCCGAACCGCATCACCCGCCGCTCCTCAGGGGCGTCGTGATCGAGGCTTACGGCGGCATCCCAGAAGGCCCGCAGCATCTCCATTTCCTCGTCGAAGCTCCAGACACAGCTGGCGACGGTGCCACCGGGCCGTACCGCCCGCGACATCCCGATGCCTGCCGCCGTGGGATCGGTGACGAAGTGCAGCACCAGCTGCGAGAGCGCGACGTCGAAGGACCCGTCGTCGAATGGCAACTGCTCCGCAGCGCCTGCCCGGACATCGACGCCGGGGTATCGATCGCGGCAGGTGGCGACGAAGGGCGGCGACGGGTCACACGCAGCGACCTGTCCAGCGCCCAGACGCCGCACGAGCTCGCCGGTCAGCGCGCCGGGGCCGCAGCCGACGTCAAGGACCCGTTGCCCCGCGGCCACGCCGGCGAAGTCGGCGAACTGCAAGGCGAGGGGACGCGAGTAGCGACCCATGAAGGCGTCGTAGGCATCGGCCGTCCCGGCGAAGGTTCTCGCTCCGACCACCAAGTCCACGGCACTCCCCCTTCGGCGACGACTTCCAGCCACGGTAGCGATGCCGCGGTCGGCTCGGCAGGCGAGGTATTGCCGCCCCCGCTGGACGGACGTGCCAAGGTGTGCTGCATGAACGCCCTGACCGCGCTGGCGGCCGGCCTGCTCGCCGGCCTGGGGATCGCGGTTCCGCTGGGTGCCATCGCTGTGCTGCTGGTCAGTGAAGGCGTGAATCGGGGATTCCGCTCCGGCTCCCCCGGCGCGATCGCCGTCGGGGTCGTGGACACGCTGTACTGCACGGCAGCGGTCACGGTGGGCGCCGTCGCCGCGCCGGCGGTGACGAGTTGGGGTCGCTGGCCAGCGCTTGTCGGTGGCTGCGCCCTGCTCGTCATTGCCGCACTGGGTGTGTGGCGCTCGCTGGCGCCACCCGGCATCGGAGAAGGAACGAGGCCACCGACGGGCACCGGCTGGCACCGTTTCGCTCTCTTCCTCGGCCTGACCGCCATCAACCCGGCGACCCTGATCTACTTCGGGGCCATCACCGTGGGCATGGCCGACCTCCTGCGATCACCCCTCGCCGCTGGGCTCTTCGTTGCCGGCGTCGGTACCGCCTCGATCACCTGGCAGCTCATCGTGGTCGCCGCCGGGGCCCTGTTGAGGGGTCGCCTGACCGCACGTGCCCGGAGGGTCACCGCACTTCTCGGAAACGTGATCGTCGCGGGCCTGGGGGTGGCGATGATCGTCGGCGCCCTCCTTTGATGCTTGCCTGCACCGAACTTGCGCGCGTGAGCGTGGAAGAGGCATGAGGTCGGTCGTTCCTCGATCTGCTCGCGCCGCCGGGCTCGCAACCTGCCTGCTGCTGGTGGGATGCGCATCCGGCGTACTCGAGCTCCCGACCGCCCTGCCGACGCCCACCGACACCACACCTGCCGTGCCCGTTCCAACGGCGAGCGTTACCCACGGACGCCCCGCCGGTTCCACCGTGCAGCCGCCACCGTTCCTCGTCCGCTTCGACGGCATCCAGCTGGAGTTGTGGCCCGACACCTTCTGCTACCAGAGCGCCAACAGCGGCGTCTGCGCCGACGGATTCGACCCCGACCCAGCATCGGTGGGTTCACCGGAGGAGATCTTCGTGCTCGTTCAGGCCACGGGCATGAGCCGGCTCACTGTCACCCAGACAGAGGGCGAGGGCGAATGCAGCCGCAGCCTCACCCCTGAGGCCAAGTCGCTGGGCAATGGCTGGTGGGTCGTGCACCCCCTGGGACCCGACGCGACCTACCGGGTGGCCCTCTTCGCCAGCGGCGAAGGGGCCTCGGACACGGCGGCCGACCTGCTCTGGAAGATCCGGGACGCCCAGCCTGTTTCCCAGCCGTCAGCACCGTGTTCGAGGAAGTGAGCTGCCCGCGTCAGCGTGTCGTCCAGGCGTCGGCCGTTGCGATATCGCCGTCCACGCCACCGACGCCGTCGCCGGGGACGTGTGCGTCGCTGGTGTACTGCCAGATCGACCAGCCACCGAAGCTGGCCCACGGTCCAACCCTCGGCTGCGTGTCGGGGATTCGGCCGTTGTTGGTGCCCCACGATGCCACCCAGAGCCGGGCGATGCCCGCGACGCCGGCCCAGGTGTAGAAGCCGTCGACCTGCTTGTCCGCGGCCTTGGCACCCATGTACACGTACAGGTTCGCGTTGTAGCCCTGAACGGTCAGGAGGTCACGCACGGTGGTCAGCCAGGCGGTGGCCTCAACCGGGTTCCAGGCACGCAGCTTCCGCGTGAACTTCTTCCCCTTCGAGGTCTTCGTCCAAGCGTGGCCGGCCTCGATGTCCAGCACCAGCGGGTCGGTGCTGGCCCGGGTGTAGTTGCCGTCGGTGGTCAGCCAGCTCACGAACTGCTGTGCGGAGTCCTCCGGTGTGTAGTTGCCGGAGAACAGCTTCTTCGGTGTGGTGTCGATCGATGAGATCCAGCCGTTGAACCAGTAGTGGCCGAGCTTCAATCCCTTGGCCCGTGCGGCGTCGGCGAAGCCGCCATAGGCGCAGTCCTCGACCACCGGCTTGCCGCCGGTCTTGTGGGACTTGCCGGTGCAGGCCGAGGTGTACTTCTGCTTGATCGGACGCGCCCCGCTGCCGTTGCGCAGCAGGGTGAACCCGCCCGCGCCGGTCCACGACGCGACCGCCGGCAGCTTCACCTTCTCCGAAGGGGTGTGCTGGTAGGCAGAGAGGTCGACTCCCTGCGTGAGGCCGGTCAGGCCGAAGGCCGTCTGGGCGTCCGACGCCGGCGTCCGCGTCGGGACCAGCACGGTGAGCCTCGCCGCAGCGGAGGTCACGGTGCGGTCGGCTCCCTTGACGACGACCCGGAACCGGGTGCCGTTGGCCCACGTCCTTGCCCGGGCGGTGTACCGGCTCGAGGTCGCGCCCTTGATGGTCTTCCACGATCCGCCCGACGGCGCCTGCCGCTGCCAGGCGTAGTGCAGCTTCGGTCCCTGCGCGACGACAACGAAGGTGGCCTTCGTCCGCGTGCCGTACCTGCCGATGGTGGCATCGGTGAGATCAACCGTGATCGCGGTCGGTCCGGACGGGGTCGAGGACGGCGCAGCGGAGAGGGTCGGCGGGGTGGTACTGGTCAGGTCGTCGGAAGCTCCGCCGGAAGCGGTGACACCAGAGGTGCCGACACCTGACCATGAACCGCTGGTTACCGCGAGGCCGACGGCGACCAGGACAGCGAGCCCGGCGACGATGGCCTTGGCGGCACGCCTGGGGGTACCAGTCACGGTGGTTGGGCTTCCTGTCGGGCTCCGGCAGCGGGAGCCGCAGGTTCGGCAAGCCTAGCTCGTCCCGTGGGAACCTGGGGTTCGGTGGTCAGCCACTCCAGCGCGACGGCGGCCGTCCAGGACTGCCGTAGCGAACCGAGAGGTTCGCCGGTGAACGGCTCGTAGTACTCGCCGAACTGCAGGTCGGACAACTGCGCAACTGACGCGTCGCGCAGGCTGTCGAACAGGTCGCTGCTCCCGTGTCGTCGAGATTGGAAGGCGAGGAACCACGTGAGGACCGGCCACGTCGGCCCTCGCCAGTACTGCCGGGCCCGGAACGCGCCCGACGCCGGCGACGTCGAACACGGCACGCGAGAGGCGAGTCCGGGGGCACCCAGCCAGTCCGGACCTGCCAGCAGCGCCTCCTGAGCCCCCCGCACACCCCGGTCGCGGGTCGACAGCAGCGGCGCAAAGCCCGAGATGCAGGGGACGCTGATCTGCGTGTCGGCGCGCAGGTCGACGTCGCAGGCGAGCCCTGTGGCCGGATCGATGGTCGCGTCCACCGCCTCCGCGGAGGCACGTCCCCAACCGCGCAGAGTGCGCGCCTCCGGTTCGCGACCGAGCTCGTCAGCAATCGCAGCAAGGTCGTCGCAGGCGACGGCGAAGACCGCGGAGGCGAACACGTCCTTGACGGCGAAGTCGCACACGGCATCCGCCTCGACATCGCGGTAGCCGACGTCGGCCAGCTGTTGCACCAGCCACAGGTAGCGGGCGTACTCCCGGTCGGTGGGACGCTGCCCGACATCGGCGACAACGGTCGTGTCGGTGCGCACGAAGGGCTCCAGCTCCCCCGGTTGCACGCGGGCGTACGGGGCATCGAACCGCGGCGAGTTGTCCATGCCGGACTCCCAGCCGTGGTGGATGGTCACAAGACCCGAGCCATCGGCCATGCGCACGTCGTGCAACCAGCGGTGCCACGACAGCCAGGAGTCGAAAGTGCGCCCGAGATAGTCCAGCACCGCTGCCTCGTGAGGGCCGCCGGCCGCGCGTTGCCGGATCCTCAGCAGGGCGATGGCGTGCACCGCCGGTTGGCAGATTCCCGAGGTCGCCACCCCCGGTGGGCTCAGGTCCGCCGTCCGCCAGCGGGCAGCGTCGGGAAAGTAGCCGGACTCGGCCGAGAAGACGATGTGCGGAATCATGCCGGATCTCCACTGGGCCCTGCGGAGGTGTTCGAGCTCCGCCAATGCCCGCGGAATGTCGAACGTCGCAAGGCCGATCGCGACGAAGGCAGCGTCCCAGCTCCACTGGTGTGGGTACAGGTTCGGTGCGGCTCTCACCAAGGTGCCGGTGTCATTGGTCCGCAGGACGTCCCGGGCAGCCTCGGCGATCCGTTCGCCCTCCGGCTTCGTCCTCGTGGTCACCTGTTCCTTCCTAGACCGAGGCGGCCGTTCACGCAAGGAGCCTGGGCCTCGCGCCCGGAAACGGGGTCGCGTAGCGTATACGAACCGGCGGGAGGAGGGAGTCATATGGAGGCGCTCGTCATCGGCGTCGTTGTCGCGCTGGCCGCGGTGGGTGTCTTCTGGTGGACGCGCCTGCGCACCCGTCCTTCGCAGGCAGGGGACGCGTCGGGGGCACCGCGGACCCGGACGGAGCCGCGACGGCTTGTGCCCCCGCCCGAACCCCAGGTGCTGGACCGCAACACGGTGCTGGGACGCAACCGGGCATTCGACCCGGCCAAGTGGGACAACACTCCCGACGGCTCGGAGGAGGAAGGGACCGACGGGCCTGCGGAGGAGCCGGCAGACGGACGGGGCGGAGAAGACCTGCCACGCTTCTTCGACCGCGACTACCTGGAGCGTCGGAGTAGTGGCGAGGCCCCTGAGGCCTGAACGGGATCCCGTTGCCGGCCTGGACTCCCGCGGGTGACCCGCAACGATCTGCCTCTAGGCGACGACCAGCCATTCCCTTGCCAGCCTGATCCGGGCCTCCACCTGCTCTGTGGTGGCCTGGGCCAGTGACGGGCCGCCGGCAGAGCGGCGCAGCCTTGCGTGTATGTGGCTGTGCGGCACGCCCCGCACCCGCGCGACCTGCGCGACGATGCCATTGAGTTCGCGGCGGCTTCCCTCGAGGGCCCGGAAGAGGCTCAGTTCCTCCGGCACCTTCTCGCGGCGCTCCCTGCGGGAGGTGCGGGCCAGTTGCCGGCGCTGCCGATCGGCCAGCAGGGTCGCCACCTGGTCGGGCTCCAGCAGGCCGGGCAGGCCCAGGTAATCGGCCTCGTCGCGACTGGACGGCTCGGCCTGCATCCCGTAGGCGCGGGCATCGAAGAGCACGTGGTCGAAGACGGCGTTGGCCTCCAGCGTCTCCCGCTCACCCTCGAACTCGGGGGAGGTGCGGGTGCGATTGGCCTCTGCGAGCAACGCCTCCTCCGGCTCCCACAGGTCGTCGGCGTGCTTCGGGCGTCCGAGCACGTGGTCGCGCTGTCGCTCCAGGGCGCCGGCGTGGGCCAGCAGGATCGGCACGGTCGGCAGGAAGACGCTGGCCAGCTCGCCGCGACGCCGGCTGCGCACGAAGCGGCCCACAGCCTGAGCGAAGAACAGCGGGGTCGAGGTGGCTGTGGCGTAGACCCCTACGGCCAGCCGCGGCACGTCGACCCCTTCTGACACCATGCGGACGGCCACCACCCACCGGTCAGGCGACTCGGCGAAGGCCTCGATCCGACGGCTGGCGCCGGGGTCGTCGGACAGCACAAGCGTCGGCTTCTCGCCGGTGATCGTTGCCAGGGCCCGCGCATAGGCGCGGGCCTGTCTTTGGTCGCTGGCGATCACCAGCCCCCCGGCATCCGGCACGTGCCGGCGCACCTCTTCCAGTCGCTTGTCCGCTGCGGCAAGGACGGCCGGCATCCAGTCCCCTGCCGGGTCCAGCGCTGTGCGCCACGCCTGGGCGGTGATGTCCTTGCTCGTCGGCTCGCCCAGATTCACGGCCAGCTCGTCACCGGCCCGGGTCTTCCAGCGCATGCCGCCCCCGTAGGCAAGGAAGACGACCGGACGCACGACGTGGTCGGCGAGGGCCTCTGCGTAGCCGTAGGTGTAGTCGGCCACTGACCGTCGGGTGCCGTCGGCGTCCTCTGCGTAGGTCACGAAAGGGATCGGCGTGGCATCGGAGCGGAACGGCGTGCCGGTGAGGCTGAGCCGGCGGGTGGCCAGCGCGAACGCCTGCGCAACCGCCTCCCCCCAGCTCAGCGCATCACCAGCGTGGTGGATCTCGTCGAGGATCACCAGGGTGCGCGCGTTCACCGTCCGCGCCTCGTAGGCGAACGTTGCCGCTGCGACGCCCGCATAGGTGACGGCCTGGCCCTGGAACTGCCGCGAGCGTCCCCGCTTGCTGCCGCCGAGGCCCGGATCCAGGTGCAGGCCTACCTTGCTCGCCGCATCCGCCCATTGCACCTTGAGGTGCTCGGTGGGCGTGACCACGATCACCTGCTCGATCGTGCGGGCCTCCAGTAGCTCGGTCGCGACCCGAAGAGCGAACGTGGTCTTGCCGGCTCCAGGGGTGGCGACGGCGAGGAAGTCGATCGGCGACAGCTCCCGATAGCGGGCCAGCGCAGCCACCTGCCAGGCGCGCAGGCGCGCAGCCGTGCCCCAGGCTGCCCGTCCGGGGAACGCTGGGGAGAGGTGATCAACTGCCGAGGTCGGCAAAGCTCACCTCCATGTCATTGGTTTTGTCTGCAGGACGAACACGGCGAGTCCGATCCCGACCAGGTCGGCCACGGCGTCCCATACATCCCCGTCGCGATAGGGGACGAACCGCCACTGGACCACCTCGCTGACGACAGCGTGGACGGCGAACAGCCCGGCCACCAACCCGACACGCCCTGAAAGGCGGGCGAAAAGATAGACCGGAATTGCGAAGATCAGCCCGTGGACCAACTTGTCCGCGCCGGGCAGCCACGACAGCTCCAGCCCGCCGTCCGGGGTGCCGGGAAGGTAGACGGCAACCAGCTGGATGGCGAGGAAGACCCCGGCTGCAATCCACAGCCTGCGGCGACGACGACGCTCCGCCGGATCCTCCGGGACGGGGAGCGGCCAGCCGGTCGCGCGCTCGTCGGGGACGTCGGCGGGCTCCGGGGAGCCGTTCGGGTCAGGCAAGCTTCGCCAGCACAAGTTCGCGCACGGCTGCGGCGTCGGCCTGACCGCGCATCTCCTTCATCACCGCGCCGATCAGTGCGCCGGCCGCCTGCAGATGGCCGTCGCGGATACGGATGACGACATCGGGGTTGGCTGCAATCGCCCGGTCGACCGCGGCAGCCAGCTCACCGGAGTCGGAGACCACGGCGAGGTTGCGTCGCGCGACGACCTCCGCAGGGGTGCCCTCGCCGGCGAGCACGCCTTCGATGACCTGGCGGGCCAGCTTGTCGTTGACCGTGCCAGCATCGACGAGGCCCTGAACCTCTGCCACCTGGGCCGGGGTGATGGCCAGCTCGGCCAGCTCGACGCCGGCCTCGTTCGCGCGGCGGGCGAGCTCGGTCAGCCACCACTTGCGGGCTGCCTGCGGGCTCGCGCCCGCTGCGACCGTCGCCTCGATCACGTCGAGGGCTCCGGCGTTGACCACGTCCTGGAGTTCCAGGTCGGTGAAGCCCCAGTCACCCTGCAGGCGCAGCTTGCGGAGGTTCGGCAGCTCGGGAAGGGTCGCACGCAGCTCCTCTACCCACTCCCGGCTCGGCGCCACCGGCACCAGGTCGGGCTCGGGGAAGTACCGGTAGTCCTCGGCGTCGGACTTGAGGCGTCCGGAGGTGGTGTAGCCGCCGTCCTCGTGCCAGTGCCGGGTCTCCTGCTGCACCAGACCGCCGGAGGACAGCACAGCCGCTTGCCGGCAGATCTCGTGGTGCAGGGCGCGCTCGACGCTGCGCAGCGAGTTCACGTTCTTCGTCTCCGTGCGCAGGCCGAGGGTGGTCGTCCCCTTCGGCATGATCGACACGTTCGCGTCGCAGCGCAGCGATGCCTGCTCCATCCGGGCGTCGGAAACATCGAGGCTGACCATCAGGTCGCGCAGGAAGGAGACGTAGGCCTTGGCCACCTGCGGAGCCTTGGACCCGGTGCCGCTGATGGTCTTGGTGACGATCTCGATCAGCGGCGTGCCGGCCCGGTTGTAGTCGAGGAGCGAGTACTCGGCGTCCCCGATCCGGCCGGTGGTGCCGCCGAGGTGGAGGAGCTTGCCGGCGTCCTCCTCCATGTGTGCGCGCTCGATCTCGATGCGGAACGTCTCGCCGTCCACGTCGATATCGACCCAGCCGTCGAAGGCGATCGGCTCGTCGTACTGGGAGATCTGGAAGTCCTTGGTCATGTCCGGGTAGAAGTAGTTCTTCCGGGCGAAGCGGCACCAGTCGGCGATCTTGCAGTTCAGCGCTAGGCCGATCCGGATGGCCGACTCGATGGCCTTGGCATTGACCACGGGCAGCGAGCCCGGAAGACCGAGGCACACCGGGCACGTGTGGGTGTTCGGCTCGGCGCCGAACGCCGTGGAACAGCCGCAGAACATCTTGGACGCGGTGTTGAGCTCCACGTGCACCTCGAGGCCGAGCACCGGGTCGAAGGCAGCTAGGGCATCGTCGAAGTCCACAACTGCGCTGCTCATCGCACTCCCCCAACGTTCAGGTAGGCACCGGACGGGGACTCGGCCAACTGGTCGAGCAGGCCACCTCCCCAGCGGCTGGTGAGTTCTGCCTCCAGGGCCGCACCCAACCGGTACAGCCGGTCGTCGGCGAGGGCGGGCGCCATCACCTGGAAGCCGACCGGCAGTCCGTCGGCCAGCCCGCAGGGAATGGACGCCGCGCAGTTGCCGGCAAGGTTGGACGGGATCGTGCACAGGTCTGCCTTGTACATGGCCAGCGGGTCGTCGGCCCGCTCGCCGATGGTGAAGGCCGTCGTCGGGGTGGTCGGGCTGACCAGCACGTCGACATTCGCGAAGGCCGCATCGAAGTCACGGGTGATCAGGGTGCGCACCTTCTGCGCCGAGCCGTAGTACGCGTCGTAGTAGCCGGAGGAGAGCGCATAGGTGCCGATGATGATGCGGCGTTTGGCCTCTGCCCCGAAGCCGGCACCGCGGGTAAGGTTCATGACCTCCTCGACGCTGTTCACGCCGTCGTCGCCCACCCGCAGGCCGTAGCGCATGGCATCGAACCGGGCCAGGTTGCTGGACACCTCACTGGGCATGATCAGGTAGTAGGCGGCCAGGGCGTAGTCGAAGTGCGGACAGGAGACCTCGACGATCTCCGCACCCAGACCCTCGAGCACGGCAAGCGCCTCACCGAACCGCTGTTCGACGCCGGGCTGGTAGCCCTCGCCGCCGAATTCACGGACGACCCCGATCTTCATGCCGGCAACGTCCGCGTGCCGGGCGGCAGCGACGACGTCGGGCACGGGCGCGTTGATCGAGGTGGCATCGCGGGGATCCCAGCCGGCGATCACCTGGTGCAGCAGCGCTGCGTCCAGCACGGTGCGCGCACACGGGCCGGGAGTGTCGAGTGAGGACGCCATCGCGACCACGCCGTAGCGGGAGGTGGCTCCGTAGGTGGGCTTCACTCCCACCGTCCCGGTCACGGAGGCGGGTTGCCGGATCGAGCCTCCGGTGTCGGTGCCGATCGCCAGCGGCGCCTCGAAGGAGGCAAGCGCAGCGGCCGAGCCCCCGCCGGAACCGCCGGGGATCTTCGTGTTGTCCCACGGGTTGTGGGTGGTGAAGAAGCCGGAGTTCTCGGTGGACGAACCCATCGCGAACTCGTCCATGTTGGTCTTGCCGAGCACCACGACTCCGGCGGCGAGCAGCTTGTCGGTGATCGTGGAGTTGTAGGGCGGTACCCAGCCCTCAAGGATGCGGGAGCCGCACGTGGTCGGGGCGCCCTTCATCGTGAAGATGTCCTTCATCGCCAACGGGACACCGGCCAACGGGCCGAGTTCTTCGCCGGCTGCACGCTTCGCGTCGACAGCGTCGGCAGCCGCGAGGGCCCGCTTGCCGTCGACGTACAGGAACGCCTTGATCCTGTCGTCGACTCCCGCAATCTGGTCGAGGTGGGCAGCGGTCACCTCTCGGGCGCTCACCTCACCCGTTGCGATCCGTCCGGCCAGCTCGGCGGCACCGGCGCGCAGCAGCTCGCTCACACTTCCTCCCCCAGGATCCGCGGCACGCGGAAGCGGCCGTCCTCCACCGACGGGGCGCCGGCGAGGACAGCATCGGCCGCAAGCGACTCGGTGACCACATCCTCGCGGAACACATTGGTCAGCGGCAGTGCGTGCGACGTGGGTGGAACATCGGCCCCTGCGACCTCGGCCACCCTGGCGACCGAGGCAAGGATCACATCCAGCTGCGGGGCCAGGTGGACCAGTTCCTCTTCGGTCAGCCGGACCCGGGCCAACTCCCCGAGTCTGGCCACGTCGGCAGGTGTCAAAGCCAAGGTGAGCTCCTCATCACAGGGTTGGACGGGGACCGTCCGCGGGAATGCTCATACTAACCGGGCCATTTGACGTGGCTGTACACCGATGCGCCAGACTGTCCGGGTGTTTCTGATGCGCGTGGTGCTGCCCGACCGCCCCGGTTCCCTCGGTGCGGTCGCGACCGCCATGGGCACCGTGGGCGCCGACATCAACGCCGTCGAGATCGTGGAGAAGTACGAGGGCTACGCCGTCGACGACTTCATGCTCGAGATGCCCGCGGGCGCGGCACCAGACTCCCTCATCACCGCCTGCGCCTCGGTTGCAGGGGTCGAGGTGGTCTGGCTCTCGCACTATCCGGAGGCGTGGGGGCTGCAGTCCGACGTCGACGTCCTGAACTCGATGACCGAACAGCCTGAGGACGCAGAAGCAATCCTCACCCGTGAGGCACCGGAGGTGTTCCGCGTCACCTGGGCGATGCTCATCGACCGCGTGACCGGGACGGTGATGGCCCAGACCGACCTTGCCCCTGACCTCGACGGGGCCGGCGTGACGGCCCTGGGCTCGCTGGATGACGTGCGCGACCGTGAACTGCCCGACGGCTGGCTCACCGGCTGGGGTGAGACCCTGATCGCCGTTGCGCCGTTCCGCAGCAACGCCTCGATCGTGCTCGCGCGGCGCGGCGGCCCGGAGTTCCTGAAATCGGAGCTGGCACGCCTGCGCCACCTCACCGCATTGGTGATCTAGCTACTTCAGCAGGGTGTAGATCCAGTAGCCGTAGCCGGAAACGGCTGCGGCAACGAGCACAACGGCGAGGATCGTCCACCAGCGCATGCGCTTCTTCTTGCGGGTGGGCAACACCTCCTGCGGGCCCCACTCCCCGAGCTGAGGTCGCACGCGCGGTGGCGCGCCGACGTTCAGGTTGAGGTCGGAGTTCAGTCCTTCGGGCACGTCGTCAGACTAGACGACCGGACCGAACGGCGTCCGGACCATCGGCGAGCAGCAGCTCGAACCCGTCGGCGTCCAGGATCGGCACGCCGAGGGCCACCGCCTTGTCGTACTTCGAGCCGGCGCTTTCCCCCGCCACGACGAAGTCGGTGCGGGTGGAGACCGAGCCGGCAGCCTTGCCGCCCCGGGTCTCGATCGCAGCTGTCGCACTGTCACGGGTGAACCCTGGCAGCGAGCCGGTAACCACGACGGTCAACCCGGCGAGGGTCTGCGCGACACCGGTGAGCTCGACGGACTCTGCGGCGAGCCGACAGCCGGCAGCGCGCCACTTCTCCACGATCGCGCGGTGCCAGTCGACGCCGAACCATTCCGAGATCGCTGCTGCCAGCGTCGGCCCGATGCCGGGGACTGCACTGAGCTCCTCGACCGATGCGCTCTCCAGCGCGTCGATGCTGGGGAAGGCCACGGCCACGTCGGGGGCGACGCCCTTGCCGACGTGACGGATCGACAACGCGACCAGGAACTTCGTGAACGGCGCGGCCTTCGCCTGTTCGAGGTTCTCCAGCAGCTTCCTGCCGTTCGCCGACAGCGTCCCGGCCTTCGTCGTGAACACGCCGGCGTCCACCAGCTTCTGCGCGGTGAGGTCGAACAGGTCGCCCTCGTCGGTGAGCAGCCCCGCGCTGAGCAGGGCGTCGGCCGACTGCCAGCCGAGCACCTCGATGTCGAGGGCCTGCCGGGAGGCGAGGTGGAACAGGCGCTCCCGCAGCTGGGACCCACACGATCGTTGGTTAGGGCACCGAATGTCGGCGTCGCCCTCCCTTTCCGGACGCAACTCGCTGCCGCACGCCGGACAGTGGGTGGGCATCACGAACTCGCGTTCGCTGCCGTCGCGCAGGTCGGCCACCGGGCCGAGGATCTCGGGGATCACGTCGCCTGCCTTGCGCAGCACGACCGTGTCGCCGATCAGCACGCCCTTGCGCTTCACCTCGGAGGCGTTGTGCAGGGTGGCCATCTCCACCGTGGAGCCGGCGACCAGTACCGGTGCCATGACCGCGTACGGCGTCACGCGACCGGTGCGTCCGACGTTGACCCGGATGTCGAGCAGCTTGGTTGTGACCTCCTCCGGCGGGTACTTGAAGGCGATCGCCCAGCGGGGGGCCCGCGAGGTGTTCCCCAGCCTGCTCTGGAGGGCGCGGTCGTCGACCTTGATCACGACGCCGTCGATCTCGTGCTCCACCGAGTGCCGGTGCTCGCCGTAATGGGCGATGTAGTCCTTGACCTCTGCGGTGCTGCGGCAGATCCGGTAATGCTCGGACGTGGGCAGGCCCCAGCCGCTCAGCAGTTCGTAGCCGTGGGACTGCCGGTCGAGGGCGGGCCCGGTGAACTCCCCGATGCCATGAACGAGGAAGTGCAGCCGTCGTTGTGCTGTGACCTTGGGATCCTTCTGGCGCAACGAGCCGGCCGCGGAGTTGCGGGGGTTGGCGAACGGCGCCTTGCCGGCGGCAATCAGCCCGGCATTCAGGGTCGCGAAATCCTCCAGCCGCATGAACACCTCACCGCGCACCTCAA
Source organism: Propionibacteriaceae bacterium (assembly GCA_017882685.1). Classification (GTDB taxonomy): domain Bacteria; phylum Actinomycetota; class Actinomycetes; order Propionibacteriales; family Propionibacteriaceae; genus Propionicimonas. The sequence goes on along the minus strand of JADGPA010000005.1, from coordinate 3,802 downwards.
GGACGGCCGGGATGTCGGAACCGGCCAGCTGGACCGGGATCGCCTCGATCGTGCGGACATTGGCGGTCACGTCCTCGCCGACGGTGCCGTCGCCGCGGGTGGCTGCGCTGGCCAGTCGCCCGTCGCGGTAGACCAGGTCGAGGGCGAGGCCGTCGATCTTCAACTCGCAGAGGAACCCGGACGCAGCCACGTCCTCGCCGGCCAGCGACTCGGCACGAGCCAGCCACTTGTCGAGGTCGTCGTAGGAGAACACGTTGTCCAGGCTCATCAGGGGCACGAGGTGGGCAACCGGCGAGAAGGTGGTGCTCGGTGCCCCACCGACCTGCTGGGTGGGACTGTCCGGCGTCCGGAGTTCCGGGAGCCGCTCCTCGAGCTCTTGGAGTTCCCGCATCAGTGCGTCGAACTCGGCGTCGGACACCACCGGGGCGTCCCGTAGGTAGTACCGCGCACGGTGGTCGGTGATCTGGGCGCTCAGGTCCGCATGTCGGGCGCGATCAGCGTCGTCAGTCATGGCCCGAAATGTACAGCGAGCACCTGACGCCCGCCTTGACAGCCCCTCCGGACGGCGGCGAAGACTGCCTTCCATGGCCAGAACCGTGTTCTACACCGCCACCACTCTCGACGGCTTCATCGCCACGGACGACCATTCGCTGGACTGGCTCGTGACCCGCGACGTCGGGAAGGACGGGCCGCTCGACTACGCGGCGTTCATCGCCGACATCGGCTCGTTGTGCATGGGCGCCCACACCTACGAGTGGGTGTACCGGGCCTGCCACGATGAGTCGGGCGCAGAGACCCAGCCGTGGACATACGGCCAGCCGTGCTGGGTCTTCACCCACCACGATCTGCCTGCCTGGCCCGGCGCCGACGTCCGCGCGACAGCGTCCCCGGTCGCACAAGTGCACACCGAACTGGTGGCAGCGGCGGGCGGACGCGACATCTGGGTGGTCGGCGGCGGCGACCTTGCCGGCCAGTTCTTCGACCTTGGCCTGCTCGACGAGGTGATCGTGAACATCGCCCCGGTCACGCTGGGGTCCGGCAAGCCGCTTCTGCCCCGTCGCGTCGAACTGCGCTGCCTGGAGACGGCGACCAGCGGAGAGTTCCTTGCCGCCCGCTACGAGGTGGTCCGCTGATCGCCACCGACTTGTCAGAATCTCATTCGGCTATGGGCGCACGAGATTCTGACAAGTTGGAGGCGGGGGCAGTCAGGCGAGGGCGTCGTCCACCTGGTCGGCGGCCTTTGCGAGCACGTCGAAGGCGCGGCTGACCTCGCCCGGCATCCAGCCGGCGAGCCCGCAGGCCGGGGTGATGATGAGCCGATCGGTCACCGGGGCGCCGATGCGATCCAGCGCAGTCAGGACGCGGCGGCGCACAGCGTCCACCGGTAGCGGCCTGACCTCACCGACGGTCGGCAGGCAACCGAGGTACAGCGCGGCTCCGTCGTCGACAACTCCGGCGAGCGCATCGAAGTCCGGGTCGGTCAGCTGGTCGAGGTCGAGCGAGATGGCACCGAACCCCGCCCCGGTCGAGTCCGTCCCTACCAGCGACTGCAGTGGCCAGGCACCGTCGCGCCAGGGTGCGCAGCTGTGCAGGATGGTGGCAACCGCAAGGCCGTGACGAGCGGGTTCGGCGGTAATCCAGCCGAGCGCGCGACAGAGCTCGGGCAGGTCGACAGCTCGGTGGCGAAAGAAGCCCCCCGGTGTCGGGACGGCGCCGGCTGCCACCGCAGGTAGCGACGGCTCGTCGACCTGCAGCATCAGTTCGACACCCGGGAACCGGCGGGCGAGGTCTGCCAGTAACTCACCGACCGCCTCTGCGATCGACTGCGCGAGGTCACGACGGGCTCCGACGTCGGCCAGGACGCGTCCCACGTGGGCGACCCCGGTGGCCGCTGCCAGGGTCCACGGGCCGGTGACGGCCACCTTGAAGCGCCCCGTGTAGCCATCTGCCACCTCGTCGAGGCGGTCCAGGTCATCGCGCCAGGTGGCGCGGGCACGTCGCTGGTCGACGCCGGGGGTGTCAGCCAGCCGCCACTCACCGGCGGCGAGTTCCGCCGGCAGGCCGGACGGCAGGCCGAGGCCGCGTCCGATCATCTGGGCCCATGGGCCACGGGCCGGCAGTTCTGGCAGGTATGGGAGGGCGACCTTGTCGAAGGTCAGGCGCGCTGCTGCGGCGAAGTCGGTGCCGGGCAGGGACCCGACACCACTGAAGGAGACCATCAGGACGCCGTTGCCGAGATGGTGGCGCTGCCGACCACCCGTTCGCCGTCGTAGTAGACCGCGGCCTGGCCGGGCGCGATGCCGAAGGCGGGCTGGTCGAGCTCGATGTGCACGCCGTCCGCGCGTGCCTCGATCGTCGCCGGCATCGCCTCGCCATGTGCCCGCACCTGCACAATGCCGGTCCAGGCACCCGTCACCGGCTGCTCGGTCCAGCTGGGACGGATCCCGTCGATCATCCGCACGGCCAGCGCCTCCTTCGGCCCCACCACCACGCGGTTGGCCACCGGGTCGATGCCAAGCACGTACCGCGGCCGACCGTCGGCTGCCGGCACCGACAGGTGCAGACCGTGTCGCTGGCCGATCGTGAACTGGTGCGATCCGGCGTGCGCCCCGACGACGTCGCCGTCTTCGTCCACCACGTCGCCGGTGCGCCTGCCGAGCCGGGACTGCAGGAAGCCGGCGGTGTCGCCGGTGGGGATGAAGCAGATGTCGTGGCTGTCGGGCTTCTTCGCCACCAGCAGCCCGCGGGCGGCCGCCTCGGCCCGTACCTCGGCCTTCGACGTGTCTGCTCCAAGTGGGAACAGCGAGTAGCGCAACTGGTCGGCGTCCAGCACGCCCAGCACGTAGGACTGGTCCTTGGCCGGCTCGGCCGAGCGGTACAAACAGACCCGGTCGCCGTCCCGCTCGACCCGGGCATAGTGCCCGGTGGCGACGGCGTCGAAGCCGAGGGCCCGGCCGCGCTCGAGGACGGCCGCGAACTTGATCCTCTCGTTGCAGCGAAGGCAGGGATTCGGCGTGCGACCGGCCGCGTACTCGTTGACGAAGTCGGCGACCACATCGTCGGCAAAGCGCTCCGCGAAGTCCCAGACATAGAACGGGATGCCGAGCACGTCCGCGGCCCGGCGGGCGTCATGGGAGTCCTCCAGCGAGCAGCAGCCGCGTGCGCCACTGCGATAGGCCTCAGCGTTGTTGGAAAGCGCGAGATGCACCCCGACCACCTCGTGGCCCTCGGACACCAGGCGTGCCGCGGCCACGGCGGAGTCCACTCCCCCGGACATCGCGGCCAATACCCGCATCAGATTCCCTTCACTGTCGAACCTGACGAGTGTAAGTCCGCGCCGAGCACGACCCGCGTGCCGGCCAGGAGGTCCGGCACGGAGCGGCGGTCGCTGCGTGCCAGCGCGACGAGGCCGAGGACGAACAACCAGGCCAGCGGCATGCCGAACACAGCCGCGAGCGTCCAGCCCGGCTCGTCGGGCAGGATCTCGTCAACAGCCTCCCCCAGCACGGGGACCACCACCACCGGCCACAGCACCAGGGCCTCGCGGAGCAGGTAGCGCCACCACGTGCCCGGCTCGCCGTCCGCGCGTCGCACGGCGAGGCCCAGCAGCGCCTGTCCCGGGGTCGACCCGTCTGCAAGGAGCGGCACAACGACGAAGACGCCGACGAAGGTCACCGTCCACAGCACCAGCGCCACCGACCGGGGCTCGGGGTTGAACCCGGACAGCACGGTGAGGGTGCCGAGGAGCAGCACAAGGTAGGCCAGCGCCCAGCAGATCGAATCCACGGAGAGGGCGATCAGG
>JADGPA010000189.1 GCA_017882685.1 Propionibacteriaceae bacterium | reverse complement strand
GGTGGGGACGCTGCCGACGCTGCTGTTCACGATCGCCCGGGACGGCGCGACGACCGACCACTGGGCCAGCGCCGAGGCCGACTACGGGGAGTCGATCGCGCTCGCTCGCGAGCTCGGCCACACCTCGGTGCTCGCGATCTCGTTGGCCGGGCTGGCCTGGCTGGAGGCCCGGTCCGGGCGTCCGAACGACTGCCGCCGGCACGCGGGGGAGGCGCTGGACCTGTGCCGGGCGCAGCCGATCAACATCGCCCGGGTCTGGGCCGAGTACGCGCTGGGTGAGTTGGCGCTCGCTGCTGGTGACGTCGCCGCTGCGGAGCGGCGGCTCTCCGGGCTGACCCGGTTCCTAACCGAGATCGACCTGCGCGATCCCGACCTGTGGCCGACGCCGGAACTGGCGGAGGCGCTGTTGCGGTCCGGGCAGGAGGAGGCGGCGCGCGCGCTCGCTTTCGAGTACGCGGCGAGGGCGGACGCCAAGGGGCTGCCCTGGGCCAGGGCGCGGGCTGCCCGGCTCCGTGGCCTGCTCTGCCCGCCGGCGGAGCTGGACGAGTGCTTCGCGACGGCGTTCTCGTTGCACGCTCGCACGCTCGACGTCTTCGAGGAGGGCCGCAGCCGGCTCGCCTACGGCTCCCGGCTGCGGCGGGTGCGCCGCCGTGCCGATGCCAGGCCGCAGTTGCGCTCGGCGCTGGACATCTTCGACCGGCTGGGCGCGCATCCCTGGGCGGACATCGCAGTGACCGAGCTGCGCGCCACCGGTGAGACTCTGGCACGGCGCGGTGGTGACGACACCGCCCTGCTGACGCCGCGGGAGCTGCAGATCGCGCTGCAGCTCGCAGAAGGGCGGACGACGCGGGAGGCGGCGGCCGCGCTGTTCCTCAGCCCGAAGACCGTCGAGTACCACCTCCGGCACGTCTACACCAAGCTCGGGATCGCCACCCGCGCCGAACTCATCGCGCGGCTGGCCGACGCGGTCGGCTGACGCCGGCCTTCGCCCGGCGGCCGACCGGCCGCCGGGCGTGAATTTATCGAACGCTAACTATCGTCGGGCGCAAGTATCTCGTTGCGCCACTTTGGTTGAGAACGAGACTGTCGAGGTCGTCGACCGCGGGTTGCCATGCAGGTCACCTGCGGGGACGCTCACCTGCACCCCGTTGAGTGAGCGAGTCTTCCTACCGGGGACGCCTCGCTGGCGTGAAGATGGTGTCGGGCCGCCTGTCGACGCCGAACGTTGTCTGGGACGTTCGAGCCCGAGAGTGAGTCTGGCGTTGGGGCCCCGACCTGAAGGGTCACGCACTGTTACCTCGAGCGCGCCGGTCAGAATTTCGGTTCCCGACCGAGGCCCCCGGGCTGTTCTCCTACGCCGCGCTACATCATCCCGAGCATGCCGCGTCGATCCAACGCGTGCTGGCCGTCCGGGCCAAACGCTTCGACCGCCAGTTGGTCACCTACCTGACCGAGCCCGAGACCGAAGCCCTGCCAGCCGCCTGCGATCGATTCACCTGGACAGGCCAGCGCGACCACACCATGTCCCTGCTCGCCGTCCAGACCGGGCTGCGCGTGTCCGAACTGATCACCTTGACCTGCGCCGACATCGACCTCGGCCGCGCAGCGCAGGTGCACTGCGTCGGCAAGGGCCCAAGGAGCGCCGGACCCCACTGCTCCCGGGCACGGTGGCGGTGTTGAAGGTCTGGCTCGCCGAGCGACGGCAGAGGGGTGGGTGTCTGCGCGAAGTACCTGCCGGAACTGACACCGACCGACCGTCACCGCTGTACGGGGCCACGTCCCACAGCTGTACCGTGCGGGTGTGTTGCTGGTGGCCGGGGTGCGCCCGTCCGGGCTGACCGCCACCGATTCCACGGCCTGGGTATGGCCGACGAGTCTGCGGAGCAGTGGGCGAGCGACAGCGGAGTACAGGCTGCGCAGTGCCTCGGCGGTGGGGTTGGTCCGGTACGCCTGCACACTGAGCAGGGCGGCCAGGTGGTAGTCGAGGTCGACGAGCGCGGTGGACTGCGCGGCGAGCTGACGCGACAGGCGACCTGCTGCGCAGTGATCGCGGTTTCCCGCTGCCACCAGGCCAAGCTTGTGGCGGCGAGCGCCACCACGAGTATGGTGGCCAGGACCGCGGTGACGCGCCGTGCGCGGCGGATCGCCGACAGCTGGTACTGGCGGCTGGCGGCCAGGAAGGCGGCGGTAGCTTCCGGCAACCGGCGCCGCGTCGCGTCGCGGCCTTCGGCGAGCTCGGTGCCGTGCAAGAGGTCACCCGGATCGTGGCGGGCATGTGGGTGCCCGAAACTCGGTGCGCAGCCGTTGAGCTGGGGTTTTGCCGGTTCGGTCAGGCTGGCATGATCGGTGGATGGGGTTGCGGCTTGGATACCTGATCGCTCGTCGCCTGGTCGGTGGACTGGCGTTGTTGGCCCGTTCGGATGCGGCGAAGGACGTCGAGATCCTCGTCTTGCGTCATCAGGTCGCGGTGTTGCAGCGGCAGGTGGGACGGCCGCGGTTGACGTGGGCGGACCGGGCGGTCATCGCGGTGCTCGCACTTCGGCTGCCACCGGCCCGATGGCTCGGCATGCTCGTCACGCCGGGGACGATCCTGGGCTGGCATCGGCGTCTGGTCACCTGGCGGTGGACTACCACGGCGGCCCGGCCACCGGGTCGCCGTCGACCCCCGGCGGGGTGCGGGCCCTGGTGAAACGCCTGGCCTCGGAGAACCCGGCCTGGGGATACCGGCGCATCCATGGCGAGCTGGCCGGTCTGGGCCACCGGCTCGGGGCATCGACGGTGTGGGCGATCCTGAAGGCCGAACGGCTCGATCCCGCGCCGCGCCGATCTGGCCCGACCTGGCAGCAGTTCCTGACCGCGCAGGCCGCCGTCGCGTAGTCCTGCGCGGCCGCGAGGAACCACGCCTGCCGCTGCAGGGGGTAGCGCAGCGTCGAGGCCAGGTGTAGTTGCCGGCGGACGCGTCGCAGCCGGTCCGCGAACCTGGTCACGGCCGTCGCCAGGGGCGTGCCGTCCAGGTCTGCGAAGATGGCCTGCCGGAACCGGACCGAGCTCGCGGAACCCAGTCGCTGCCGGAAGAAGGGGGCGAGGTCCTACTCGTCCCGACCCGCGATGATCGTGGTCACGACCTGGTCGAGGTTGAGGTCGCGGAAGTAGTCCGGCTCGGCGGACGGGTCGACTCTCGCCGTCTCGTCCGGTCGCTCGAACAGCACGGACACGTACTGGGGTAGCGGGCCGCCGGCAACCCCAGGGGCTGGCCTCACCGCAGCATGAGTGATGTGATCGGACACCTGGGACACCGCGCGCTCCCTCCGCACTCGTGCGTACCCAGGGACCGTCATCGGCCGAAGCCGCGGTTGTCGTTGGCGAGCCCCATCGCCGGTCACGTCAAAGGGTGCGTGCCGACGGTTACACATCGCCGGGTCGGCGTCCAGCGCAGACGCCGCCTCAGGCTGCCCGGCGCTCCATCGATGTAACAAGGATTACGCGGCGCCGACCCGCTGGCTCCCCGTAGGCTGGGCTCACGCGATGATGCCCGCGTTAGCCAACCGTCTCAGTGCCGAGGTGGTGTGGATGATGGCGTCTACCTTGTCCCGCCAGGGAAGGAGGTAGGCCGCCCACACAACCGCTAACGGATCTGGCTCTCGTGACCTCCCGGCGAGGCGCTCCCGCAGTTGCCCTTGCCGACTGCGCAGGCGCGCGGTGACGGAGGCGACGGCGTTGCCCGATTCGCTGTGTCTGATCTGCCGTGGGACCGCTTGCCCTTCCAGGCAGCTTCTGCCGTGATCGCGTCCTCATCAAGGAGCCCAGATGTTCAGCAACGCCGACGAGGTTCTCACGTTCATCAGGGACGAGAACGTCCGCTTCATCGATGTGCGGTTCTGCGATCTCCCTGGTGTCATGCAGCATTTCACCGTTCCTGTTGGCGCATTCGGTGCCGAGCAGTTCGCCGAAGGCTTGATGTTCGACGGGTCGTCGATCCGTGGTTTTCAGGCCATCCATGAGTCCGACATGAAGCTGATGCCAGACCCGAAGACGGCATATGTGGACCCATTCCGGGTGGAGAAGGCCCTGAACCTGACCTTCAGTATTGTCGACCCGTTCACCGACGAACCCTACAGCCGGGATCCGCGTAACGTCGCGGCGAAGGCGGAGGCGTACCTCGCCTCCACAGGGATCGCTGACACCAGCTACTTCGGGCCGGAAGCGGAGTTCTACATCTTCGACGACGTACGGTTCGAAACAAAGCAGAACGAGGGCTATTACCACATCGACTCGATCGAGGGCGCCTGGAACACCGGGCGGGCCGAGGTCGGCGGCAACCGCGGATACAAGCCCAGGTACAAGGGGGGCTACTTCCCGGTGCCGCCGATGGACCACTACGCCGACCTGCGGGACACGATGGTCAACGCCCTCTCCGGGGTTGGCATCCAGGTCGAGAAGTCCCACCACGAGGTCGGCACAGGTGGGCAGGCGGAGATCAATTATGTCTTCTCGACCCTACTGGCGGCCGCGGACCAGATGATGACATTCAAATATGTCATCAAGAACGTTGCCTGGGTGAACGGAAAGACGGTGACGTTCATGCCCAAGCCGCTGTTCGGCGACAACGGCTCCGGGATGCACTGTCATCAGTCGTTGTGGAAGGACGGCCAGCCGCTCTTCTACGACGAGCGCGGTTACGGCGGTCTGTCCGACATCGCACGCTGGTATGTCGGCGGACTCCTCCACCACGCGCCCTCGCTGCTGGCCTTCACGAACCCGACAGTCAACTCCTACCACCGCCTCGTGCCAGGCTTCGAAGCTCCCGTGAACTTAGTCTACTCGGCACGCAACCGATCCGCCTGCGTGCGGGTGCCCGTCACCGGCACGTCCCCGAAGGCCAAGCGCATCGAGTTCCGCGTGCCGGACCCGTCCTGCAACCCGTACCTGGCGTTCTCCGCGATGCTGATGGCCGGCCTGGACGGGATCAAGAACCGGATCGAGCCGGCGTCGCCGATCGACAAGGACCTGTACGAACTGCCACCCGAGGAGCATGCCGCCATTCCTCAGGTGCCCGGCTCGCTGGAACAAGTGCTCAACGCTCTGGAGGCCGACCACTCCTACCTGGCCGAGGGTGGCGTCTTCACGGAGGACCTGATCGAGACCTGGATCGAGTACAAGCGCACCCAGGAAATCCTGCCGATCAACCTTCGGCCGCACCCGCACGAGTTCGAGTTGTACTACGACCTGTAGTCTTCCCGGAACCCTGCCGGGAAATCGGTGCCTGCAGACCGGAACTCACGATGGTGTCACCGTAGATCTCGAGGTGAGGTGTTTCGGTCGTGGGGAGCTGGTTGCACTTCCCCCTGCCGTCTAGACTCTGTCCATCGAGACGACGGGGGCACCGATGTCACGGCGCTGACATATCAGCCGCCTCCGGGCTGACCGCACGAACCCACGCCTCAGTCAACGGCGACGAGGAGCACATGATGAGCCTTACCGGAAGCGCCCTGCGCATGACGGTGATCATCGGGGAGGGGGACCGGTTCCATCGCC
>JADGPA010000188.1 GCA_017882685.1 Propionibacteriaceae bacterium | reverse complement strand
TGGGTTGATCAGCGAGTTGGTTGCCTTCACGACGGTGTCGCCACCAGCGGCAGCAACGTAGGCGCTGCGGTCCGTGGAAAGGGCGAGGGCTTCGCGGGCCTTGATGTTGCTCATCACCTTGGACTTGAAGTTCAACGTCAGGTAACGGGTGTACGGCGAAGCGACGATCGTGTTGCGGCCAGGAGCGCCGCCCTCGACGTTGGCGAGCGCGGTGACCGGGGCCTGGTCGAAGGTGATGGCGTTGGCGTCGTCACCCTGGCCGGCGATGAGGCGCTCGTACTCGGTCTCCTGGGTCAGCGACTCGTCCCAGGTGATCTTGTCCGGCAGCGCCTTGCGGATCGTATCGGTCTTGGGGTCCCACTGGTCGTTGCGCACGAAGGAGCCGCCCTTATTGGCGGTCCAGGTGCCGTCGAGCTTGTACGGGCCGTCGGAGAAGATCGCGTAGTTCGACTTGTCGCCCTGGTCCTTGTCGGCGCGGAAGGCGCCGAAAGCGGTCATGGTCGCTGCCGAGTTGAAGTCGCCGGTCGGCTTCGCCATCTTGAAGGTGATGGTGGTGACGGAGCAGGTGACTGCCTTGTCGTAGGCGTCCTGGCCGGTCTTCTTGTACGGGCCGGCGTAGGCGGACGAGCCGTCCTTGTTCTTCGGGATGTCGAGGAACTGGATGGCGTAGTTCGGGCCACCGGTGATCACGTCAACGGCGAAGGTGCGCGAGATGCCGTACTTGAAGTCCTCGCAGGTGACGGCCTTGCCGTCCTCCCACTTCACGCCGTCCTTGATGGTGAACTTCCACTCCTTGCCGTCCGCGGAGACGGTGCCGGTGTCGGTGGCGGCGTCGGCGACCAACGTCGCAGCGTCGCCGTCCTTGGCAACCGGGCCGAAAGTGGTCAGGGTACGGGTGAACAGGCGGTTGCCGGCCTCGATGTTGACACCGACGTAGACGCGCTGGGGATCCCAGTGCTCTGTGGCGGTGCCCATGAGGATGCTCAGCGTCCCACCAGCGGAGGCGGGGCCTGCAGCCGAGGTCGTGGCACTGGGAGTGGTATTCGACCCACAGGCGCTGACCGCAAGGGCCAGTCCCATGGTTGTCGCCAGGACGGCGACGATTCTTGTGCGCTGCATGGGCGCTCTCCTTTGTTCGTAGGTGCGGAGATCTATTCGGGGTGGGTACATCACTGGCGGTCGGCCTTGGGGTCGAGGGCGTCCCGCAAGCCGTCACCGAGGAGGTTGAACGACAAGACGACCAGGAACAAGGTCACACCAGGGAAAATGAAGTACGCCGGATCGGACGTGGCGTAGTGCACGGAGTCGTTGAGGATCGACCCGAACGATGGGGTGGGCGCCTGGATGCCGACGCCGAGGAAGCCGAGCGCGGCTTCGGTTGCGATGTTCTGCGGCATGATCAGCGTTGTGTAAACCAGGATCGGCGCCCACAGGTGCGGGAGCAGCTCCTTGAAGTAGATCCGGCGGGGGCTCGCGCCGAGCGATCTGGCGGCCTCGATGAACTCGCGCTCCTTGAGCGAGAGCACCTGGCCGCGGATGATGCGGGCGAAGTAGGGCCAGCCGAAGAAGCCCATCACAAGAATCATGAAGACCATCGACGCGGGCGTGCGGTCGGTTCCCATTGCGGCCTGCAGGATGTCGATCACGATGGTCGAGAGGGCGATCAGCATCAGCGTTTGCGGGAAGCTCAGCACGAAGTCGACCACGCGGGAGAAGAACCAGTCGACGCGACCACCGGCGGTACCGGAGATGATGCCGATGATCGTGCCGATGACGACCGAGACCAGCACGGCCAGCGTTGCAACCACAAGGGAGACGGTGAGGCCTGCGACGACCCGGGAGAAGATGTCGCGGCCGGTGCCGGGCTCGACGCCCATCCAGTGCTGGGCCGAAACGCCACCCATCGGACCGGTCGGCAGCGAACCGAGGCCGCCGAGCAGGTTGATGTGGGAGCTGTACGGATCGATCACGCCGAAGTGGGTGAGAACGGGGGCGATCAGGGCCAGGACGATGAAGAAAATCGCGGCACCAAGGGCGATCAGCGTCCCCTTGTCGCGGCCCAGCCGGGAGCGGGTGATCTCCCAGGGCGTGCGTCCGATGATCTCGACCGCGCCATCGCGTGCATCGACAGCCTCGCGCGGTTCCACCACACCGGTCTCTGCCATGCAGGTCCTACTTCCCGAAGCGCGATGTTCCGACGGGCGGCGAGCCGTCCATAGCCGCGAAATCTAGCACGCGAACGCAATGCTTCATCGCGTGTGGACATTTGCGCGAGTCCCGGCAGCTGGTGCTACCAGCCTTGTGGGAGCGCAGTTGGGGGTTGCAGCCGTTATGAAATCGGTATGCAGGGGGATCAGGCTGTAATCCGGTAGGGCCCGATCCGGCTCCAGAGCCGGCAAGTAACTCCGCGGCATGTCCCATCTGCAGCGATCGGCTGTGCTGGCGTCGAGACTCCAAGCCAGCAACCATTTGGCGGGCGCCCTCGTGAGCCACGTGTATGCACGAGCAGGAGAGCCACTCCGACTTCGGGCATTTACCCTAGTCGGAGCGGCTTTCCGCATGGTCGGGCTGACAGGACTGAAACTGCTCACCCAGGCCGGTTCCGAGCTGTGTTCCGACAAGCACTTTCAGCGTGTTCACCAGGGATTTCGCTGAGGAGCCCGGAGGCGCTGATCCTGCTGGCGCCCCGTGCCGGGCAGTGCGCCGAGCTATGGGAACTCAGGCTGTGGCTGCTGCCGGTTGAAACAGGGCGAGAATGTTGCCATCGGGGTCCTTGAACCAGGCGGACTTGCCAATGCCGGCGGTCGTTGCCACGTGGTCCACAGTCTTCAGGGCCGGGAAGTCGTAGTCCTCGAACACGACCCCGCGAGCCAGTAGCTCCGCGACGGTGACCTCGACATCGCTCGTCCAGAAGCGGACCTGGGTGTGGTTGGCCTGGTTCGGGCCGGGCCGACCGTAGACAAGCAGCGACGTTCCGTCCGCCCCCTCGAAGAGCAAATGGTTCGGGATTGTCTCCGGTGAAAGGGTCATTCCGACCGTGTGTTCGTAGAACTCCTGGCTGCGGTCCAGGTCGGTGCTGCAAAGCACTGCCGAGATTCTGTTGTTGCTGAGCACTGCGCCTCCTCCAGGTTGGCCCGGAGCTCCTCAGGCCGCCTTCCCGCGCCATCGTCCGAGATCTTCAAGAGATGGGCCGCGACAAACAGGGGCATCAGACTCTCCGTCGGGCCCCGGCAGAATACCGAGACACCCGGCGACAGCTTGCCCCCCCAACCCGCACGTGACCATGAGCACTCTGGCCCCACCGCTCACCAGGAGAGGTCCGGAACACGCGCTCCCATGCCGCCGAGGGAGCGGTCGATCCCGGTTCGGTGCGCTCGTGCGCCGTCCCACTCGTGGGACGGTTCAGGGGTGCGCGTCCAGGACGGTGACGTTCATTGGCATCCGGTTGCGGCGGCGGAGGCGTCCGGCCAGCACGTTGCGTATGCCGCGTCCTACCAGGGTCGCCGCGGTCAGGTCCCGGAACTCGGGGGCGTCGGAGGTGATGAGGCGGAGCAGGGGTTCAGCGGCGACGTCCGGGGTCTGGCCCCACAGGCCGACGACGACCTGCAGTCCGCCGAGGCGCTGCTGGTACCCCCGCTGGGACGTGACGCGCCCGAGCAGGTCGGTGATGACCAGACCCGGGTTCATACCGTGTACCCGGACGCCGGTGCCTTTGGTCTCGGCGCGCAGCGTTTCGGTGAACTGGCGGACCCAGCGCTTGCTCGACGCGTAGGCGTTCTGCAGCGCCACCGGTCCCCGGTCACCCTGGCCGTACACGTTGACGAGGTCACCGTGGCCCTGGCCGAGGAACACCGGCAGAGCGACCCGGGAACCGTGGAACGTGCCGAGGATGTTCGTGCGCACCACCCGCGCGAAATCCTCGACCGGCGTGGACGCGGTGGGTCCGAACACGCCGGAGGCGCCGGCGTTGTTGACCCAGATGTCGAGCATCCCGTGCGCGAGAGCCTCCTCACGCAGCGCCTCGACATCGGCCAACTCTCCCATGTCGCAGCGGAGGCCGGACGCCTCGACGCCGTCGGCCCGCAGCCGTTGGACGGCAGCCGCGACATCGGCGTCCGACCTGGACGCCAGAACCACCGAAGCGCCGTGACGACCCAGCAGACCGGCCATCGCAAAGCCCAGCCCACGCGACGAACCGGTGACGACCGCGACGCGCCCCGCGAGCAGGTCCTGACCCGTACCCATAGGTCTCTTCTATGCCACTCGGCGCCCAGGAGCAAGCCCCGACGGCAACCTCCGCGACAACGCCCCCCGCACGTACAGCGGTTTGTTACCATCGCGCAAATGGGCGTCAAGAACTACCTGATCGAAGGCGTTTCCGGCAGCGGCAAGACCTCAGTCTGCAAAGAACTGCGACGGCGCGGCTACCACGCCATCAATGGAGACACCGATCTGGCCTACCAGGGCGACCCGGCAACGGGTGAACCGATGGAAGGACTCGCCCACGAGCACCACATCTGGGACGTGGACAGAGTAAGGGCCCTCGTCGCCAATAGGGATCAGACGGTCACCTACTTCTGCGGGGGTTCAAGGAACTTCTCGGACTTCATTGACCTGTTTGACGGCGTCTTCATCCTTGAGGTCGACCTCCACACGCTGGACCGGCGGCTCGACGCCAGGACGGAAGATGAGTGGGGCGGACGACCCACGCAACGGCAATTCATCAGGCGATTGCACCACACGAAAGAGGACATCCCGACACGCGGCATCGCCATCGACGCAACCGCACCCATCAGGCACGTCGTTGATGCGATCCTTCGTGACAGCAAGACCGGCGAGGCAACCTGAGGAGCTCACTCGCGTCGCGCCATTGATGCCGTGCGAGCGTCCCAAACGAACGGCGCCGACCAGTGCGCCGCGGTTCGCCGCGAAATCCCCTGGTCCCGCATCGAAGAGCTCCTGAGATCCAGACCGCGTCGAGGATCGTGGCGGCGGAACCGATAACTAGGGTCCAATGCTCCTATGCCGCAAAGTGTGTCGATTCTCCGACCTAGCGAGGCGCCGCCGAGCCGCTTCCAGCACCGCTGCCTGGGGTGGCATTCGGGTTCAAGGCCTGCACCAGGGCGAGCAGGAACAAAGTGACCACACCGGCAGCCGTCCCAATGGCGAGCCATGCTGCCCACCGCGGCGACTGCGGGAAGACGAACAAGACAACCAAGACCAGCAAGGCCGCTACGCCAAGCCACGCGCCTACGCCGGGCCAAAGATCAGAGAGGAGCAATCCAACCAGGAATCCCGGTGCGGCCAGCCAGGGCGCTGCAGGGTTCGAAGTCCGCCTCGCCGCAACTTGCATCATGAAGCACCTCCGCCGCTCCTCATCCAGTCTGCCGCCGCATGCGTGTCTCCCGCAGTGAACGTCCTGAACTGCAGCCGTCCGCTCGTTCAGCGGGGGCGGTAGACGTCGGCCCGGTGGTCGATCGCGAGAATGGCGACGCTGTCGTCGTCGATGCGGTACACGATCCGGAAGTCTCCACGTCGGGCACTGTGCAAACCTTCCAGCTCGAACCGCAGGGCCTTGCCGACCCTGCGAGGGTTTGCAGCGAGCGGGCCATAGACGAACTCGATCACTGCTGGCCCGACCCGATCTGGCAACCTCTGGAGGGCGCGCTTGGCTGAAGGGCTCCAAGCGATCAGGTAGGGCTGCTCACCCACGGCCGAGCAGCTTGAGCGCGGCGTCCTTGTCCAGGGTTTCGGCCTGGCCGTTCACGAGTTCGGCGAGGCTGTCGCGAATCGCGGTGACCAGGGACGGCCGACTCATGATGTCGAGGGTCTCCTCAAGGGATTCCAGGTCGTTCAGGCTCAGCACGACAGCTGCGGGCCGACCATGTTTGGTGATCACGACCCGGTCGTGCTCACGCTCGACTTGGTCCACCACTTCGGACAGGTGGTTCCTGACGTCCTTGAGGGCCATCTGCGGATCTACTGACATGGCTACAAGTGTAGCCATATGTCGACCAGGCGCCATCTGGTGAGGGTCGGCGGTTACGCCGACTTCACAGTGCCGCACTCCGATTGCTTCCTCCTGCGGGCGATTCCCACGCTTGAGGCTCCGCCCCTACGTCCGCGTGGTCAAGGCAAGAAACCGTCCTGAAGATCTCTGCTGGTTGGATCTTGTTGCCCGCCGTCTCGCGGGCCCGCAAGTCGGTGAGTGCCAGATCGACCCACTCGTTAGCGCACGGTTTTGGGGCACGAAACAGAAAGCCGCTCCGACTACCGGTCAACACCGTAGTCAGAGCGGCTTCCCGCTGGTCGGGGTGACAGGATTTGAACCTGCGACCTCGTCGTCCCGAACGACGCGCGCTACCAAGCTGCGCCACACCCCGAACGGCCAGGACTGGGTCCGGGCCGAGTGGCAGCTTAGCCGAACTGCTGCTGGTCAGCCATTCGGGCCAGGAGTCAGCGTGAGCAGGGTCACCTCGGGTGGGCAGGCGAACCGGTAAGGGGCGTACGGGGAACTGCCGAGGCCGGCCGAAACGTGCAGCCAGGAGGAGCCGGTGGGCGTGCGGTGACGGCTGAGGCCCTTCGCCTGGGAGAGCGGCAGGTCACAGTTGGTGGTGACCGCGCCCCAGCCCGGAACGCGCACCTGCCCGCCGTGGGTGTGGCCGGCGAACACCAGGGGCACCCCGTCGGCTGTCATTGCATCCAGCACCCTCTTGTACGGCGCATGCGTCACGCCGATGGACAGGTCGGCGTCGTCCGACATCGGGCCGGCCACCACCCGGTAGTCGTCGCGGTGCAGGTGCGCGTCGTCGGTGCCGCGGAACTCGATCCGTGTCCCGAGGACGTGCAGCGTGGCCCGATGGCCGTTGAGATCCTTCCAGCCACCGGCCGACAACCCGGCGCGGAGCTCGTCGGTCGGAAGCCCTGCCCGGTCGGGGGCTGTGCCGTGCCGGCTGGTCGAACGAGCGAGATAGGCCAGCGGGTTCGCGCCCTTGGCGGCGCTGTAGTCGTTGGAACCGAAGACGAACACCCCCGGCACGTCGAGCAGCCGGCCGAAGTCGTCCAGGAGCGGTCGGAGCGCTGCGGCTTCGCTCAGGTTGTCGCCGGTGTTCACCACCAGGTCGGGCTCGAGGCCGGCCAGTGCCGCAACGAACCGGCGCAGGGTCCGCTTCCCCGTGGTCAGGTGGATGTCCGAGAAATGGAGCACCCGAATCCTGCGTGCACCCGCCGGCAGCACCGGCACGCGTACCCGCCTCACCTGGAAGGCGTTGGCCTCGATGAAGGTGCCGTAGGCCACGCAGGCCGCGCCGGCCAGCGCGAGCCGGCCGGCGAGTCTGCCGATCACCTGCCGCCGCGCCCGGGGTTGGTGGGCGTGGGCGTGGGCGACGGAGTGGGCGGGGGTGTCGGCACGGGCTGAGGGCCCTGGCTGACGTAGATGGCGATCTGGGTGCCCTTGCTGGCCGAACCGGCTCCGCTGGTACCGATCAACCCTCGGGCTGGCACCGTGTCGGAATACTGCTTGGAGTAGTAGGTGCCGAACCCTGCGGCGTGCAGGAGCGCTGCACAACTGGACGGCCCGCGCCCTGCACAGCTGGGGACGCTGACGCTCTCGCCGTTCAGTACCGACTGAGGCGGGTCGCTGAACTGTGTGTTCCTGCCGATGTCTTTGAGGGCGTAGGTCATGGCCGGCTTGAAAAGCATCCGGCCGGCGTCCGCGCCGAAACCGCTCAGGTAGGTCTTCGACTTCGGCAACCTGATGCCGTGCAGGAACCCGCGATGGCCCTTCCAGAACTTCTTGAAGTGCGGGCCGTTGTCGTAGCTGATCACCGCTGCCGTCACCAGGTCGGGGGTGTAACCCATGGTCCAGGCTGCCTTGTTGCTGGGCACGGTGCCGGTCTTGCCGGCGAGGGTGGTGCCGTAGATCCGCGACCCGGTCAGGGTGCCGGACGTGAAGGGACCCTGCAACACCTTGTTGACCGCGTCGGCAACGCCCTGGTCCATCACTTTCTTGCAGCCGGCCTCGGGCTTGGGCAGTTCCTTCCCGGCCTTGTTCTTGATCGACTTGATGATGGTCGGGTTGCACCGCACGCCGCGGTTGGCGAACGTGCCATAGGCCGTCACCATCGACAGCGGCGTGATCTCGACAGAACCGAGGGTGAACGAAGGGTAGGCGAGCTTGGTGATGTCCTCACCGCTGGCAGGCTGCAGGCCGACGGCCTTCGCCATCTTGACCACCGGGCACAGCCCGACAGCCTGCTCCAACGGAACGAAGTAGTTGTTGACAGACTGCGCTGTGCCGTTCCACAGGTTGTAGCTGCCGCGCTCCGGCCCGTCGACGGTCCACCTCTTGGTGACCTTCACGCTGCCATTGCAGCTGGGGAAGGTCTCACCGATGTAATTCTTGTGGGTAGCCACCCTGAACGTGGTGCCCGTGCCGAAACCGTCGTTGAGGGCTGCAGCTATGACAAAGGCCTTGAACGTTGACCCGCCCTGGAAACCGTCACCACCATGCTGGGACTTGCCGACCGCATAGTTGTAGAACGTCTCGCCCTTACGCCAGTTCAACCCCATCACCGGACGGCTCTGCGCCATCGCCCGGATCAGGCCGGTATTCGGCTCCATCATCACGATGACGCCGATCGCCGGATCCTTTGGAGAGACCCGCTTGCTCAGCACGCGCTGGGCCTGGCGCTGCGCCTTGGGGTCGATCTGGGTCGTGATGGTCAGACCACCGCGGTAGACGGAGTTAAGCCGCTCAGCCGGTGTGGCGCCCAGAGCTGTCGCCTGCTGCTTGAGCACCTCTAGGGCGTAGTCACAGATGAACGGGAACTTCGAGTTGGCGCAGCCGAGGCGCGACTGCCTGACCTTGGACTTGTCGAAGGGCTCCGCTTTCGAATCGGCGAGCTGCTGGGCGGTGATCAGCGGGTTGTCGCTCGCGTCCTTGAGTTCAGCCATCCGGTCAAGCACGTTGTTGCGTCGCTCGATGGCCTGCGGCGTGTGGTCGACCGGGTTGGTGGCCACCGGGTTACGGACCAGGCCCGCCAGCATCGCGGCCTGCGGGAGTGTCAGCTTGGCCGCGCTGGTGTTGAAGTAGTGCTTGGCTGCCGCCTCGACGCCGTAGGCGCCGTCGCCGTAGTAGGCGATGTTGAGGTAGCCCTCGAGGATCTGGTCCTTGGTCAGCGTCTTCTCCATGGCAATCGCATAACGCAGTTCGCGGATCTTGCGGGCGATGGTGTTCTCTGTGGCCGCGGCCTTCGCCGCCGCGTCGTTGCTCTCCTCTGCGATCTCCACGAGCACGAGTCGCACGTACTGCTGGGTGAGGCTGGACCCGCCCTGCGTGTTGCCCTGGCTGCTGCGGACCAGTGCGCGGAGCGTGCCGGTCAGGTCGAGCGCGCCGTGCTGGTAGAAGCGGTGGTCCTCGATGGCCACCTGCGCCTGCTGCATGATCGGGGCGATCTTGTCCAGGGTCTCGTAGATGCGGTTCTCGTCGTAGAAGTAGGCCAGGACACTGCCGTCGGCGTTCAGGAGGCGTGAGCGCTCGGGCTGCGGCGGGGTCTTCAGCTCGGTGGGCAGGTTGTCCAGGCTTCCCACCGCCGCCGTTCCGGTGGCTGTGGCCATGCCTGCCACAGGCACGATGAGGCCCGCCGCCAGCAGCCCACCGAGGAAGGCAACGACGATAAACATCATCAGCGAGTACAGCCGTTTCCCGATGCGCATGACTTCTAGGGTACGTCACGAGCCCCAGCGGGCCGAAAAGGCGGCCCGTAGCTCACCAGTTTCGACCGTTGCCCCCTAGCCATGAGCAGGTTCCTTGACATACCCTGCCCCGTACGCCTAGCAATTACCTATTCCGCCTAGGCGGCCCCACCCCGGGAAAGGATGCGAGCAATGACGCTCGGAGTCGACGACTGGACACTGCAGGCCAAATGTCGTGGTCTGCAGGATGAGCTGTTCCCTGAGGGTGTGGACCAGAAGCGGGCTCGCTCGGTGTGCTTCACCTGCCCCGTGCGCAATGAATGCCTTGCCGAGGCCCTGGACAACCGCATCGAGTGGGGTGTGTGGGGCGGCCTCACCGAGCGCGAACGCCGGCAACTGCTGCGCCAGCGCACCGACATCACCTCCTGGACCTCGATCCTGTGCCCGAAGGCGAGTCGCGTCGGCGAAGTGCACTGACACCGCCTCGGGACCACTGCGACCGCGGCAGGAGTTCACCGGCGTCACTGCCGCTGAATATGGTGAACCCATGACGAAATGGGAGTACGTGACCGTGCCCGTCCTCGTGCACGCAACCAAGCAGATCCTCGACACCTGGGGTACCGACGGCTGGGAGCTCGTGCAGGTGGTTCCCGGACCCAACGCGCAGAACCTTGTGGCCTACCTGAAACGGCCGGTCGCCGAATGAACGAGGAACTCGCCGAGGTCGCCGCCTCGACGCGTCTGGCCGAGCTCGGCATCACCTTGCCCGCCGTCCCTGCACCGGTCGCGGCGTACCTGCCGGCCGTGGTCTCTGCCGGCCAGGTGTTCACCGCCGGGCAACTTCCGTTCGTGGACGGCAAGCTGCTGGCAACTGGCAAGGTCGGCGCGACGGTGAGTCCCGAACGCGCCGCCGAACTGGCTCGCGTCGCGGTGCTGAACGCCGTCGCGGCGGCCGCGTCCGTCGTCGGCGGGGTGGACGGCATCCGCCGGGTGGTGAAGCTGGTGGTGTTCGTGGCCAGCGCCCCGTCGTTCACCGGCCAGCCGCAGGTGGCAAATGGCGCCTCCGTGCTGTTGCAGCAGGTGTTCGGCCAGCGCGGCCTGCACGCCCGCAGCGCGGTCGGGGTGGCGGTGCTCCCGCTGGACTCCCCGATCGAGGTCGAACTGGTCGTCGAAGCCAGCGCGGCGTCGTTCTGACGTGATCGCCACCGAGTCCCGCCTCGCCCTGGTGCGGCGCGCCCGGAAGATGAACGCCGAGCTGGCGCTGCTCTACCCGGACGCGCACTGCGAGCTCGACCACACCAGCCCGTGGCAGCTGCTGGTGGCGACGGTGCTGTCCGCGCAGTCCACCGACCGCCGGGTGAACACCGTCACGCCGCTGCTGTTCGCCAGCTATCCCGACCCGGCTGCCCTGGCCGCCGCCGACCGGGTAGCGCTGGAGGAGCTGATCAAGCCCACCGGCTTCTTCCGGGCAAAGACCGACGCGCTGCTGAAGCTGGGGGCTGTCGTCGTCTCCGAGTTCGGCGGGGCTGTGCCGGGCACCCTCGAAAAGCTGGTAACCCTGCCGGGTGTGGGACGCAAGACGGCGAACGTCGTACTCACCGATGGTTTCGGTGTGCCCGGCATCACGACCGACACCCATTTCATCCGCCTCGCCCACCGGTTCGGCTGGACCGATGAACAGACACCGCCCGGGATCGAAGCCGCTGTGGGCGCGCTGTTCGAGCGCAAGCACTGGATCAAGCTGAACCACCGGGTGATCTGGCACGGACGCCGCCGCTGCCACGCCCGCCGTCCAGCCTGCGGCGCCTGCCCGCTGGCGGCACTGTGCCCGTCCTTCGGGGAGGGGCCGACCGACCTGAAGGTGGCGGCGAAGCTGGTGCGGGAGCCGCGCGGATGACCAGACAGGCGCGGGCACGGACGGTGGCCGGGGTACTGCTGACCTTGGTGCTCGCCGGCTGTACCCAGAGCTTCCTTCCGGGGGTGGGCGAGTCCGGCGGCGGGTCCTCCGCGGCCCCGGCGACCAGCCAGACCCCGGACCTGGCCGCTGCACGAAAGGCTGCCGGCATCGCCGATTGCCCCGCCGGCAGTGATGCCGAGCCCGTGGCGGGCGGCCTGCCCGACTTCACCCTCGGCTGCCTGGGTGGCGGTGCGAGCGTCCGGCTGGCCACCCTTCGCGGGCCGCTGCTGGTGAACCTGTGGGCACAGTGGTGCGAGCCGTGCCGTTCCGAATCGACGTACCTGGCCGCGTTCGCGACCGCCCAGAAGAAGGTGGCGGTGCTGGGCATCGACTACTCCGACCCGCAGACAGGCCTCGCCATCGAGTTCGCCCGGGAGACCGGCATGACCTACGCGCACCTCGTGGATCAGGAGAACACCCTGAAGGGTCCACTGGGCGTGACCGGCATCCCCTACACATTCCTCGTCGATACCCAGGGCAGGATCATCGCCCGCCATCCTGGCCAGTTCGTCTCGCTGGAGAACGTGCAGGAGTGGGTCGACAAGGGGCTGCGCGGATGAGCGTCCCCGTTCCGGCGGAGCTCCAGTCGGCCCAGTCACGGTTCGCCCGTCCCGACGCGCTGGAGTTCATCCAGGGCGCCCGGGCACCGAAGGGCACGCGACGGGCTGCCGTTCTGATCCTGCTCGGCCCCGGAGCCGAGGGCTACGACCTCGTTCTGATCGAGAAGCGTGCCGACCTGCGTTCCCACGCCGGGCAGGTCGCCTTCCCCGGCGGCAGAATAGAGCCGACCGACGTCGACCCGGTTGCCGCCGCCCTTCGGGAGGCGAACGAGGAGGTCGGCGTCAACCCGTCCGCCGTGATGGTGCTGGGCGTGCTCCCGGCCGCCCACATTCAGCGCAGCGGGTTCGACGTGACGTCCGTGGTGGGCTGGTGGGGAGACCCGAAGCCGCTGGTGCCGGTCGACCTGGGTGAGGTGGGCGCGGTCCACCAGGTGTCGGTGGCGAGCCTGCTCGACCCGGCCAACCGTGGCACCTGGGTGCACCCGCGCGGGTTCAGTGGCCCGGTCTTCGTGCTCGGAGACCTCTACATCTGGGGCTTCACCGCCTACCTTCTCGACGGCATGTTCGACCTGCTGGGCTGGACGCGGCCCTGGGACGCGACCCGGACGAGCGAGATCCCGCCGCGGTTCCTCAGCGAACGGCTCTGACGCAGCAGTCCGCCGCTGCGGGCTCATCCTTGCCCACAAGCGGCCTACGCCGACGGCGCCGGCATCCTCGAAGACGTCCTCGCGGAATCGGTTGGACGACTCACCCCGGGCGAGCAGAAGGTTCTCCACCAACTCCTGGTGAAGGCCGCCTCCGCGTAGGTTCGTCCGGCTTGGCCTCCCGCGCCGCCGGCTTGTGGGCAAGGATGAGCCCATGGCTCCTTGGTGGCACAGCGCAGTGGTGTACCAGATCTACCCCCGCTCGTTCGCCGACAGTGACGGTGACGGCATCGGCGACATCCCCGGCATCGTCGCCCACCTCGACCACCTGAGCGCCCTCGGCGTGGACGTGGTGTGGCTGTCACCGGTCTATCGCTCGCCCATGGACGACAACGGCTACGACATCTCCGACTACAGCGACGTCGACCCGCTGTTCGGCACGCTCGCCGACCTCGATGCGCTGATCGCCGGGCTGCACTCCCGGGGCATGAAGCTCGTGATGGACCTGGTGGTGAACCACACCTCCGACGAGCACCCGTGGTTCGTCGAGTCTCGCGACACCTCTTCGCCGAAGCGGGACTGGTACCTGTGGCGAGCGGCCCGCGAGGGTCACGAACCCGGCACCCCCGGCGCTGCGCCCACCAACTGGGGCTCCTTCTTCTCCGGCTCGGGCTGGCAGTTCGACCCGGCCACCAGCCAGTACTACCTGCACCTGTTCTCGCCCAAGCAACCCGACCTCAACTGGGAGAACCCCGCGGTGAGGCAGGCGATGTACCAGATGATGCGCGACTGGGTGGACCGCGGCGTCGACGGCTTCCGTATGGACGTGATCAACCTGATCTCCAAGACCTACCCGCTGACCGACGGGCCGGTGAACGGTCCGGACGGGTTGTGCTACGACCCATCCCTCGTGGTGGAGGGGCCGCGGCTGCACGAATTCCTGCAGGAGATGAACCGCGAGGTCGGGATCTCCGCCAACGACCTGTTCAGCGTCGGCGAGATGATCCTGGTCAATGCCGATCAGGCCCGCTCGCACACCGACGCCGCCGCCAGAGAGCTCGGCATGGTGTTCACCTTCGAGCACATGAACGTCGACTCCGGGCCGACCGGCCTGAAGTGGGACGTCATTCCGCTGCACCTGCCCGCGCTCAAGGCGAACCTCGCCCAGTGGCAGTACGGCCTGGCCGAGCGTGGCTGGAACTCGCTGTACTTCGAGAACCACGACCAGCCGCGCTCGGTGTCCCGATTCGGCGACGACGGCCCGGAGTTCCGGGTCGCGTCGGCCAAGACGCTGGCGACCACGCTGCACCTGCTGAAGGGCACGCCCTACGTCTACCAGGGCCAGGAGCTCGGCATGACGAACGCCGGGTTCACCGACATCGGGCAGTACAACGATCTGGAGACGCTGCGCTTCTACACCGAGGCTCTCAGCGACGGCGCGGACCCGGCCGAACTGATGGCTGCGATCGCGTTCAAGAGCCGCGACAACGCACGCACCCCCATGCAGTGGGACGCGACGCCGAAGGCCGGCTTCACCACGGGCGAGCCCTGGCTGCGGGTGACCCCGAACCACGACCAGGTGAACGCCGCCGCGGCGATCGCAGACCCCGGTTCGGTCTTCCACCACTACCGCGCGCTGATCGACCTGCGCCATCGGCTCGAGGTGGTGCGGCAGGGCCGCTTCGCGTTGCTGCTCCCCGACGACGAACACCTGTTCTGCTACTCCCGCACCCTCGGGGACGAGGTGCTGCTGGTCGTGGCGAACTGGTCGTCTGCACCCGTCCCGCTGCCCGCGTCGGACCTGCCGTCGCTGGACGGAGCGCAGGTGCTCCTCGGAACACACGAGGTCACCTCCGGCGACCTGGCTGCGTGGGAGTCGAGGATCTACAAGCTGGCCTGAAAGGTGTGTGCTCAGGCCTCGAGCTCGGGACGCCGTCCGGTCAGCGACAGGGCCTCGACGTCCTCCAGCCCCAGTTCGACCGCGCCCTTCACGGCGGCGACCGTGGCATCGGCGCTCGCCGCGGTCTCCTTGGCGCCGGTGAACTTCAGCTGGTTCTTGCCCACCAGGGCCAGCGCTCCGGCGACGAGGAAGAAGAGGACGGCGATCGTGGCGAACCCCCACGCCAGGGAGGGCAGCAGGTCGAGGTGGAACCAGGTCTGGAACCCGAAGGACAGCCAGAAGGACAACCCCAGCAGAAGCACGGTCAGGCCGGTGAGGCCGACGACCGCTGCGACCGTGAACAATCCCGCTCCGATGCCGGCAGCCTTCGCTTGGGGCATCAGCTCGGCCTTGGCAAGCTCGAGCTCTCCACGGACGATGGCGGTGACGTCGGCCTGGATGTTCTTGATCACCTCGGCGATGTCGGTCTGGTCGGCCATTCCTCGCTCCTTCGGCGCTCGTTGTGGTCAGCCTAACGGCTGCCCCGCCCGGGCGGGTGGGGACTGGTGGGGTCAAAGGCTGATCTGCAGCCCGTCATCGGGAAGATGGAGTTCTGCGCTCAACTCACTGTGGTCGACGGTCGCCCGCCAGCACAGTATCGAGTAGGGCAGCAGCAGGGGCTCGGGTTCGCGGGCTGAGGAGTCGTACAGGGCTCCGACCTCGGCGAGGAGGCCATCGACTTCCGGTTCCCCGAGCCCGACCAGCCGTGGGGAGCTGCTCACCATCTCGAGCATCCCAACACGGGTGATCGGTACCCACATCCGGAACGATCGATGCTCCAGCACAGGGAAGTGCGGGGAGGCGGCGATGCCGGCCACCGAGTAGAGCTCAGCACCGCTCGTCATGGCCTCCGGGTCGTAGGTGCGCAGGATCTTCGCCAGCCGTCGCACCCAGGGGACGGAGTCGTCCCGGACGGTGAACTGCACGGAGATCCGGCCTCCGGGTGCGAGCACCCGGGCGAACTCGTCGAGGGCAAGGCCGGTTGGCAGCAGGTGCATGCCCTGGACGACGAGCACGGCGCTGAACGAGCACGGCACGAAGGGAAGCGCATCGGGTGCGGCGACCACACCTTGCAGGGTGGGGTAGCGGCGGCATGCTGCTCGCACGGCAGAAGGCACCTTGTCTGTGATGGTGCCGGGATTGCCCAGACGCGCCAGGCGGTTCGCCGTCGCGGCCGACGCCCTGCCGATCGCCAGCACAGGGCCGGGTTCTGCGGGCGCGAGCCAGTCGACTGCCGTCGAGGGGAAGGCCCCGGATCGCCCGTTGGTCATCTTCGCATCGTAGGTGCTGCGGTCGCGCTTGCCGAGGTGCACCACCGCACGGCCACGCCGTTAAGGCTGTGGACAACCGGGCTTCGTCGGCTGCGTCGTCCACAGACCGGGGGTCGGGTGACGCATCCGGGCCTGTCGTGCCGAAGGTGGGGACGTGGCGGAGCGCAGCGATGTCCTGGTGGTCGCGGGTACGGGGGAGACACAGGACGTGATCCTTTCGGCCGTCGCAGCCCAGGAGCTGGGCGTGACCGTTGTCACCGACCTGGATGCGCTCGCGGTCCCCTGGCGTGATGCCGGAGTGGTGCTGGTGGCAGACGACCAGGCCGAACGCCTGGCCGCGCGTGCGCTCCCGCACCGGGACGGGGTGTATCTGATCGGGTCGGACAGCAGGCGACTGGCGACCTGGTCCACCCCGCTGTCCGCCCAGGTGATCGGATTGCCGGAAGGCTCGGCCTGGCTGGGTGCCGTGCTGGCCGACGGCAGCGCCCGAGCGCGGGCTCCGGTGGTCGCCGTGCTGGGGGGTTCGGGTGGGGTGGGCGCGTCCACGCTCGCGGCTGCTCTGGCCCAGCTCGGCGCCGAACGGCCGGACGGGGCCGCGCTGGTCGACGTCGATCCGGCAGGCGGCGGGATCGACCTGCTGCTCGGTGCCGAGCAGGTGCAGGGCTGGCGCTGGCCCGGCCTGCGCGCCGCTGAGGGCCAGTTGGGCGACCTGCGTCCGCAGCTGCCGGTCGTCGACGGGGTGTCGGTGGTCTCCATGGCGCGCGGTGCGGCGCTCGACCTGGCGAGGGAGCCGATCGCCGCAGTGATCGGCGGCCTGCGGTCGTGGCATTCGGTGGTCGTGGTCGACCCGGGGCGTTCGCTGGCGCCGGCCGCCCGCGAGGCCGTCCGGCTCGCGGGCAGACACCTCCTGGTCGTGGCCGGGGGCATTCGCGGGGTGGCGGCGGCGCGCCAGACCGTTGCGGCGCTCGGGTTGGAGCACCCCGAGGTGGTGCTTCGGCGTTGGCCGGGCGGGCTGCCGGCCGACCTCGTCGCCGAAGCCGTCGGGCACCCCGTGGTGGCCGTGCTGCCCGAGGAACGGGCGCTGCGTGCCGCGGCCGAGCGGGGGGAACCGCCCGCACGAGGGGGGCGTCGCGGGTACCGCAAGGTGGTGGCGAAGCTGCTCGCCGAGGTGGCGGGAGGCGGCGATGGCTGAGGTCGACCTGGAGGCTGTCCGTGCCCACCTTGGCCAGCGTGGGCAGTTGCCGGGGCCGGTGGAGGTCGGGGCTGCCCTGCGCGGCCTCGGGCTGCTGGTCAGCGACACCGTGGTGCGCCAGACGGTTGCTGCACTTCGTCGGGAGAGCGTCGGTGCCGGAGTCCTGGATCCGCTGCTGCACCTTCCCGGCGTCACCGACGTCCTCGTCAACGGTCCCGACCGGGTCTATGTCGACCGTGGCGCCGGCCTCGAACCCGCCGGGGTCACCTTCGGTGGGGAGGAGGAGGTGCGCCGGCTCGCCGTCCGGCTGGCGGCCTCGGTCGGGAGGAGGCTGGACGACGGCTCCCCGTTCGTCGATGCCCGGCTGCCCAGCGGGGTGCGGGTGCACGCTGTGCTGCCGTGCGTTGCCGACGCAGGCACGTGCCTGTCGTTGCGGGTGCCCAACCGGCAACGGCTCAGCCTCGACGACTGGGTCGCCTGCGGCAGCCTCAGCAGCGACGGGGCGGACCTGCTGGCGGGTGTGGTGGCGAGCCGACGTGCCTTCCTGATCTCCGGCGGCACCGGGTCGGGCAAGACAACGTTGCTCGGTGGGTTGCTGGGGCTGGTTCCGTCGGAAGAGCGGATCGTCATCGCCGAGGACTCCCGGGAATTGCATCCCGACCATCCGCACTGCGTCAGGCTCGAGGCGCGACCGGCCAACGCGGAAGGTGCTGGCGCGGTGACCCTGACCCAACTGGTCCGCCAGGCGTTGCGGATGCGGCCCGACCGGCTCGTGGTCGGTGAGGTGCGCGGTGCGGAGATCGCGGACCTGCTGAGCGCCCTGAACACGGGGCATGAGGGTGGCTGCGGCACCGTGCACGCCAACTCTGCCGCCGATGTGCCGGCCCGGCTGGAGGCCCTTGCGGCCCTCGGCGGGCTGGGTCGCGACGCCCTTCACTCGCAACTGGCCGCGGCTCTCCAGGTCCTCGTGCACGTGCGGCGCCTCCAGGATGGACGGAGGTGGGTCGACGAACTGCGGCTCGTGCGAGCCGACCCTGCCACCGGACGCTGCGCGGGCGTGCCAGCGATCCGGTTCGTTCCCGGACGAGCGAGCGTTGAGGGCGAGGCCTACGGCGAACTCACCAGGTTGGTGGTGCGGTGATCCAGCTCGCCGGCCTCGCGGTGTTCGTCGCCATCCTTGTGCTTGGCGGCAGCTCGCGGGCGGCGCGGCTGCGACGGCTCGGCGCCCGGCCGGAGCCTGCCAATCGCTCCCGGCGTTGGCGCTGGATGATCGCGCCGATCACATTGGCAGCCATCGTGGGGTCCGGTGCGGCGCTGGGTGGTGCTGCGGGGGCAGCGGTCTGCTTCGCCGTCGGACTTCCTCTCGCCACGGCACTGCTGGTGTGGGGTCGCCACCGGGCCCGGCGGAGCGCGGTGGCAAACGCTGCCGCCGTGGCGACGGCCTGCCGGCTTCTTGCCGGTTTGCTGCGACTGGGGCATGTGCCGTCCTCGGCGCTGCGGGTCGCCGCGACGGAGTGTCCGTTGCTGGCTGAGGTCGTGGCTGTGGAGCGGGTCGGCGGGGCTGTTGCCCCGGCACTGCGACGGCTGGGAGCTCGTCCGGGCGCGCGCGGCCTGGCGGAGCTGGCCGCGGCCTGGGAGGTGGCCGAACGCACCGGTGCTTCCCTCGGTGCGACCCTGGACGCCCTTGCCGAGCGGCTGGCCGCAACCGGTGCGGTGACCGACGTGGTTAGCGCAGAGCTGGCTGCGCCCCGCGCGACCGGACGGTTGCTGGCGGTGCTGCCGGTGGCGGGGCTATTGCTCGGCTACGGCCTGGGTGGCGACCCGGTGGCCTTCCTCACCGGCTCAGCCGCGGGGCAGGTCAGCCTAGCGCTGGGCGTCGTGCTGGGCTGTGCGGGCGTGCTGTGGACCGAGCGCATTGCGGACGCCGGCGATGGCTGACGTGCCCTGGTCGGTGGTGGCTGCACTGGGCGCCGGCCTCGCGATCCTCTGTTGGCGGGCAAGCCCGGACGGACGGCTGCGCGCCGCCGCCGGTGACAGGAGACCCACCCGGCCACGCGGCCGGCGGCTGCAGCAGTCTGCGCTGATCGCCATGAGTGCCCTGCCGCTGGCGATCGGTCTGGGCTTGTGGGCCCTTCCCGCGGCAGCGGCTGTCGGGGCGGTGAGCCACGTCCTCCTCGGCCGGCTGGAGGCGGGCAGCGTTGTGCGCCGACGCGAGCAGCTGATCGCCGAACTGCCGCAGGCCTGCGACCTGATGGCGGTGTGCCTGGAATCGGGACAGCCGCTCCGCCTTGCCGCTGCCGAGGTGGCGCGCGTCCTGGACGACCCACTGGGTGCCGCGCTTGTCGAGGTTTCCACGACGGTGGCGCTCGGTGCCGACGAGGCCGGTGCCTGGGCGGAACTGGCGGACACGGAGCCGGCGCTGGCCGCCCTTGGAAGGGAGGTGGCGCGGACCGTCGGCTCGGGGATCGCTCTGGCGGCAACGTTGCGGGCGCTCGGA
The DNA here is from genome assembly GCA_017882685.1 of Propionibacteriaceae bacterium. Classification (GTDB taxonomy): domain Bacteria; phylum Actinomycetota; class Actinomycetes; order Propionibacteriales; family Propionibacteriaceae; genus Propionicimonas. Next base: position 24,374 of record JADGPA010000188.1, on the reverse strand, counting down.
GCCGATGCGCGTCGACAGGCGGTGGCGATCGCCCAGGTGCGGGCCCGGCGGGTTGGCGTCCGCTCGGTGTTGCCGCTGATGACCTGCTTCTTGCCGTCGTTCCTGCTGCTCGGGGTGGTGCCCATCATCGGCGGGGTCGTCGGGCACCTGTTCGGCTGATGCCGGTGTCCACAGGCGGGGCGGCGGAGGAGTGTCATCCACAGGCGGAGCCGGCGGCTGACGGCGATCCCGCTGGCCTGCCGAAGGTGTGACTGCGTCCATCTGGGCGCCGAGGGAAGGAGCAGGCATGGCAGTGGGATGGGTGAAAGTGGGCGCACGGCGCGATCAGCGGGGTATGACGACCGCTGAGTATGCCGTGGGAACGGTGGCAACGGTGAGCATGGTCGGGGTGCTGATCGGCATTCTGAACAACCCGGACTTCTCGAGGATCCTTTGGGAGATCGTGAAGGCCATCATCCAGGTGATCCTGCGTGTGGTCGCCGGCGGCTGAACCGCTTCTCCGACCGGCCGGGCGGGCCCCGGCCGGTTCGGGGCACATGGTGGGGCGGATCGGAAGTGGCCGGGCGCTGCCGCCTCGGGGGGAGCGCGGCATGGTCACGGCAGAGCTCGCCTTCGCCAGCATCGGCGCAGCGCTGGCCTGCGTGCTGCTGGCCTGGGTGCTAGCGCTGGTAGGGCTGCTGCTGCGGTGCCAGGCGACGGCCGTCGAGGTGGCCAGGCAGGAGGCCCGCGGTGACAAGGAAGCCGTGGCACGGGTGCTGGCCGAGCGTCCCGACCGCGCAAGGGTGGCGATCTCCCACGACGGCGACCGCGTACGGGTGCGGGTCGAGCTTGCCGCCCGACCCTGGGCCGCATGGCTGCCCACGGTGCCGTTGACGGCTACCGCGGCCGTCGAGCAGGAGCCGGCGTGATGAGGGCGCTGCGTGGATGGGGCACGTGCCGCACCGGGCGCGATCGGCACGACCAGCATGGGTCGGGGACGGTTCTTGTTGCCGGGAGCGTTGTGATGCTGATGGCGGTAGCTGCGGCGATCCTCGTGATCGGGAGCTACCTGGTCGCGGCGGACCATGCGCGGGGCGCCGCCGACCTGGTGGCGATCTCGGCGGCAGCGAAGGTGGCGCAACTTGGTGACGGCTGCCGGACGGCCGCGGACGTCGCGCACCGCAACGGCGCCTCGCTCGTTCGCTGCACGGTGCGCGGCGACAGCCTTGACTTCGTGGTCAGCGTCACCGTCCTGCAACCCGTCCGGGTGCGGCTGCCGCTGCTGCCGGACGGGGTGCCGGCCACTTCGCATGCCGGCAGACTGGGGGTGAGCAACAGGGGCTGATGGCCGGCTCAGCCGATGATGAGCGACAGCAGGTCGGCAGCCGCGGCCTTCTCCAGCGGCTGGTTACCGTTGCCGCACTTGGGCGAGACCACACAGGCAGGGCAGCCGGTCGCGCAGGAGCAGGTACGCAGCCGCTCGAGTGTGGCCGCGAGCCAGCCCTCGACCACCTCGTAGCCACGTTCGGCGAAGCCGGCGCCACCGGGGTGCCCGTCGTGGACGAACACGGTCAGCTCCCCGGTGTCCGGGTGAAGCGTTGTGGACAGCCCGCCGATGTCCCACCGGTCGCACGGGGCGAAGGCGGGCAGCAGGCCGATTGCGCAGTGCTCTGCAGCGTGCGCTGCGCCGGGCAGGTCACGGGACGCTAACCCGGCCAGCGCCGCCGAGGGCACGGTGTACCAGACCGACTGGGTGCGCAGGAGCCGCAGCGGTGCCTCCAGCGGGTGGCTGTCCCACACCTTGCCGGTGGCCTCGTCGCGGCGCAGGAACCCGGTCACCCGGCTGGACAACTCGACCATGCCGAACGTGACGATGGCTGCCCCGAGGTCACGGGTGCGCAGTGGCGCAACGATCCGCACGTCGCTCTCCGCCAGCGGCTGGGTGAAGTAGCCGGCGCGCTCCCGGACGGCCAGCGCCGTGTGGCCGGCCCGGTCGTAGCCGGTCACGAGCCACTGCTCACCCTGGTGCAGGTAGATCGCGCCTTCGAAGACCGTGCGATCGGCTGCCGCCGGATCCATCTGGCCGACCACCCGGCCGGTGGCGTCCTCGACCACCTCGACCGAGCGTCCGTTGGCTGAGCGCAGGTCGATCGCGTCCACAGCCCGGTCGGGACGCGTCCAGAACCAGCCCGTGCTGCGGCGGCGCAGGTGACCTGCGGCAGTCAGCCCGTCCAGAAGTGCCGGCAGGGTGTCCCCGAAGTACCGGGTGTCGGCGAGCGTCACCGGAAGCTCCTGCGCTGCGGCAGCGACGTGGGGAGCCAGGACGTGCGGGTTCTCCGGGTGCAGGACAGTGCGTTCGACCGGCCGGTCGAAGATCAGTTCGGGGTGCGCGCACAGGTAGGCATCGAGCGGGTCCGGACGCGCGATCAGCACGGCGAGGGCGTCCCTGCCTGCGCGTCCGGCGCGTCCCGCCTGCTGCCAGAGACCTGCGAGGGTGCCGGGGAAGCCGCACGTGACCACTGCGTCCACCCCGGAGATGTCTACCCCGAGCTCGAGGGCGTTGGTGCAGGCGACTCCCTGGAGCTGGCGGGTCTGCAGGCCGGCCTCCAGCCGGCGCCGGTCGTCGGCGAGGTAGCCACCGCGGTAGGCGGCCACCGATCCTGCGGGCAGCTCGCGCTGGGCCCGCAGTGCGACCAGCTCCGCCTGCACTCGCGACGTCGTGAACGCCAGCGTCTGGCGTCCATCGGCAACGAGCCTGGCCAGCAGGTCGGCGGCCTCGTGGTGCGGGTCCTTCTCCGGCTGCCACAACAGGAAGTCCAGCGCCGGACGGGCGGACGTATCGCTGCCCACCTCGACAGCGTCAGGGACGCCGACCAGCCGTTCCAGCAGCGGGCCGGCGTCCGAAACCGTCGCCGAAGCCGTGATGAACACCGGGTCGGCCCCGTAATGGTTGGCCAGCCGTCGTAGCCGACGCAGCACGGCGGAGACATGGGCGCCGAACACGCCGCGGTAGCGGTGCGCCTCGTCGACCACGACGTAGCGCAGTGTCGACAGCAGCCGCGTCCACTGCTGGTGGCGGGGCAACACCGACCGGTGCAGCATGTCGGGGTTCGTCAGAACGAATTGGCCGAAGTCGCGGGCGAAGCGCCGCTCGACTGTGTCGGAGTCCCCGTCCAGCGCGCTCACCCGCCAGCCAGGCAGGCCGAGCGACTCGCACACCCTCAGTTGGTCGTGGGCCAGCGCCTTCGTTGGCGCGAGATAGATCGCCGAATGACCGCGGCCCAGTTCCAGCGGGCCTCGCTGGGCCACGTCGAAGCCGAGCCGGGATTCCGCCGTCGCCGCCAGCACCGGTAGCAGGTAGCCAACGGTCTTGCCGGACGCGGTGCCGGTGGCAAGGGCGACGTGACGACCCTCGAAGGCCGCACAAGCCGCGATCGCCTGGTGCTCCCAGAGGCGGGTCACCCCGATGCCGGCGAGGGCATCGCGTACCGGCTGTCCGACCCACTCCGGGAAGTCCGACGTCGCGCCCACCGACGCCGGCCGGTGGTGGTGATGGCGGATCCTCGGATCCGTCGCCAGCCATTCCGGTACCGCCACCCCCACAGAGTGCCACTCGCCGCCGACACCGACGCATCCGGCCGATAGACGGGCCGACGCCGACACAGCTAGGACGGCAGCAGCCGAATACCGGTGCCAAGGTAGTGGTTCATGGACGCCTCCCACCACGCCATGTCTGCGTCGAACTCATCGCCGTCCCAGCGCCGCTGGACCACCTCCACGTCGGCGCCGGGGAGAGGGGTGATCGTATAGCGGATCGCCACCGCACTCGCCTTGCCTTCCGCGCGGACCCTGATCGCGAGAGTCACCGCTTCGAGCCCGGGACAGACCCGTGCGAACTCGACGACGCCGCGCCGGGGGTCGTGTCGGGTCACGATCCAGGTCGTGTCCGGCCGGGCCGGGGCAGTAGTGGTGAACACGCAGCCGGCCTCGGCCACCCCTGACGTCGAGTACACCAGGGTGCAACGTGCGTCCCAGCCGTCCAGCCACTCGCCCTCGCGGACGGGGCACAGCAGCGGGATCACTGCTTCGGGGGTCGCGTCGATGCGCTGGCGGTACTCACGGACGAGTTGCCGGCCCACAACCGTCACGGCTGCCCCACCTCCACCAGTCGATGGCTCGCGGCCGCAGACAGGTCAAGCCCGAAGACCGCCTTCAACTCGGCGATCTTCGCCAGCGACTCGGTGCCGAAAGGGGCCTTGCCCTCGAAGGCGTGCAGGACGATGCCCTCCAGAAGGTCGCCGAGGGTGAGGTCGTGGAGGTCGGCGACGGCCTTGAGGACCTTCAGCAGCCTCTTCTCCAGGCGCACGCCGGTCTGCACACGTTCCACCGAGATGTTCTCAGTCATGGTACCAAGGTACCACGGTAGCGAGGCGAGAATGCCTCGCTCCAGGGAGCGTGGAAAGCTGCCCCCATGCTCTCCACCAGCGACATCGAACGCCTCCGCGACGACCTGCTCGCCGCCGCGTTCACCATCGACGACCTCGCTGACCGCCTGGGTGAGCCAGCCCTGGCCGGGCTGGCCCGCAACACATCGGTGGCAGCGGCACGTGCCCTCGGCGATGGTCGCGACCCGCAGTCGTCGGCGATCCGGCTGTGGCTGCTGCAGCAGCCGGTGGCCGCAGACGACCTGAAGAGCTGGGCCAGCCTGTCCGGCCTGCGCGCGGCCGGCCTGCTCGTCGGCGATGCGGAACTGCGCGCGACCGTCGAGCTCAAGCCCCACGGCTCCGACCGCAGCGAAGGCTGGATCTGCTCCGACGCGACCCCACTCGACGGCCGGGTCGGCAAGCCCCGCGAGGACTTCGTCCTCGGCGCCTCTCCGGCGTCCACGACGCTTTCCCAGCTGGTGCCGCCGGGCCGGTACGGCCGCGCCCTGGACCTCGGCACCGGCTGCGGCATCCAGGCCCTGCACCTGGACGCTGCGCAGATCGTCGCCACCGACCTGAACCCGCGCGCGCTCGACCTGGCCCGGATCAGCCTCGGGCTCTCCGGGCTAACGGCCGACCTGCGCCTGGGCTCCCTGTACGAACCGGTGGACGGGGAACGCTTCGACCTGATCGCCACCAACCCGCCGTACGTGATGAGCCCGCCGGGGGACGCCCGCCTCGTGTACCGCGAGGGCGGCTTCACCGCCGACGACCTCGTGCGACAGGTGGTGACCGGCGGCGCCGACCACCTCGCCGACGGCGGGACGCTGACGGTGCTCGGCAACTGGGCCCTGACCGCCGGACAGCCCTGGGGTGAGCGGCTGGCCGAATGGATCCGTCCCACCGGCTGCGACGCCCTCGTGCTCCAGCGCGAGTTGCTCGACCCGTTCGAATACATCGAGATCTGGCTCGCCGACGCGGGCCTTGCCGGCACCCCGCAATACCTCGACCGTTACCGGGCCTGGCTCGACTACTTCGCGGGCGCCGGCATCGAGGCCGTCGGCATGGGCTGGATCGCCTTGCGCAAGGCCGGACGCGAGCACCCTTCGCTCCGCTTCGACGACTGGCCGCACGCCGTCCACCAGCCGGTCGGGCAGGCGTTCGGGGACTTCTTCGGTGCGGTCGAGCCGTCGCGGCTGGCTGAACCGGACTTCCTTACGCGGACCTGGCGGACACATCCCGGACTGGTACAGGAAACCGTCGGGGCACCCGGTGCCGCCGACCCGCAGCACCTGGTGCTGCGGCAGCAGCACGGCTTCGGACGCGCAGTCGAGGCTGGCACCGCCCTCGCCGCGATCGTCGGCGCCTGCGACGGTGACCTGCCCCTCGGAGTCCTGGTCGGGGCGGTGGCAGGGCTGCTCGACGTCGACGCGGAAGCCCTGCGCGATGAGGTCATGCAGCCGTTGCGTAGGCTGGTTGCAGACGGATACCTCCTGCCGGGCTGAGCTCACAGGTACTCACAGGAACCCGACAGCCTGGTCACTGGGTCAATGGCTTGACTGGGGAGCAGCACAGAAACGGAGTCAGAGATGGCCGAGCCAACCGATCCCACCCGCTCCCTGGGTGGCCCCGATACGCCGGAAGCGAACGAGCCCACGCGCGTCCTTCCGGTCGGCGATGACGCTGCCGAACCGACCATGCCGCTGCCGGAAGCCCCGTGGGCGCAACCGGCGCCCGGCACGTGGCCCGCATCGAACACCACTCCTCCCACCCCGCCAGCCGCCGGTCCGAACCAACCCACCGCCCAGTTCCCGCCCGGATGGTCCTACGGCGCCCAGCCGGGTCCCTACGGCTACGGCCAGCAGGCGTATGGGCAACCGGGCCAGCAGCCCTACGGTCAGCAGCCCTACGGTCAGCAGCCGTACGGTCAGCAGCCGTACGGTCAGCAGCCGTACGGTCAGCAAGCCGGACAGGCCTACGGGCAGTACCAGCAGGCACCGGGCCAGCCCGGCCAGCCGCAGCAGGACCCGTTCGTCGGCCACCAGCACCCGGGCTACTACACCCCGACCCAGTACTACGGCCAGCAGCCGGCACCGGTCGCGACGAAGAGGCGGTGGCCGCTGGCCCTCGTCGCCGGCATCGTCGCCCTCGTTCTCGCCGCCGGTGGATTCAGCTTTGCCACCAGCACGATCCGGGGCGCGCTGCCCTCGTCCTCCTCCACTGCAACGACCGATCCGCAGACACAGCCGTCGGACCCGTCGCGCAACCAGGGCCAGCAGGGCGGGAGCACCACGACCGGCAACTCCGTGGCCGCCGCGCAGTCCGCAGGCGTCGTTCTCATCGAGGCGGAGACAGGCTCAGGGATCGCGGCCGGCACCGGCATGATCCTCACCGCAAACGGCCAGGTGCTCACGAACTACCACGTCGTCGCGGGCTCGGACAAGGTCTCGGTCACGGTTGCCGACTCGGGCAACACCTACACGGCGACCGTGATGGGCTTCGACCAGGCCAAGGATGTCGCGCTGCTGCAGCTGAAGAACGCGAGCGGACTGACCACCGTGGCCGTCGACAAGGACCCGGTGGCTGTCGGCGACACCATTGCAGCGGTGGGCAACGCTTCCGGTGGGGGTGAACTGGTGAAGGCCGCCGGTTCGGTGACTGCCACCGACCAGAGCCTCACCGTCTCCTCCGATTCGCCCTGGGGCAGCAGTGAGGATCTGAGTGGCCTCGTCGAGACCAACGCCAAGGCCGTCCCTGGCGACTCCGGCGGCCCGATGTTCGACACCCAGAACGAGGTGCTGGGCATGACCACTGCCGGCTCCACGAGGGAGCGCACCAGCTACGCCGTCCCGATCGCCGCAGCGCTGGCCGTGGTGGACCAGATCGAGACCGGTCAGGACGCAGGCACTGTCCGGGTCGGGCCAGCCGGGTACCTCGGAATCAAGGTCGCCGACGCCGAGACCGGCAGCACCACCGGCAAGACCATCACCCAGGTGGTTGCCGGCAGCCCGGCCGACCAGGCCGGCGTGGTCTCCGGCAGCAAGCTGACGAAGGTGGGCGACACCACCATCAAGGCGAGCGCCAACCTGGCCACCGTCATCCGCGCTCTTGAGCCGGGCCAGCAGGTGACGATCGACTGGACAACCCCCAACGGCACCCACAGGACCGCGACGGTGACGCTGGGCAGCAGCCCGGTCAACTGAAGCAGTAGCAGCCGGGTTCGCCATCCGGCAACCGACGCCCCGCACCCATCACACCAGTGCGGGGCGTTAGGGTGCGGAGCGTTAACATGCGGTCGCAGAAGTAGAGTGAGCGACCGATCGTCCCCCGATGCCAGGAAGAAACCCACAGTGGCCAAAAAAGCGATACGCCGACTCGTCATTGTCGAGTCGCCGACCAAGGCGGTCAGCCTGGCCAAGTTCCTCGGCGCTGGCTACGTCGTCGAGTCCAGCCGCGGCCACGTCCGCGACCTTCCGACGGGCGCGGCGGAGGTGCCCGCCAAGTACAAGGCCGAGAAGTGGGCACGCACCGGCGTGAACATCGACAACGACTTCGAGCCGCTCTACGTCGTCGCCGCGGACAAGAAGGGCACCATCCGCGACCTGAAGGCAAAGCTGAAGAGCGCGGACGAACTCCTGCTGGCCACTGATGAGGACCGCGAGGGGGAGGCGATCGCCTGGCACCTGCTGGACGAGTTGAAGCCGAAGGTCCCTGTGAAGCGCATGGTCTTCCACGAGATCACCCCGGAGGCGATCCTCGCCGCGGTGGAGAACACCCGCGAGCTCGACACCGACCTGGTGGACGCGCAGGAAACCCGGCGCATTCTCGACCGGCTGTACGGCTACGAGGTGTCCCCGGTGCTGTGGAAGAAGGTCATGCCACGGCTGTCGGCCGGCCGCGTGCAGTCGGTGGCCACACGCCTTGTCGTCGACCGCGAGCGGGAGCGGATCGCGTTCCGCGCCGCAGCGTACGCAGATATCGAAGCCGTCCTCGACGCCGGCGAGGGCGCAGAGCCGCGCGCCTTCAGCGCCCGCTTGACCAGTTTCGGCACGCTGCGCATCGCACAGGGTCGCGACTTCGACTCGGTGGGCAAGCTCAGCGGCAAGGACCTCCTGCAACTGGGGGAGGATCAGGCACAGCTTCTCGCCACGGCCCTGGAGTCGGCCGGCTATGCGGTCGCCGGGGTCGAGGCGAAGGCCTACACCCGCCGGCCGTACCCCCCCTTCCGCACCACCACCCTGCAGCAGGAGGCCGGCCGCAAGCTCGGCTTCTCCGCGCAGCGCACGATGTCGGTGGCCCAGGACCTGTACGAGCGGGGCTTCATCACCTACATGCGTACCGACTCGGTCACGCTGTCCAGCACGGCCATCAAGGCGTCGCGCGACCAGGTCAAGGAGATGTTCGGCGGCCAGTACCTGCCCGAGAAGCACCGCACCTACGCCTCGAAGGTGAAGAACGCCCAGGAGGCGCACGAGGCGATCCGTCCCGCCGGTGGCAGCTTCCGGACACCCGCCAAGACCGGCCTGCACGGTGACCACCTGCGACTGTACGAACTCGTCTGGAAGCGCACCATCGCGTCCCAGATGAAGGACGCCGAAGGCGAGACGGTCAGCGTCCGCATCGGCGCGACCCTGCCCGAGCGGGTGTCAGTGACCGACGCAGCCACCGGTGAGGTCAGCGAGTCCGGCCGGGCGGCGTTCACCGCGTCCGGTCGTACCATCACCTTCCTCGGCTTCCTGAAGGCCTACGTCGAGTCCACAGACGACGACGAGGCTGGCGACGACGCCCAGGCCCGCCTGCCGCAGCTGGCCACCGGCCAGCACCTGGACGCTGAGAAGGTCACTGCCGTAGCGCACGAGACCCGGCCGCCGTCGCGGTACACCGAGCCGTCGCTCGTGGCCAAGCTCGAGGAGCTCGAGATCGGCCGGCCGTCGACCTACGCAGCGATCATCCGCACCATCACGTCCCGCGACTATGTGTTCAAGAAGGGCTCCGCCCTTGTGCCGACCTGGCTGGCCTTCGCGGTCACCCGGCTGCTGGAGGAACACTTCGCCAAGCTGGTCGATTACGCCTTCACCGCCGAGATGGAGGACACCCTCGACGAGATCGCCGGCGGCAACGCCGCCCGCGTCGCGGTGCTGAAGGATTTCTACTTCGGTCCGGAGGGCTCGGCGCACGAGGGGCTGCAGAAGCTGGTCAGCGAGCTCGGCGAGATCGACGCCCGCAAGCTGTCCACGTTCAGCCTCGGCGACGGCATCGACGTACGGGTGGGTCGCTACGGCACCTACGTCGAGGACGCCGACGGGCGGCGCGCCAACGTCGACCCTGACCTTCCCCCCGACGCGCTGACCCTCGAGGCGGCCAAGGAGCTGCTCGACCAGCCTGTTGCGGCAGAGCGTGTGGTGGGCACCGACCCGTCCACCGGCCTGAAGGTGGTTGCGAAGGCCGGCCGCTACGGGCCCTACGTCACAGAGGTGCTCGGTGAGGACGCGCCTAAGTCGGCAAAGCCGCGCACGGGTTCGCTCTTCGCGTCCATGTCGACCGACACCGTCACCATCGACGACGCGCTGAAGCTGCTCAGCCTGCCGCGCGTGGTGGGCGTCGGCGCCGACGGCGAGGAGATCACCGCCCAGAACGGCCGCTACGGGCCGTACTTGAAGAAGGGCACCGACTCCCGCTCGCTGGCCGGCGAGGACCAGATCTTCGACATCACCCTGCCCGAGGCCGAGGCGATCTATGCCGAGCCGAAGGCCAGAGGAGGCTCGGCGGGCAGCGCCACCGGCCCGCTGCGGGAGTTGGGCGCCGATCCGGTCAGCGGCAAGCCGGTGGTGATCAAGGATGGCCGCTTCGGCGCCTACGTCACCGACGGGGAGTTCAACGCCACCCTGCGCCGCGACGATTCGGTGGAGACGATGACGCTCGAACGGGCGGCCGAACTGCTGGCCGAGAAGCGCGCCAAGGGCCCGGCGCCGAAGAAGACCACGCGACGGGCAGCCCCGAAGGCGACCGCGGCCAAGGCCAAGCCCAAGACCACCCGCAAGAAGTAAGCAATGGCTGACTACCCCGAGGGCATCTTCGTCGTGTTCGAGGGTGGCGACGGCGTCGGCAAGTCGACGCAGGCGCGGCTTCTGGCCGACTGGCTGTCGTACCTCGGACGCGAGGTGGTGCTCACCTACGAACCCGGTGACACCGAGATCGGGGCCACCCTGCGCGACCTCGTCCTCAACCCCGCCTGGGGGGACGTGTCGCCGCGCGCAGAGGCCCTGATGTACGCCGCAGACAAGGCCCAGCACCTGCACCAGTTGGTGCTGCCCTCGTTGCGCAGGGGCGCGGTGGTGATCTCCGACCGCTACGTAGACTCGATGCTCGCGTATCAGGGGGCCGGCCGCGTGCTGGAGCCCGAGCGGGTCGAGCAGATCGCCCGCTGGGCCACAGAGGACCTGCTGCCCGACCTCACCGTCCTGCTCGACCTCGACCCCGCGAAGGGCGTTGCGGGCATTGCGGAAAAGGACCGCGTCGAGGGTGCCGGAGCCGATTTCCACGTCCGGGCGCGGCAGTTCTTCCTCGACCTCGCGGCCAGCGACGCCGACCATTACCTGGTGCTGCCTGCCCGCGCAGAGGCCGAGGAGATCGCCGCGCTGGTGAGGGCACGGGTCGCCTCGCTACTGTCAGCCACGGCTGGCACAGTGAACCCGTGAGCACCACCGGCGTCTGGTCCGACCTGATCGGTCAGGAACGGGTCATCGAAACCCTGGAGCGTGCAGTGCTCGGCGCCTCTGCTGCGGGCAACCGGCACGCGATGACCCACGCCTGGCTGTTCACCGGTCCGCCCGGTTCCGGCCGCTCGAATGCCGCCAGGGCCTTCGCCGCAGCGCTGCAATGCCAGTTCGGCGGGTGCGGCTCCTGCAACAGCTGCGTCACCGCGCTGAGCGGCGCCCACCCCGACGTCACGCTGGTGCGTACGGAGGCACTCAGCATCGGCGTCGACGAGGTCCGCGACCTGGTGCGACGAGCGGCGATGTCGCCGACGATGGGCCGCTACCAGCTGCTGGTGGTCGAGGACGCCGACCGCGTCACCGAGCGCGGCGCCGACGCACTGCTGAAGAGCATCGAGGAGCCCGCGCCGCGCACCGTATGGCTGCTGTGCGCCCCGACCGCAGACGATGTGGTGGCCACCGTCCGCTCGCGCTGCCGGCTGGTCGAACTCAGCACGCCGAGCACCGCAGCGGTTGCGACCCTGTTGCAGCAACGCGACGGCATCGATCCCGGCCTTGCCAACTTCGCCGCCCGCGTCGCGCAGGGCCACATCGGGCGGGCACGGGCTTTGGCGCGCAACGAGGGGGCAAGGATCCGCAGGGCGGAAGTGCTGCGCCTTCCGACCCAGTTGGTCTCCCTCGGCGCCTGCCTCGACGCTGCGGCCAACGTCGTCGAGGCGGCCTCGGAGGAGGCGGCGGCTGTCACCGGTGAGCTGGACGCGCGCGAGAAGACCGAGCTGTCCGAGGCGCTCGGGTTCACCACCAAGGGCGCCCGTCCGCGTAACGCCCAAGCCGCACTGCGCGACCTGGAGGACCAGCAGAAAGCCCGCGGCAAGCGCCTGCAGCGCGACGCGCTCGACCGCGTCCTGACCGAACTCACCTCCTTCTATCGCGACGTGCTGACCGTGCAGACCGGAGCCGGCGTCGCACTCATCAACACGGAGCTGGCGCAGCCGGTCGGCCAGCTGGCGCGCGGCACCACTGCCGAGGCCACCGTCGGCCGGCTGGACGCGATCCTCGCCTGCCGCACCGCGCTGGAGACCAACGTCGCGCCCCTGCTGGCGATGGAATCGCTGATGTTGAGCCTTTCCGGACTCGACTGATCACTCCTACTTTCCACGTGTCCAGGAACCGGGCCGTGTCGCTCAGGGCCGTGGGCTGCCTGCGGTGTAAGCATGGACGCTGACGAGTGTTGCAAGGAGAGGACTTCCCCGTGACCGAGCCACGCGAGACCGAAACCACCCAGGATGACGGTGTTGCCACCCGACCCATCCCGCAGCAACCACCCGAGGGCGCCACCTGGTACCCGGTCGATTCCCGCCGCATCGAGGACGAGGACACCGATGTGGCGCACGACACGCCCGAGCCGGCGGCAGAGGCGGCGCGGGTCGTCGACGAGGAGCCGGCGGCTGTTGGGGAGCCTGCCGCAGAAGAGTCCGTCGCCGAAGTGCCCGCGGTAGAAGAACCTGCTGCCGAAGCACCGGTCGTCGAGCCCGCAGCTGCCGAGGAACCGGTCGTCGAAGAGCCCGCAGCGGTCGAGGAACCGGTTGAGGAGCCTGTCGCCGACGAACCAGTCGCCGACGAGCCCGCAGCCGAGGAGACCGTGGCGCTGGAGTCCGAACCTGAGGAGACCGTGGCCGCCGCCGTCGTGCCGCAGGAGACCGTGTCGTTCCCGCTCCCCGCGCCGCCGGTGCCGACCGATTCGATCTTCCGGCAGCCCAGCCCGAGCTCGGGACCGGAGTTCGAGCCCACCCGCGTGGAGCAGGTAACCGATGAGGAGCAGAAGCTGGCCGCCGAGCGCGCAGCCCGCCGTGACGCCCGCGCCACAGCCCTCGCAGCCACTGCACCCGTGCCGCTGGCGGCACCCGAGCCGGTGATCGTCCACAAACGCACCAACGACAAGTTCTGGGGTTCGGTCGGCCTGTTCCTGCTACGGCTCGTGCTGGCAGCGATCCTTGCCGTCCGCGGCCTGAACATCCTCACCGACATCCCCGCGGCCCAGGCGCAGTTCGCCCAGACCGTCATCCCCTACCCGTCGATCATGGCGATCGTCACCGGGGTGGCGGCACTGCTGATCGCGCTGTCGCTGGTCCTCGGCCTGCTCACCCGGCTGGCCGGCCTCGGCGTCGCCCTCATCGGCGGTGGCGCGCTCGCCTTCGTCGAGTGGGGTAACTGGAGCCCGTTCATCCCCAACCGCCCTGGCTTCCTAGGTGACTACGAGCTGCTGCTCGCAGCCGTCGGCATCCTGCTGCTGTGCATCGGCGCCGGTGGCTGGAGCCTCGACCGAAGCATTCGTTCCGGTCGTGCGCGGAACAAGGCCGAACGGGCTTCCTCAGCGTCGTAGCCCGAACCGGGGATTCGCCCAACGCCGAGGCGACCCGGGCATAGGGTTCGGCTATGCCCCGGGTGATCGCTGTAGCGTTCGAGCCACTCGGTCGCCTGTACTACTTCGACGCCGGCGACCTCGAGCTCAGCTTCGGCCAGACCGTGCTCGTGCCCACCGGGGACGGTGCGGAACTGGCGCACTGCGTGTGGGGTCCGACCGAGCTCGACTGGTCGCAGGACCTGGCGGCCTGCCTGGGACCGGCAGACACAGCTGACGAGGCCAGGGACACCGCCAACCGAATCCGCAGGGTGGAGATCGCCGGTGTGGCGCGCACCCTGATCGCCCGACATGAACTGGCGATGCGGGTCGTCGGCGTGGACTTCGTCGATCAGAGCGACGATTTCGACCAGCAGGCGGTGATCTACTTCGTCGCCCCGGGCCGGGTGGACTTCCGCGCTCTGCTGATCGACCTGGCCCGAGCCCTGCAGTCCCGCATCGACCTCCGCCAGATCGGCGCGAGGGACGCTGCAGCGATCATTGGCGGCTGCGGGGCCTGTGGACGCGAGCTCTGCTGTTCGGCAATGGGCCCGCAGCGCACCCCGCTGTTGCTGCGGATGGCGCGAAACCAGGACCTCACGAACAACCCCAGCCAGATGCTGGGCGCGTGCGGACGGTTGATGTGCTGCCTTGCCTACGAGCAGCAGCGCTACACCGACTTCCACGCCACGGCGCCGCGGGTCGGCGTGGTGGTTGGCACCCCCGACGGCACCGGGACAGTCGTCGGCCACAGCGTCCCCCTGGATGCCGTGGTCGTCCAGGTCGCGACCCAGCGCTTCACCTGCCCGCTGGGGCGGCTGTGCGCGCCGTCGGCCTCCCGGGACGCCTGAACTCCGGTTGGCTCGCCCTGGCGGGTGGCTACGCTGGGCGGGTGCCGTCCGCCTTCCGCCTGAGCGCCTTGCTGCTGGCTGCTGCACTGGTGTTGACCGCCTGTGACGCGCCGACACCAGGGCCCACGGGGCAGCCGGCCGCGCGGATCCACCTTTCTGCTGTTCCCGGCGTCGGCGTCGACCGACCTGTTCTGCCCGAGGTCACCCCGACCGTCGCGGGCCTCGTCGCGGGTTTGCCCGGCGGCGACCTGACCGCCTACGCCGCTCAGTTACTCAGCTGGTCGAACTGCCGGAACGGCACGCAATGCGCCTCGGTCCTCGCGCCCCTGGACTACGCCGACCCCTCCGGGAAGGCGGTGACCCTCTCGGTGCGCCGGAAGGCTGCGACCCAGACCCCGAGGCTCGGCACCCTGTTCATCAACCCGGGCGGTCCCGGAGCGTCCGGCAAGGACGAGGTGGCGACCTTCGACAACAAGGGCCTCGAGCAGTACGACATCGTGGGTTGGGATCCGCGCGGGGTGGGTGACTCGACCCCGGTGAAGTGCTACGGCGACGCGCAGGCCGAGGCGTACAACAACCTGGACTTCTCTCCGGATACCGACGCGGAGCGGACCGCGCTGATCGAGGGAGCCTACGACCTGGCCACGTCCTGTTGGGAGAACAGCGGGTCATTGTTGGAGCACATCTCCACCGTCGAGACCGCACGCGACCTCGACTTGCTCCGCCAGTTGGTGGGTGACAAGGAACTGCACTACCTCGGATACTCCTACGGCACCCAGATCGGGGCGACGTACACCGAGCTGTATCCGGCGAACGCGGGGCGCCTCGTGCTCGACGCAGCCGTGAACATCACCGACAGCAAGGACGTCATCCAGGCAATGGGTTTCGACCTTGCGCTCGGAAACTTCGCCGCCTGGTGTGCCTCCCAGAGCTGTCAGCTCGGCGCGTCGAAGCAGGAGGTCCTCGACACGATCACCGGCCTGTTCGACCGCCTCGACAGCCGCCCCCTCCGCAGCGGACGGCGGACGTTGACCCAGAGCCTCGGCGTGGAGGGCTCGGCAGCGCTGCTGTACGGAGGCAAGCAGGCGTGGCCGACCCTCGTCAAGGCACTGGCCAGCGGCATCGACGGCAACGGTGCGATCCTGCTGCGGGCCTCGAACTTCCTCGTCGACCGTGACGACAAGGGACACTACGGCTCGATGTTCTACGCCCTGCAGGCCATCGGCTGCCTCGACACCGATCAGGAGAAGGGCGTGATCGACGCCGACCGGGTCTGGAAGGAGGACACGGGCAAGGCCCCGATCTACGGCAAGTATTTCGGCCCGCAGTATGGCTGCGCGCTGTGGCCGGTACGTCCTGCCCGCCAGCTGGAGATCAGGGGCACCGGGGCGAAGCCGCTGCTGGTCATCGGTGGCACCGGCGACAACGCCACCCCCTACCAGCAGGCCGTTTCCATGGCCGAGCAACTCGCGTCCGGCGTGCTGGTGACCTATGAGGGTGAGGGCCACGGCAGCTACGGCGGCAAGTCAGCCTGCGTCGACCGGATCGTTGTCGCCTACCTCGTACTCGGCGCGGTGCCCACCGACGGCGTGCGCTGCAGCTGAGCGCCATCACGGTCCCTGAGGAGCCGTCCGAGGAACGAGGCCGGCGTCACGAAGGGCCCCGAATCAGTACCAAAGGGCACTTGCCCCTATAGTTGTGCCTCGGCCGATGGACCGGCCGCGCCGCCTTAGCTCAGTCGGTAGAGCGACGCTCTCGTAAAGCGTAGGTCTCGGGTTCGATTCCCGAAGGCGGCTCCGCAACGCTCGTTGAATTGCCGGGCGTCGGAGCCTTTCCTTTTCGCTTCCTCGCCCTCCATGCAACACGGCCTGACTACGGTTCTTGTCACCGTTCACGATCGCAGTGCCGCGAAGCCGGTCCGCACCCGAGGCATCCAGAAACGCTGTTGGTGAGTTTGTTCGGCTCCCAAGTCGTGCTAGGTTCTCGCCCATGTCCGGACGCCACAGCAGGGTCGCAGCCGTTATCGGCGCGCTCGGTGACGTGCGTGTCCAGATGTGTTGCCGGAGCTGATCGAGCCCGCAACCACCACCGCCGGGCCGTTCAGGCCCGGCCTCCTGTCCGGTTCCCTGTGCGCGCGGCACCCAGCACATCGTCAGGAGACCAGATGTCCAGAAGGCAACACCGAATCGGCACCACCACCGCCATCGCGGCAACGCTCGCTGCGCTGCTGCTGCCCGGCTGCGCCGCCGCTTCCGCCTCAGGCCCGCCAGCCCTCGACCAGGTGAACATCGGCTACTTCCCGAACCTCACCCAGGCGCCCGGCCTCGTTGCCGACGCCGAGGGTAAGTTCACCGAGCGCTTCGGCAAGCTGAACATCAAGGTGAACACCAAGTCGTTCAACGCCGGCCCGGACGTCATCCAGGCCATCCTCAGCGGCTCGCTCGACATCAGCTACATCGGGCCCAACCCGACGGTTACCGCCTACGTCCAGTCACACTCCGATGGCATCAGGGTCATCGCCGGCTCGACCTCCGGTGGGGCGTCGCTGGTGGTCAAGCCCGGCATCACCGGGGTCGAGCAACTGCGCGGCAAGAAGCTCGCCACTCCGCAGCTGGGCAACACCCAGGACATCGCGCTGCGCTACTGGCTCAAGCAGAACGGGCTGAATGCGACCCAGGACGGCGGCGGCGACGTCTCGATCCTGCCGCAGCAGAACTCGGCCGCCGTCCAGGCGTTCGCCGCCGGCTCGATCGACGGCGCATGGGTGCCCGAGCCGTTCGCCACGCGACTGGCGAAGGCAGGCGGCAAGGTTCTCGTGGACGAGAAGACGCTGTGGCCTGACGGCAAGTTCGTCACCACCAATGTGATCGCCCGCACGGCCTTCGTCCAGCAGCACCCCGGCGCCGTCCGCGCGTTCATCGAGGCCCACCTCGATGCGCTGGATGAGATCAAGGCCAACCCCGCAGCCGCCCAGACGGCAGTCGCAATCCAGATCAAGAAGATCACCGAGCAGGAACTCCCTGCCGACGTGCTCAAGGCCTCGTGGGTGAACCTGGAGTTCACGGACGACCCGTTGGCCTCCACGCTGAAGACGTCGGCTGACCACGCCGCGGCCGTCGGGCTGCTGCCGGACAAGCCCAGCGACGGCTTTGCGAAGCTGTGGGACGTCACGGCCCTCAATGAAGCGCTGGCCGCGCGTGGCCAGCAGAAGGTCACCACGTGACCGCCGCTGCATCGACCGCCACTGGCGCGGTGGTTTCGGAAAGGGGACGGCTGCGCCTCTCCGGCGTCAGCAAGGTCTTCGGCCGCGGGGACGCCCAAGTCCTCGCCCTTTATGGGGTCGACCTCGACATCGCCCCGGGTGAGTTCGTGGCCGTCGTCGGCGGCTCCGGGTGTGGCAAGTCGACCATGCTTTCCCTGGCCGCAGGGCTCGAGCAGCCCACGACCGGCACTGTCACGGCCAACGGCGGGGTGGCCCTGATGTTCCAGGAGAGCACCCTGCTGCCCTGGCTCACCGCAGCCCAGAACGTCGAGCTGGCGCTGCGGCTGCGCGGGGTCGGCAAGGACGAACGCCGGCAGCGAGCCCGCGAACTCCTGGCCAAGGTGCGCCTCGGGCGCCATGTCGACCAGCGGCCCCATGAGCTCTCCGGCGGAATGCGGCAGCGGGTCGCCCTTGCCCGGGTGCTGGCCCAGGAGTCGGCGATCGTGCTGATGGACGAGCCGCTCGGCGCGCTGGATGCCATGACCCGTGACCAGATGCACGACCTGATCGAATCGGTGTGGCAGGAGGCGGGGTTCACCGTCGTCTTCGTCACCCACAACGTGCGCGAGGCGGTGCGACTAGCCGATCGCTCGATCCTGATGGGCTCCCGCCCGGGCCGGGTGATCCACGCCCAGCCCAACACCCTGCCACGTCCCCGCCGGCTGGACTCGAACCTCCTGGTCGAGATGGCCGCCGACCTCACCCGTCGACTGAAGGAGGAGGTGGCGGTTCATGACGACGCCGACTACTTCACTATCTGAGATGCCCGCCGCCGACGAGGTCGCAGAAGCGCCCGCCCGTCCGTCCCGCGGTTCGGCGTGGGCGCGCGGCCCGATACCGATCCTGCTGGCCGTGGTGATCGTCCTCGCCGGCTGGCAGATCGTGGTGTGGAGCGGCTGGCGTCCCGACTACCTGCTGCCCGGACCGGTGACGGTGTTCGCGGAGCTGGGCCAGATCGTCGCCCAACCGGAGTTCTGGCAGGCACTCGGACGCACGCTCGTGCGTGCCGTCGCCGGCTTCGGTCTCGCCGTGCTCACCGGGACGGCGATCGGCCTGGCCGCCGCACGCTCCCGGACGCTGCGCGCTGCGATCGGCTCGCTGGTTACCGGACTGCAGACCATGCCGAGCGTGGTGTGGTTCCCGCTGGCCATCCTGCTGCTCGGGCTGGGGGAGTCGGCCATCATGTTCGTCGTCGTGCTCGGGGCAGCACCCAGCGTTGCGAACGGCGTGCTCAGCGGCGTCGACCAGGTGCCGCCCGCCTACTTCCGGCTCGGCCGGGTTTTGGGTGCGGAGGGCTGGCGGCTGTACCGCTACATCGTCATTCCGGCAGCGCTGCCGTCCTACGTCGGTGGGCTCAACCAGGGCTGGGCGTTCGCCTGGCGTTCCCTGATGGCAGGGGAGTTGCTGGTGGTCATCCCGGGCGCCGTCGCGCTGGGCAACCGGCTGGCCTTCGCCCAGGAGTTCGGGGACGCGGCAGGCCTGCTGGCCTACATGCTGGTGATCCTTGCCGTCGGCATGCTGGCTGATGCCGGCTTCAGCGCTGTCGCCACCCGTATCCGGCAGCGCCGCGGGCTAGCTGTCCGCTGAGGTTCGGCTCCGAAGACCCACCAAGCGTCAGCGGTGGACCAGCGCTCCGGCCATCTGCGCGGCACCCATCAGTTCGGCCCGCCGTCCGAGCCCGGCCGGCAGCACGGTGATCGCCGCGGACGTTGCCGGCTGCGCGAAACGGTTCACCGACGCCCGCACGCCGTCGATCAGCGACTTGCCCGAGGAGCCCAGCTCGCCGCCGATCACCAGCAGCGTGGGGTTGACCAGGTCGCACAACCCGGCGAGCACCGCGCCCAACGAGCGGCCCGCCTCGTTGAGGATGCGTGCGGAGATCGGGTCGTCGAGGCTGGCCAGCTCGATGCTGTCCGGGTCGAGGTGTGGGTGGGTGTGGCTGAGCTGCTCGCGCACCGACGGCACGGAGACCACAGCTTCCAGGCAGCCGCGGTTGCCACACCGGCACAGCTCGGGGCGCCCGGAGATGATGATGTGGCCGATCTCGCCGGCGAACCCCGACCCGCCCTGGTAGGGCTGGCCGTTGACGACGAGGCCGGCGCCGATGCCGTGGGACGCCTTGATGTAGAGGAAGTCGCGGTGGCCCCTGCCCGCGCCGTGGTAGAGCTCGCCGACCGCACCGACGCTGGCGTCGTTCACCACGAGGGCGGGCACGCCGAGGCGGTCCTCCAGCTCCCGTGCCGGGAACACGCCGGCCCAGTTGGAAAGTGTCGTCGTGGAGCAGACCAGGCCTGTCTTCGCCTCGATCGGGCCCGGGACCCCGCCGACGACGCAGGCGAGTGAGGCCACATGGTTGCGTTCGCACAGGGCACGCAAAAGGCGCGCCGCTTCGTCCAGGCCAGTCACCGGTGAGAGGTCGACGTTCAGGGCGACGGTCTCCTCGTCCACGACATTGCCCCTGTCGTCGCCAAGCCCGACCTTGAGGTGACGGTGCCCGAAGTCGATGGCGCCGGTGCGGGTGGCGCTGGCGACGGCATTCAGGATCAGCCCCGGACGGCCGCTGCCCGACCCCGGTCCCTTCCCCTGCGCGGTGGACTCGGTCACCCGTCCCTCGGCCAGGAGCCGGGTGACGGCGTGGCTGACCGTGCTGCTGGGCAGGCCGGTCAGTTCGACCAGCGAAGAGCGGGTGAGGTCGCGCGAGTCCCGGATAAGGGCGAACACCTCTTCCCGTGTCCGATCCCGCAGGGATGGGCGCGCCGTCGACGGCGACATGGGTAGGAGCATAGGTGTCCTCGTTGCACGATTCAATCGATCACAGGCGATTATTTGCGCAATGAAGGAAGTAAAACGATTCGATAACGACGGGAAACGGACGTTGACAGTCCTAAAGGGCCTCCATAGTCTGCAGTTCAGGCCGGTTCAATTCCCTTGTCGGTGGAACGTGCCTGCGCAACGACGTCGTCCGGTGGCAGCGCAGCCACCGCAGATTCGGAGGAGGCCCGTTTGCCCGGCGAGTCCGACCTGATCCTTGAGATGCGGGACATCTCCAAGGAGTTCCCGGGAGTGAAGGCGCTCGATGGCGTCTCGCTCCGTGTCCGCCGTGGTGAGATCCACGCGATCTGTGGCGAGAACGGCGCCGGCAAGTCGACCCTGATGAAGGTGCTCTCCGGCGTCCACCCGCACGGCACCTACACCGGCGAGATCTTCTACAACGGCGCGTTGGCCACCTTCGCCAACATCCGTAACAGCGAGCACGCCGGCATCGTGATCATCCATCAGGAGCTGGCGCTGATCCCCGAGTTGTCGATCATGGAGAACATCTTCCTCGGGAACGAGGTGCGCGGCCGGTTCGGCGTCGACTGGACGGCAACCCGTCAGAGGGCGAAGGGGCTGATGGCCCGCGTCGGCCTGCAGGATGAGCCGGACACCGTGGTCAAGACGATCGGCGTCGGCAAGCAGCAACTGGTCGAGATTGCGAAGGCGATCAGCAAGGACGTCAAGCTCCTGATCCTGGATGAGCCGACCGCTGCGCTGAACGAGACCGACTCCACGCACCTGCTCGACTTGATCCGCGAGTTCAAGAGCCACGGCATGACCTGCATCATGATCAGCCACAAGCTCAACGAGATCGCCGCGATCGCGGACTCGATCACGATCATCCGCGACGGCAAGAGCGTCGAAACCATCGAGGTGCCCGAGGGTGAGCGCGTCGATGAGGACCGCTTGATCCGGGGCATGGTCGGCCGGGAGCTGACCTCGCGCTATCCCGATCACACCCCGACGATCGGCGAGGTGATGTTCGAGGTGAAGGACTGGACCGTCCGCCACCCCGAGATCACCGACCGGCTGGTGTGCAAGGGCTCGAACTTCACCATCCGCCGTGGCGAGATCGTCGGGTTCGCCGGCCTGATGGGTGCGGGTCGCACCGAGCTGGCCCGGTCGCTGTTCGGCAAGTCCTACGGCACCTACCTCAAGGGTCAGATCTTCCTCGACGGCAAGGAGATCGCCCCGAAGAACGTGGAGCAGGCCATCGAGCTGGGCATCGCCTACGTCACAGAGGACCGCAAGGTGCTCGGCCTGAACCTGCTGGACGACATCCGCACCACCGTCGTTGCCGCGGAGTTGCACCAGATCTCGCCGAACGGCGTGGTCGACCGCAACGCCGAGTTCAGCGCCGCAGAGAAGTACCGCAGGGAGCTGCGGATCAAGACCCCGAGCGTCAACGAGGGGGTGATCAAGCTGTCGGGCGGCAACCAGCAGAAGGTGGTCGTGGCCAAGTGGCTGTTCACCGAGCCCGAGGTGCTCATCCTCGACGAGCCCACCCGGGGCATCGACGTTGGGGCCAAGTACGAGATGTACGGGATCATGAACGCCCTTGCCGACCAGGGCAAGGCGATCATGATGATCTCTTCGGAGTTGCCTGAGCTACTGGGCACCTGCGACCGCATCTACACGGTCAGCAGCGGCGCCATCACCGGTTGCCTGGACGTGGCCGAGGCCACCCAGGAAGACCTGATGCGCCTGATGACGCTGATCCCGACCACTACCAAGAACGCGGCCTGAGCAGGCGAGGGAGATAGACATGGAAGCTCTGAAGAATCTGTTCGGTGGCAGCCTGCGCCAGTTCGGCATGCTGTTCGTACTGGTCGGGCTGGCGATCTTCTTCCACCTGATGACCGGCGGGCTGGTGATCACGCCGACCAACCTGATGAACCTGCTGAACGGCAACAGCTACGTGCTGGTGCTGGCCATCGGCATGGTGATGGTGATCGTGATCGGTCACATCGACCTGTCTGTCGGATCGGTGGCGGCCTTCGTCGGCATCGTCGTGGCCATCGCCATGCGGTCGCCGGCCGACGGCGGCTTCGGCTTTCCGGTCTGGGCGGGCATCCTGCTGGGACTTGTGATCGGCGCCATCTGTGGTGCCATCCAGGGATTCTGGGTCGCCTACGTTGGCATCCCCGGCTTCATCGTCACCCTCGCCGGCTACATGTTCTTCCGCGGCGCGAACCAGTTCGTCGGCAAGTCGCTGACCGTCCCGGTGCCCAAGGAGTTCCAGTACCTCGGCGCCGGCTACCTGCCCGAGTGGGGCCCGAACACCGGCATGAACAACTCCACGCTGCTGCTGGGGCTGATCGCGATCGCCGTGCTGGTCTGGATGCAGCTGCAGCAGCGGCGCGCGCTGGTGAAGATCAAGGCTGAGGTTCCGCCGTTCTGGGTGACCATGGTGCGTATCGCGCTCCTGGTCGTTGTCATCGGCTGGCTCACCTGGATGTTCGGGACGGGACGCCCCGGCTCGTCCTTCCCCGTGCCCGGACTCATCCTTGTCGTCCTGGTGATCATCTACAGCTTTGTCACCGGCCGTACGGTGACCGGTCGTCACATCTACGCCGTGGGCGGCAACCGGCTGGCTGCGGAGCTCTCCGGAGTCAACACCCGCAAGATCTACTTCCTTGTCATGCTGAACATGGCGGTGCTGTCCGCGTTCGCCGGCATCATGTTCGTCGGGCGCTCGACCGCTTCGGGCCCCTTCGACGGCGTTGGCTGGGAGCTCGACGCGATTGCGGCTGTCTTCATCGGCGGCGCAGCGGTTTCCGGCGGTGTCGGCACCGTGATCGGGTCGATCATCGGTGGCCTCGTGATGGCCGTGCTGAACAACGGCCTGCAGTTGATGAGCGCCGGCTCCGACGTCACCCAGATGATCAAGGGTGCCGTGCTGCTGGTCGCTGTGGCCGTCGACGTGTGGCAGAAGGCCCAAGGGCGTGCATCGATCACCGGCCTCCTCACAAGGGGCAAAGCCGTGACGTCCATAACGCCGACCGAGAGCAGCCTGCTCGAGGATCAGGCGGCAAACCCCGGCGAACTCCGCTGAGGGCATCACAGGTATTTCCCGGCCACGCAGGGGTGGCAGGGCCGATCCGGGACAGCCAAGGCGGCTGCCGGAACAAGAAGGAGTAGGTATGAAGAAGTTCGCAAAGGCCGCCGTTGTGCTCGCGGCCGCGGGCGCTCTGGCTCTGACCGGTTGTGGCGGGGGTCGCACCGAGACCCCGGCCGCCAGTGGCAGCGGCTCCGGCGCAGCGGCGGGTTTCGCCAAGGATGCGGTGATCGGTGTCGCGATGCCGCAGAAGACCTCCGAGAACTGGGTGCTGGCAGAGAAGCTCTTCAATGAGGGCCTTACCACCGCCGGCTACAAGGGCACCGTCCAGTTCGCCAACGGTGGCGTCACTGAGCAGCAGAACCAGATCACCGCAATGATCGAGAAGGGCGCCAAGGTCCTGATCGTCGGCGCCATCGACGGCTCCCAGCTGGGCACCCAGCTCGCTGCCGCCAAGCAGGCCGGCATCACCGTGATCGCCTACGACCGTCTGCTCACCAACACTCCCGACGTCGACTACTACGTCGCTTTCGACAACTTCAAGGTCGGCCAGCTCCAGGGCCAGGCCCTGCTCGACGGCCTCGCCGCTCGCAAGGGCGACAAGAAGAAGTGGAACGTCGAACTGATCGCCGGCTCGCCCGACGACTCGAACGCCAAGGTCTTCTTCGACGGCGCCATGAGCGTCCTGCAGCCGAAGATCGACGACGGCACCCTGACGGTCCTCTCGAAGCAGACCGACTTCCAGCAGGTCGTCACCCAGGGCTGGAAGGCCGAGAACGCCCAGAAGCGCATGGACACCGTGCTCTCCGGCTTCTACCAGAAGGCCGACCTCGACGGCATCCTGTCGCCGAACGACACCCTGGCCC
>JADGPA010000187.1 GCA_017882685.1 Propionibacteriaceae bacterium | reverse complement strand
TCGCCGCATTCGGCGTCCAACCAACCGGAATGAAGAACGCAGTAATGATGCCCCACGCAATGATCGCCGCAATATTCGGCATGATCATGCCAGACAGGAAAGTGCCGAACTTCTGAACCGCGACGCGGCCCGAGCCCTTCTGCGTCGCTACTTCGGTAGTCATGTGACTCCCTTACTTGAACGTAGGTTTCAGTCGCGACCTCGCCGTTGCCGTCTCGACCAGGCGGCTCGGTGTATGTCCGCCGGAGAGCAGGCTAACCCCGAAACTCACAGGTTGGCGAGCACTGACGTCACGTGCCGCAAGAATTCTGCACGACTTCTCTCACCACGTCGAACATACGTTCAGCAAGGGCCTGCGGAGGCAGCGGTCCGGGAAACTGCCCAGCCGCCACCGCCTGGACGCTCGCAGCGGCGAGCGCGGCCTCGAGGGGGGGTAACCCCGCAGCGAGAAGGGACCCGCAGGCCCCGGCGAGGACGTCGCCGGAACCGGCCTGTGCCGTCCAGCCCGGACCCGGAACAGCGAGCCAGACTCGGTGTTCACCAGGCGTTGACACGTATTGGGTGGCTCCCTTCAGCAGCACGGTGCAGCCGGTGCGGGCAACCGCGGCCCGAACGGCGGCGAGCGGGTCGGCCTCGACCTCCGCACGCTGCAGGCCGAGCAGTCGGGCCAATTCGCCGGCGTGGGGCGTCAGCACAACTGCCGCATGGCCCCCACGGGCAGGGAGGTGTCGCAGCGCGTCCGCATCGACGACCATCGGGACGCCCGCCTTCATCGCCCTTGTCACGACCCCGGTGTCCTTGCGCTCACCCCAACCGCTGCCGACGACAAGGGCCTGGACGCGGCCCTGGCCGATCACCACATTGGGGAAGCGGTCCAGCACCCGGGGAGCGACCGGTAGCGGACCGAGGTAGCGCACCATCCCTGCACCCGCACCGACGGCTCCCGCCGCGCTGAGGACGGCTGCGCCGGGGTAGTCGACCGAGCCGGTGTCGAGCCCGACAACGCCGCGGGAGTACTTGTCGCTGCCCGCATCAGGCACCGGCCAGGCGGTGGCGAGCTCGTCGCGCGTCCACCGGCTGACGGTGGGTTCGGGGAGGTCGAGGCCGATGTCGACCAGCTCCGAATCACCACACGATGACCGGGAGGGCTCGAGCAGCTGGCAGAGCTTGAAGCCGCCGAAAGTGACGGTCAGGTCGGCGGTGAAGTGCGGATCATCGCCGAAGGGCGGTTCGGGCGCCAGACCGGACGGCAGGTCGACCGCAACCACTGGCACGCCAACGGCCCGGCAGGCTTCCGCGAAGGCCGCAACGTCCGGGTCCAGCCCCGGACGCGAGCCGATTCCGGCCACGCCCTCGATGACAAGGCGCTGGCGCGACAGGTGGGTGCGGGCACCGTCGGCGTCCCGCTCGTGTCCGCCGGCGGCGAGGAAGGCCGCCCAGCCGGCGTCGTGCACCGCAGGCCCGGTGCGCCAGGCCGTGACGGCCACGCCGCGCGCGGCGAGCCGGGCACCGGCGAACAGGGCGTCGCCGCCGTTGTTGCCCGAGCCGACCACCAGCAGGACGCGGGCACCGTAGGCGCCGCCGTCATGAAGGCGTCGGAGCACGGCGGTGGCCAGGCCTGCGGCCGCACGCTGCATCAGCTCGTCTGGGCCGAGCACGGCCATCGCCGCGGCCTCTGCTGCGCGGATCTGGGCGACGGTGTAGCCGTTGTCCATCACGACTCGCAGACCACCATTGCGGCAGCAATGCCGGCGTCATGGGTGATCGAGAGGTGGATCGTCGCGATGCCCCGTTCCGCGACCAGGGCCGCGACGGTGCCGGTGCACGCGAAGTAAGGCTTGCCGTCGTCATCCTTGCGCACCTCGACGTCGGTCCATACCAGCCCGGTAGGGGCGCCGAGGGCCTTGGCGAAGGCCTCCTTGGCCGCGAACCTGCCCGCCATCCGCTGCATCGACGCGTCCTGCTCCGCAGGGGTGAACACCCGCTCCAGCAAGCCCCGTCGCCCGGCCGCGTGGGTGAACCGGGACACCTGGGTGACGTCGATGCCGATGCCGACGATCATGGTCGCTACTCGACCGTGACGCTCTTGGCCAGGTTGCGGGGCTGGTCGACGTCGTAGCCCTTCAGCGTCGCCAACTCGCAGGCGAACATCTGCAGCGGGACGGTGGCCACCAGCGGCTGCAGCAGGGTGGAGACCTTCGGCAGCCGGAACAGCACGTCGGCGTAGGCGTCCACCTCGTGATCACCCTCCTCGGCAAGGACGATGGTGAGCGCGCCGCGGGCACGCACCTCCTGGATGTTCGAGACCACCTTGTCGTGCAACTGGTCGCGGCCCTGCGGGGGCACGACGATGAAGATCGGGATGCCCTCCTCGACAAGGGCGATCGGGCCATGCTTGAGTTCGCCGGCCGGGAAGCCCTCTGCGTGCAGGTAGGCGATCTCCTTCAGCTTGAGCGCGCCCTCAAGGGCCACCGGGTAGCCGACGTGCCGGCCGAGGAACAGCACTGACTTCTGGTCGATGAACCGCTTGGCCAGCTCCTTGATCGGATCAAGCTCGTCAAGCACCTTCTGGATCAGGGGCGGGGTGGCGGCCAGTTCGGACATGATCGCGTGGATCTCGTCGTCGTACATCGTGCCGCGCACCTGGGCGAGGTAGAGGCCGAGCAGGTAGCAGGCGGCCACCTGGGTGAGGAAGCCCTTGGTAGAGGCCACCCCGATCTCCGGGCCGGCGTGGGTGTAGATCACCGCGTCCGACTCGCGCGGGATGGTGGCGCCGTTGGTGTTGCAGATCGCGATCACCTTGGCGTGCTGCTCGCGGGCGTGGCGGATGGCCATCAGGGTGTCGGCGGTCTCGCCGGACTGGCTGAGCGTCACCACGAGGGTGGACCGGGTGATGATCG
>JADGPA010000186.1 GCA_017882685.1 Propionibacteriaceae bacterium | reverse complement strand
TCTCGGGCAAGGAACAGAAGTGGCACGTGACTGGCCGGGCGGGCCGGCGGTCCTCACCGTTCAACTTCATCCGTCCGCAGGTGTACCTGTTCACGTTCCTCGCGCTCACCTCGGTGGTGGCGATCTGGCGGGACCTGAACAATGCCCAGCTCTCGCTGGCGACCGCCTGGAACCTCACCAACACCTTCGCCCTCGGCGTGTTCGTGGTGGTCGCCCTGCAGGAGGTTCACCGCAACCGCCGTCCAGTGGCTGCCGCAGCGCCAGCCCGTGCGCTGGGAACCCCCGTCCTCAACCCGGCCTTCGCCGGGCCCTCGTCCACCCGTGGAGGTTTGTCATGACCTGGGTAAACCGACTTCGACTCACCCTCGGCATCCTGGGAGTAGTCGCCCTCGTCGCCGCCCTGACACTGGTGTTCAACCAGCGCCAGAACCAGATCGCCAGCTACACCGGCGCCGTGGAGGCCGACAAGTACACGGTGGGCGCGGACTACGCCGGCACCGTGGTTGAGCAGGACGTCGAGCAGGGCGACCCCGTGCGGAAGGGGGAGCGCCTGTTCGTGGTGCAGAGCCTGGCGCTGAAGGAGAGCCTGAGCAATGGGCTCGAAGTGCCCGACACCGACGCCTACCGGGTGAATGCCAAGCACGGCACGATCACCTACTTCGCCGTCAAAGACGGACAGGTGAGGGAACTCAACGCCCGGCTCGGCAACTCGATCGCCGGCGGTTCGCTGGCCACGATCGCCGCCGACAACCGGTTCGTGCTGGCCAACTTCAAGCTGGTGCCCCGGGACTACGCCCGCGTCCACCCCGGCTCAGCCGCGCGGATCCGGCTGGCCGACGACACGGTCGTCACCGGTACGGTGAGCGACATCAGTGCCACCACTGGCGAATCCGGGACGGTGACCACCGTCCGCGTCAAATCTGACGACCTTACGAGAGTGACCGCTGCCCTGGCGGCCCCGGGCGCCCCGGTGAGCGTCACTGTGGCGCTGCAGGACTCCGGCCCGCTTGCCGGCGTGAGCGACGCGGCCACCGACCTGCTGGCCAAGATGGGGCTCAAGTGAGGTGGCGCGCCCTTCCGGTCCTGGCTCTCCTGCTGACCGCGTGCGCACCGGACGCGGTCCCGGCCGGGGTGCCCTCCTCGTCTGAGCCGCCGGCCACCCCGGCGGTGCTGGCCGAGGTGGCGCCGCTGGTCGCTGGAGTCACCCAGCGCACGCCAAAGAAGCTCGCCGCGCCTCGGCTGGCCGATGGCCTCACGCCGCCCACCAACCGGTGGTACTCCGGGCTGGTGTTCGGCGACAAACCGCAGCCGGTCTTTCCGCTGCCGCTGTCGTTCGCGCTCACCGGCGACGGGTTCGCCTTCGGGGTGCCGCGGGTGACCGCGGGGGAGTCGACGATCGCCGGTGGCTTCGTCGCCGACGTCACCGTCGGTCTCGGCGCAGCCCGGTCGGTGGTGTCCAGCAGCGACGCCTCGGTGGTGGTCATGGACAACCAGGACGCCGAGGGAAAGCTGCTCGGTCGCACCACCATCGCCCAGGGCTCCCCGTTCGTCTCCTTCACGGCGCAGACCGACACCACGCTGACCATCCCCGCCGGCTTCACTCCTGGACGGGACGGCCTTGCGGTCGCCACCGTCGGTGGGGTGCGCTACGCCGTCAAGTCCGGCGGCGTGGACGGCGGGAAGGTGAAGGTGGCCCGCGGGCAGACGGTCACATTCTGGGCGGTTCCCGCAGGCCACGAGCCGTCTGAACTGGCCGGACGCGCGGCTCCGGTGACCAGTTCGAGCATCAGCCACCAGCCGGACGGCGACGGGGTGCGTACCACGCTCACCTACACCGCTGCCGGCGGGGAGACCGCCATCGCGCGACTGCCACACCAGGCGTCCGACCAGACCTGCGGCCTCGGCACCTACCCGTCGATCTATGGGGAATTGCAGCTGTGCGCCGGCAATTCGCTGACGTGGTCGACGCCGCAGGTGCAGGCCAGAGCCGAGCTGGACTTCTCCAGCCTCAACGCCGAACAGCGCAGCGTGCTCGCCAAACAACTGGACGCCGACATCGCCGCGCTGCCGGCCTTTCCCGCCGACACCTACTTCGGCGGCAAGGCGCTCCAGCGCACTGCGATGCTGCTGCTGGTGGCCGACGGGCTCGGACTCAAGGATCGCTCCGACCGGCTGGCGGGCGTCCTCGACGAGCAGCTGACCAAGTGGACCGATCCCAAGGGTTGCGCGGAGCGCGACGCCTTCTGCTTCGTCTACGACCCGCTGGGCAAGGGCATGATCGGGCTCACGCCGTCCTTCGGCAGCGACGAGTACAACGACCACCACTTCCACTACGGCTACTTCCTGTACGCCGCCGCGGTGCTGGCCAGGCATGACCCCAGTGTCGTCACCCGCTACGCCCCGGTGATGAACCTGCTCGCCGCCGACATCGGCAGTGTCGGGGGAACCGACTTCCCCGACCGTCGCGCGTTCGACGCCTACGCCGGACACTCCTGGGCATCCGGCACTTCGCCGTTCGCCGATGGTAATAACCAGGAGTCTGTGTCCGAGGCAGTCAACGCCTACGCCGGGCTGTCCCTCTGGGGCCAGGCAATCGGAGACGCGGCGCTTGCAGCCGATGCTGACTGGATGCTGGCTCTGGAGGCCCATTCGTCATCGGCCTACTGGCTGGAGCCTGACCTTTCGTCCTTCGCCGGGTATCGGCACCGGATCGTCGCCTTGAACTGGGGTGGCAAACGGGACTACGCCACCTGGTTCTCCGCCGAGCCTGCGGCCAAGCTGGGCATCCTCCTGTTGCCGATCAGCCCCACGTCGGCCTACCTCGCAGGAGATCCCAAGCGGATCCGGGAGAACGTTGCCGAGGCGACCGGCGGGAAGTTCGACCAGAAGTTCGGTGACTACATCGCCATGTACGCTGCGCTTGCCGGTCCGAAGGACCGGGAAGCGGCGGTACGGGCGGCCGAATCGCTGTCGGACGCGAACCTTGACGACGGCATGAGTCGCACCTACCTGCTCGCCTGGCTGTTCAGCCGACGGTTCTAGCCGCCAGGACCGTCAGGGGCCGTCGAAAGGGCCGCGGCGGCCAGGTCAAGGGCCGCGGGTCCGGCGCCGCTGTGCTCCAACGTCAGAAGGGCCGCGCCGAGAATCGGTGGCTGGCTGACCGTCACGAGCCTCGCTGTCGGAGCCATGATGGCAAGGCCGCTGGCGATCCGGTCCTGCAGCCGTGCATGACCCGCCTGCAGGATGCCGCCGCCGAGGACCACCGGCACCGCGCTGTCGGCGAGGTCGAGCCGGTTCAGGCTCGCGCGGACGAAGGCAAGCACCTCGTCCGCTGTCCGGTCGACCAGGGCACGTCCGACCGCGTCCCCTGCTTCTGCGGCGGCGAACACCGCGGGAGCGAGCCGGCCGAGGTCGGAGTAGTCGCGCTCGCCGAGGTGCACCTGCGCAGCCACCTCCAGCGCCGTCGCCCCCAGTTCCCGCTCCAGGGCCGCGGTGAGCAGGGTGTGCGGGCCGCGCCCGTCGAGCTCACGCGCGGCGTGCCAGAGCGCCTCCGCCCCCAAGCCGTGCCCGCCGCCCCAGTCACCGGAGATCGCACCGAGCGCAAGGAACCGCACGCTGGCCCCGTCCGCCCGGACGCCGACGGCATTCATCCCGGTGCCGCAGACCACGGCCACGGCGTTCGGTTCGTTGGTGCCGGCGCGCAGGAGGGCGAACAGGTCGTTGTCGACGTCGAGGCCGGTCGCAGCCCAGGGCATTGCCGCAACAGCGTCGGAGTAGGCGGTGACCTCGCTGTCGAGGTCGAGCCCCGAAAGGTACAGCCCGGTGCGGACGACCTCAGCCCCGCCTGCGGCCTCGCGCACCAACTGGTCGACGAGGGTCACAGAGGCGGCAAGGCCGAGGTAGTGCGGGCTGCTGCCCGACCCCCGGCTGCGGCCGACGAGCTCGCCGTCGAGCGTGAGGGCGACGGCGTCGGTCTTCGAGCCGCCGCCGTCGACAGCGACAACCACAGGGTTCAGGCCCACGGCAGGAACCTCCCGTTCTGCGCCAGCAG
>JADGPA010000185.1 GCA_017882685.1 Propionibacteriaceae bacterium | reverse complement strand
GCACGGTGGGAACCAGGTCGATCGCGTGGTGGTACTGCTCGCGGATCTCCCCCCGTGCCTGCATCCCGGCGGGCCAGGAGATCACGCAGGGGTCGGCCGTGCCGCCGTTGAACTCATACCTCTTCCACATCTTGAACGGGGTGTTGAAGGCCATCGCCCAGCCGTTGGGGTAGTGGTTGTACGTCGTCGGGCCACCGAGCTCGTCCAGCATGGCCAGGTTCGCCTCGATGCTGTCCGGGATGCCGTTCATGAACTTCATCTCGTTGACCGAACCCTGGGGGCCGCCCTCGCCGCTCGCGCCGTTGTCCGACACGACGATGACCAGGGTGTTCTCCCTCTGCCCGGTCGACTCGAGGTAGTCGAGCAGGCGCCCGATCTGGTGGTCGGCGTGGGACAGGAACCCCGCGTACACCTCTGCCATCCGAGCGAAGAGCCGCTTCTCCGCATCCGAGAGCGAGTCCCACGGCCTGGTCACGTCCAGCGGCGGGAACGGCTGCCCCTGCGGCCCCTGACGGGTCTCGGGAGTCCCGAGCGGGTTGATCGGCGGGAGCTCGGTGTCGGCCGGGACGATGCCCATCTGCTTCTGCCGGGCGAGCGTCTGCTCGCGCATCGCCTCGTAGCCCATGTCGAACTGGCCGGTGTACTTCTGGATCCACTCCCGCGGTGCGTGGTGCGGCGCGTGCGCGGCACCCGGGGCGTAGTAGAGGAGGAACGGCTTGTCCGGGGCCACCGCCTTGGCGTCCATGATGAACTCGATCGCCTTGTCGGTGATGTCCTCCCCGAAGTGGTAGCCCTCCTCCGGCGATCTGGGCTGGTCCACCGGGTGGTTGTCGTAGGTGAGCTCCGGGTACCACTGGCTCGTCTCCGCCCCCAGGAACCCGTACCACCGCTCGAACCCCCGTCCGGTCGGCCAGTTGCGCCGGGTCGAGGCAAGGTTCATCTCGACGGTCGGGCACAGGTGCCACTTCCCGACCATGTAGGTGTTCCAGCCGAGCTCCCCGAGGATCTCCGGCAGCATGCCGTTCTGCGGCGGGATGGTGCCGCTGGCGTTCGCGAACCCGCTGGCCCCCTCCGTGATGCACGCCATGCTGTTACGCGTGTGGTTGCGACCGGTCAACAGGCACGAGCGGGTCGGCGAGCACAGCGCAGTGGTGTGCCACTGGGTGTACCGAACACCGTCGCCGGCGATCTTGTCGATGTTGGGCGTCGCGATCGGGCCGCCGTAGCAGCTCATCGCCGAGAACCCCACATCGTCCAGGACGATGTACACGACGTTCGGAGAACCCGCGGGCGCCTTGGGCGGCTCGAACGGCGACCAGTCCTCGACCGAGTCCCGGATGTCGACATTGACCGTGCCCTTGAACTGCTTGCTCGCCGCCACTGCCGCTCCCTCGTTCGCACGACTTCGACCAGGCCGGTGGCCAAGTCAGGTGGACACCGCCGAACGGAGCCCACTGGCAGGTATACCTCACTCCGCGTAACGGCCGCGAGGAATGTCCGATGAACCGTTGGAGACTCGCGAGGCCGCTCCAGCACGTGGGATGCGCCCGACTTGCGAAGGTGCCCGGCGTGGCTCGATCACGCCATCGCGTCGCGTCGCGTCCAGAGCCTGCCAGCATCTGGTCTGCCAGGCGACCTGCGAACTCCCGGGCCTCTACCAGCTGCGAGTCCCGGATGTTCGTCGGAGGGATCTTGATGCCCAGGTACTTGGCCTTGTACTCACCCGACCCGAGGTAGCTGATCAAGGACAGGAGCGAACGCACCTGGCCGCCCTCGTAGCGGAAGTGCAGGCTGTCGACCCAGGCCCCGCCGCGCTCGGTGCCGAGCCGCCGGACGGTCTTGACGTTGTGCCGCCAGTACCGCCGGCACACCACCACGGCTGCGAACGGCTTGCCGCCGAGGACGTCGCGGGTGGTCGGTAGCTCCAGGAACGACCGGACCGGAACGTTCGTGGACAGCCACCAGGTCGGCGACCCGAGCACCACCAGGTCGTGCTGCCGCTCCGTCACGACGGCCGGCACACCGATGGCCGCCGGGCGTCGTCGCAGCTCGGCAGGGATCATGCCGAGCACCTCCCGGAAGGGATGAGGCATCGGGAAGGTGGTGAACCTGCGGGCATAGCGCTCGTCGTCGAACTCCAGCAGCGCGAAGTCGACCTCGCAACCCCGTTTGCGGAACACCTCTGCCATGGTCTCCAGCACCTTCAGGGTCTGACGGGTGTAGGTGTAGTAGACGAAGAGCACGGCCGGCTCGGCCGGCTCGGCCGGATGATTGTGGGCGCTGCTCTCAGCCACGCTGCACGCTCCTCGCAGCGGTTGCCGTGCCAGCAGCAACCGGCATGGGTGCTCGGGTGCAGGTCAGGAGTCGACCGCTGCAGCCACAGTCTCCCCCTGCCGAAAGCCGATGGCTAGAGCCGCTCACCGCCGCACCCGCAAGTCGGCGCTCACTGTCACCGCTGCGTTGTTCATCTGCCCGCTGGGGAACCGTGCTGCGCTGATACGAGGGACGTGGACTGGTCACCCGGGCTGTGACGCCCGTGCTCGATCACGCGTTCGGGCCGCTCGCCGTGCAGCGTGTCGCGCTGCACGTCACCTCCGACAACACACGCAGGCAGAGCGCGGCCCAGCGCTTGGGGTTCACCTCGGCTACGGCGAGCAGACTCGGGCGCCGGTCACCCCGGGAAGGTACTTGTCCCACTCAGCTTGGGTGAGCCCGCGTCCGACGATGGCGCAGGCCCGGGCCGTCAGCGCGGACTGCGACACGAGGAACCGGCGCACGACGCCGTCGGCCTGCAGGGTGACCAGTGCACCGTCGCCCTGCCAACCGCCAGCAACGGCAGCGCCCGACTTGTCGGCCGTGAGGCTCGGGCCGAGCGATTCCGCGGTAGCCCCGTCCCAGAGCCGGACCGACCCGTCGTACGCCCACACAGCCACGGTGTCGCCACCGGGGTCGT
>JADGPA010000184.1 GCA_017882685.1 Propionibacteriaceae bacterium | reverse complement strand
CTGTCAAGGGCTGACGAGCAGGCCCTCCCCTGCCCCCATCCCGCCACCAACCCATGAAGGAGCTGGGCCCTGTGTCCACGTCGTCCGGCACTATTCCTGCGCTTCCCGAGGTCTCCGCCCGAGTCCGGGAGCTGCTCTCGCGCATGACCCTCGAGGAGAAGCTCGCCCAACTGGTGGGCTACTGGCTCGATCAGGGTGGCAATGTCGTCGCGCCCATGCAGGGCGAGATGGGCGGCCACGAGGGCACAGGGGAACTGGCAGATGTCACCCGCAACGGCATCGGCCACTACACCCGGGTCTACGGCACCCGTCCGGTGGACGGCGCCGAGCGCGCAGCCTGGCTCTGGCAGGAGCAGCGCCGCCTGCAGCGCGACACCCGCCTGGGGATCCCCGCGCTCGTCCATGAGGAGTGCCTCACCGGGCTGGCCGCGTGGAAGGCGACGACCTATCCGACCCCTCTGGCCTGGGGCGCCTCCTTCGACCCGGCGCTGGTCGCCGAGGTCGGGGCGGCGATCGGACGTTCCATGCACGCCCTTGGCATCCACCAGGGGCTCGCCCCGGTGATGGACGTGATCCGGGACCCGCGCTGGGGCCGGGTCGACGAATGCATCGGTGAGGACCCCTACCTGGTAGGCACGGTCGGCACAGCCTTCGTCAAGGGCCTCCAGTCGGAGGGGGTCCATGCGACCCTCAAGCACTTCCTCGGCTACTCCGGCTCGGCGGCCGGACGCAACCACGCCCCGACCCATGCCGGTCCCCGCGAGGTGGCGGACGTGTTCCTGCCCCCCTTCGAGATGGCCATCCTCGACGGCAACGCACGCTCGGTGATGAACTCCTACGTCGACATCGACGGCATCCCGATGGCTGCCAACTCCGACTACCTGACCGGCGTGCTGCGCGAACAGCTCGGCTTCACCGGGGTCGTCGTGGCCGACTACTTCGCCATCGCGTTCCTCCAGGTCATGCACGCCGTGGCTGCCGACCGCGGCGAGGCCGCCCGGCAGGCGCTGGTCGCGGGAATCGACATCGAGCTGCCGGCCGGAGACGCGTACCTGGAGCCGCTGGCCACCCAGGTGCGCTCCGGCGCCGTCGACGAAGGGTACGTCGACCGGGCAGTGCTGCGGGCGCTGGCCCAGAAGGAATCGCTGGGGCTGCTGGACCCCGAGGCGTACGCCGACGAGCCGCCGGCCGTTGTGGACCTCGACTCGCCGCAGGACCAGGCGCTCGCCCGCACGCTGGCCCAGCGGTCCGTTGTGCTCCTGACCAACGACGGGGTGCTGCCGCTGTCCATCGGTGAGCGCGCGCCGGCGCGCGTCGCGGTGATCGGCCCCAATGCCGACCGGCCGGAGGCCCTGCAGGGTTGCTACTCCTTCGCCAACCATGTCCTGGAGGGCTTCCCCGAGTACCCGGCCGGCATCGCGATCCCCACGGTGTACCAGGCGCTGGCAGCGGCCCTGGCTGTGTCGGGCGCCCCGACGGAGGTGGTGCTGGCGCACGGCTGCGGTGTTGAGGGTGACGACAGCTCCGGCTTCGCCGATGCCGCCGCGGCCGCCGCAGCGTCCGACGTGGCGGTGGTGGTGGTCGGCGATCAAGCCGGGCTCTTCGGCCGCGGCACCGTCGGGGAAGGCAACGACACCGACACCCTGGCCTTGCCCGGGGTACAGCGCGAGCTGGTCGAGGCGGTGGTGGCCACCGGGACACCCGTGGTGCTGGTGCTCCTTACCGGCCGTCCCTACGCCGTCGGGTGGGCGCTGGACGGGACGCACCGTCGCCCGGCTGCAGTGCTCCAGGCATTCTTCCCCGGCGAGGGCGGCGGGCTCGCCATCGCCGACATCCTCACCGGGGCTGTGAACCCGTCCGGCCGGCTCCCGGTCACCCTTCCCCGCTCCGCCGGCGCGCAGCCCTACTCCTACCTCCAGCCCATCCTGGGCGGCCCGTCCGAGGTGACGTCGACCGACCCGACCCCGCTCCGCCCGTTCGGCTTCGGGCTGTCCTACACCACCTTCACCCACACCGACCTGGTGGTGGACGACAGCGTCGGCGCCGGGGGCACCTTCTCCCTGGCCGTCACCGTGACGAACAGCGGGCCGGTGGCCGGCGCCGACGTGGTCCAGGCGTACGGCCGCGACGTCATCGCTTCCGTGGTGCGGCCCGTCGCCCAGCTGCTCGGTTACGCAAGGGTCGAACTGGCCGCCGGCGAGTCCCGTCGGGTCACCTTCGAGGTGCCCACGACCCGGTTGGCGTTCTCCGACCGTCGCCGCGTCCGGATCGTGGAGCCCGGCGCGGTCGAAGTCTGGGTGGCCTCCCATGCCGGCGCGTCCGCGGAGGCGTTGCCCAGCGTGAGCTCGACCAACGGCGCGATCTCGAACTCCTCGCTCAGCGTGGCCCCGCAGGTCCCCGGCACGGCCACCGGGCGGGCGTGCCTGCAGATCACCGGGAACGTGCACGAGGTGTCCACGAGCGACCCGCGGCTGGTCGTCGTCGGTGTGGGCGAGGCATGAGCGGAGTCGCCAATCCGATCCTGCCGGGCTGCTACCCGGACCCGTCGATCTGCCGGGTGGGCGCGGACTACTACCTGGTCACCTCGACCTTCGAGTACCTCCCCGGCCTGCCGGTCTGGCACAGTACCGACCTCGTCTCGTGGGACCTGACCGGGCACGTCGTGACCCGCGCCGGCCAGCTCGACTTCGGCGGGATCGCCTCCTCCGGCGGCCTGTACGCGCCAACGATCCGCCACCACGACGGCTGCTTCTGGGTGGTCTGCACGCTGGTGGATTCCAACGACGCGAGCCGGGGGGGCAACTTCCTGATGACTGCCACCGACCCGGCGGGGCCCTGGTCGGACCCCGTCTGGCTCGACGCCGACGGCATCGACCCGTCCCTCTTCTTCGACGAGGACGGCAGGATCTGGGTGCACGGCACCCGGCTGGCCCGCGAACCGCGCTGGCACCACCAGACCGAGGTGTGGCTGCGCGAGTTCGACCCGGCGGCGGGAGCGCTGGTCGGGCCCGAGCACATCCTGTGGAACGGAGCCATGCTCGGTGTGGTCTGGGCGGAGGCGCCCCACCTGTACAGGGTGGACGGCACCTACTACCTCCTCGCCGCGGAGGGCGGCACCGAGTTCCACCACGCCGTGTGCGTAGCGCGGTCGGCGTCGGTGACAGGCCCCTACGAGGGCAACCGCTCCAACCCGATCATGACCCACCGGCACCTCGGTCGCGGGGTGGACGTCGTCGCAACGGGCCATGCCGACCTGGTGCAGGCGGCCGACGGCAGCTGGTGGGCGGTGCTGCTGGCGACGCGCCCCTACGGCGGCTACCACTACAACCTGGGTCGGGAGACGTTCCTCGTGCCGGTGGTGTGGGAGGACGGCTGGCCCGTCTTCGCACCCGGTGAGGGCCGGGTGTCGGCTCGGGTCGAAGTGCCCTTCGCGCGTCCGTTCCCCTCCCCCGCCGATGCCGGGCAGCACCCGGGCCTCGTCCAGCCGAGTGACCCGCGGTGGACGTCGCTGCGCCGTCCCGCCTCCGAGTTCGCCGTCGCGAACGGGAACGGCTGGCGCCTGCGGGTTCGCCCGGAGACCCTCGCCGACGCCGCCACCCCGGCTTTCCTCGGCGTCCGCCAGCAGCACCGGGACGTGGACGTCCAGGCCGTCCTGCGGGCATCGCTGCGCCCCGGTGAGGAGATGGGCGTCGTCGTTCGCCAATCCGAGGACGACCATGTCCGGCTGGCCCTGTCGACCGGAACGGACGGGGCGCTCCTGGTGCGCGCGATCCACCGTCGCTCCGGGGTCGAGGAGGTGCTTGGCGAGGCCGACGCCGGTCTGCGCGCCGGCGCACCGGTCCGGCTGGGGCTCCGGGTCCGGGGCCAGGATTACGCGCTCACCGTGGCCGCCGGCGACACCGAACAGGTGGTCGCCACAGCGGACGGCCGGACGCTCGACAGCGTCGCCACCGGCGGCTTCCTCGGGCTCTGGTTCGGGGTCTATGCGACCGGCAACGGAGTCGCCTCGACAACACAGGTGGACATCGAACGGTTCGAGTATCGTCCACTGAACCCCAGCAGGTAGCCCATCAAGGAGGCCGCACGTGCCCATCACCGACCTGACCCTTCCCGAGCTCGTGGACTTCCGTCCCGACGTCACCGAACCCGAGGACTTCGACCGCTTCTGGCAGGTGACGATCGGCGAGGCGCGCCGGCGTCCGCAGGAGGTCGTGTCCACGCCGGTGGACGGCCCGGTCACCGAACTGCTGGTTTCCGACGTCACGTTCTCCGGCTTCGACGGGGACGCGATCAGGGCGTGGATCATCCGCCCGAGGTCCGGTGCGCGTCTGCCCGCCGTCGTCGAGTTCGTCGGCTACAACGGGGGGCGGGGCCTGCCCGCAGAGCACCTGCACTGGGCGGCGAGCGGCTTCGTTCACGTGATCATGGACACCCGTGGCCAGGGGAGTGGCTGGGGCGGCGGCGGCAGCACCCCCGACCCGCACGGCACGGGTGCCGCCCTGGAGGGGTTCATGACGCGGGGCGTGGAGAACCCGTTCACCTACTACTACCGCCGGGTGTTCACCGATGCGGTCCGGCTCGTCGACGCCGTGCGTGCGTTCGAGTTCGTGGACCCCGACCGTGTGGCGGTCACCGGCGGCAGCCAGGGCGGGGGGATCACCCTCGCCGTGGCGGGCCTGCTCGGCCATGACATCGTCGCCGCGATGCCCGACGTGCCGTTCCTGTGCCACTTCCGGCGCTCGGTCGCGCTCACCCCAGGACGGCCGTTCACCGAGGTGACCCAGTACCTGTCGGTACACCGCGACCAGGCCGAAGCAGTGTTCCGCACGCTGTCCTACTTCGACGGGGCCGTCTTCGCCCCCCGTGCCGCCGCACCCGCGCTGTTCTCGGTAGGGCTGATGGACGACATCGTCCTGCCGTCTTCGGTGTTCGCTGCCTTCAACCGCTACGGCGCCGAGGACCGCGACATCGCCACGTACGAGTACAACGGCCACGAGGGCGGCCAGCTGTTCCATTGGCAGCGGCAAGTCGCCTGGCTCCTGGACCGGCTCTAGCTGTCGCTGTCCCCGCGGACCCTCAGTAGCGTCCGGCGGCGCGGCGGTACGCCGCGAGGATCTCCGGACGGTGGTCCGGAGCCGGCGAGCCGGCGAGTTCGACCGGCCAGGCGGGACGTTGCCCGGTGAGCACCCAGGCGGCCTGGCGAGCCGCGCCGTCTGCGACGTACTCGCCGGGGGCGGGGACGTGGACGGGCAGGTCGAACACCTGGCCGGCGATGGCCTGAACGGCCGGGTTGGCTGCGGCGCCGCCGATCAGCAGGATGCGGGTGGTCTCGACGCCGGCGGCACGGATCGCGTCCAGCCCTGCAGCCAGGCCGCAGAGCATGCCCTCGATCGCAGCCCTGGCCAGGTTCGCCCGTGTCGTGTTGGCCAGCGTGAGACCGGCCAGCGTCGCGGTTGCATCGGGCAGGTTCGGGGTGCGCTCGCCCTCGAAGTAGGGCACCAGCACCGCACCACCGGCTCCCGGTTCGGCCTGGAGGGCCAACGTGCCGAGTTCGTCGTGGCTGACCCCCAACAGGCCGGCGACCGCGTCGAGGACGCGAGCCGCGTTGAGCGTGCACACCAGTGGAAGGATGCCGCCGGTGGCGTCGGCGAAGCCGGCGACGATCCCGCTGGGGTCGCCGACCCTTGTGGTGGTGGCGGCGAATACCGTCCCCGACGTTCCGAGGGAGACCGCGACATCGCCGGGACGGGCGTCCAGGCCGAGCGCTGCGGCGGCGTTGTCGCCGGCGCCGGGACCGATGAGGAAGCCCGGCCCGGGCACGGACTCGTCGGGGCCGAACACCCGGGGAAGGATCGCATCGTGGCCGAGCGCGCGGATGAGCAGGTCACGGTCGTAGTCAGCAGTGGCCGGTGACCAGTAGGCGGTTCCGGAGGCGTCGGACCGGTCAGTGACGAGCTCTTCGAGCACCGGACCAAGAGCAGACTCAGCCTCCGGGCCGTAGCCGCGCAGCCGCCAGGTCAGCCAATCGTGCGGCAGGCAGACGGCAGCGACGCGGGCGGCGTTGCCCGGCTCCGCGTCGCGCAGCCAGCGCAGCTTTGACGCCGTGAAGGAGGCCACCGGGACCACCCCGGTGCGGGCCACGTACTCCCCGGCACCAACCTCGGCGACAAGTGCGGTGGCAGCGGCGGCCGACCGGGTGTCGTTCCAGAGCAGGGCTGGACGGATCACCCGGCCGGCCAGATCGAGGGCGACCATGCCGTGCTGCTGGCCGGCGA
Organism: Propionibacteriaceae bacterium; assembly: GCA_017882685.1. GTDB lineage: Bacteria > Actinomycetota > Actinomycetes > Propionibacteriales > Propionibacteriaceae > Propionicimonas. The sequence goes on along the minus strand of JADGPA010000184.1, from coordinate 11,501 downwards.
TACTGACCGCCGCCACCCCCTCCAGGCCCCCGGCTTGGGCGAGGGCTGCCTGAAGGGCGTCCCACCAGTGCTGCGGGTCGATCTCGCTGCCGTCGGGATGCGTTGCCCGTCCGGTGGCGAGCAGGGCGCCGGTATCGGCGTCCCGCACGACGACCTTGCAGCTCTGGGTCGAGGAGTCGACCCCGACGATCTTCGCCATCCTCAGCGGGCGCCGAGGAGGTGCTCGGTGGCCAACTGCTGGAGCCGGACGAAGCCGAAGCCCTTCCCGGCGTAGTAGGCGCCGGTGTCGAACTCCTCGAAAGCCGAACGGTCAGCGAGCAGCTCCGCATAGCCCTCGCCGTCGGCCAGCGTCGGCACTGCGAGCTCCGCGACCTTCGCGTCAGCCAAAGCCTTCTGCACTTCGGGGTCGGCCCGGAACGCCTTGGCCCGCTCCTTCAGCAGCAGATAGGTGTGCATGTTGGCCTGGACCGAATCCCACACGCCGGACTCGTCCTCGGTCCGCGACGGCTTGTAGTCGAAGTGCCGCATGCCCTCGTAGGCCTGACCGCCGTTCGGGCCGCCGTTCTCCAGCAGGTCGACCAGCGCGAACGCGTTGTGCAGGTCACCGTGGCCGAAGACCAGGTCCTGGTCGTACTTGATGCCCCGCTGGCCGTTCAAATCGATGTGGAACAACTTGCCGTGGTACAGCGCCTGCGCGATCCCGGCCGCGAAGTTCAGCCCGGCCATCTGCTCATGCCCCACCTCCGGGTTCAGCCCGACCATCTCCGGGTGCTCCAGGGAGTTGATGAACGCCAGCGCGTGGCCGACGGTCGGCAGCAGGATGTCACCACGCGGCTCGTTCGGCTTCGGCTCGATCGCGAACCGCAGGTCATACCCCTTGTCGAGTACGTACTGGCTGAGCAGGTTGACCGCTTCGCGGTACCGCTCCAGCGCTGAGCGGATGTCCTTCGCCGCGTCATACTCGGCGCCCTCGCGGCCACCCCACATCACGAACGTCGACGCCCCCAGCTCGATCGCCAGATCGATGTTCCGCAGCACCTTCCGCACCGCGAACCGGCGCACCGCCCGATCATTGGAGGTGAACCCGCCATCCTTGAACACCGGGGCGGAGAACAGGTTCGTGGTGATCATCGGCACCTTCAACCCGGTCGCGGCGCACGCAGCCTTCAACCGGTCGATCTGGGAACGCCGCTCGGCATCGGTCGAACCGAACGCGAACAGGTCGTTGTCATGCAGGGTCAGGCCGTACGCGCCGTACTCGCTGAGTTTCTCCACGACATGCACCACGTCCAGCGGCGCGCGGGTCGGGCCGCCGAACGGATCCGTACCGTTGTAGCCGACCGTCCACAGGCCGAAGGTGAACTTGTCGGATGCGACAGGGGTGAGAGTCACGGGTGTCCAATCTCTCGTCGGTGAGCGAATGTTGCGGGAATCAACTTATCCCACGGTTAGCGCCTCTGTCCACGAGGCAAGGTTCCCAGAATTGAATCGACGCCAAACGATGCGGCCCCTCCCGGCCGAGGAAGCCGTCCGAGCCAGGCGGTGACGAGGGGCGGACAAACCCGTCCGTGAGTTACCAGATCGTTATGCAAAACGGTTGAGCGCCTCGCTGGTTTGCCGTTATGTTGCCCCTACAGACAAAAGGTTGCCTCCGTGCAATCACTGGCCCGGTTCGGACAGGGTGGTCGGCGCCGGGTAGCCCGCGACGGTATTCAGAGAGGAATTCAAATGTCGCAGAAGACCCGTTTCGTCGCCCTGGTGGCGGCGAGCGCGCTCGCGCTCTCCATGGGCGCCTGCACCAGCACCCCGGCCGCTCCGGGCAGCGCCCCAGCCAGTTCGGGCAGCGCCGCGCTGAAGGACTGCAACGTGGGCATCGCAATGCCCACCCGCAGCCTCGAGCGCTGGATCAACGACGGCGAGCAGCTCCAGAAGAAGCTGAAGGACGCCGGGTGCACTGTCGACCTGCAGTACGCCGACAACAAGGTGGACCAGCAGATCAGCCAGATCCAGAACCAGATCGCCGGTGGCTCCAAGATCCTCGTGATCGCTGCTATCGACGGCACCGCACTGGGTCCGGTCCTTCAGGAGGCCGCCAAGCAGTCGGCGAAGGTGATCGCCTACGACCGCCTGATCAACGGCACCCCGAATGTGGATTACTACGCCACCTTCGACAACTACAAGGTCGGCCAGCTGCAGGGCAACTTCCTCAAGGACCAGCTGAAGCTCGACTCCGCGAAGGACCCGATCAACTTCGAGCCCTTCGCCGGCAGCCCCGACGACAACAACGCGAAGTTCTTCTTCTCCGGCGCGTGGGACGTGCTGCTGCCCTACGTGCAGAAGGGCACGCTCAAGGTGATCAGCGGCAAGTCTCCGAAGTCGAACGACGAGTGGGCATCGATCGGCATCCAGTCCTGGCTGTCCGACAAGTCGCAGGCCGAAATGGACAACCGACTCTCCTCCTTCTACACCGGCGGCAAGAAGGTCCAGGCCGTGCTCTCCCCCAATGACTCGCTTGCCATCGGCATCGAGGCATCGCTGAAGGCAGCCGGCTACAAGGTCGGCACGGACTGGCCGCTCATCACCGGCCAGGACGGCGACAAGGCCAACGTCAAGGCCATCCTCGCCGGCGAGCAGTCGATGACCGTCTGGAAGGACACCCGCAAGCTCGGCGAGCGCGTGTTCACGATGATCCAGCAGATCTCGAAGGGCGAGAAGGTCGAGGTCAACGACGAGAAGTCGTACAACAACGGCGTCAAGGTGGTTCCGTCCTACCTTCTCGAGCCCGAGGTCGTGGTGAAGGACACCGTGCAGAGCAAGCTGATCGATTCCGGCTTCCTCAAGGCATCCGACGTGGGTCTGTGACCAATGCGGACGGGGTGGCGGACAACCGCCACCCCGTCCGTCTCCCATCTGCACTCCCGAAGGTGAACCATGACTGACACCGATCCGATCCTGCGCATGCGAAACATCACGAAGGCCTTCAGCGGGGTGCGTGCCCTTGACGACGTCTCCATCGAGGTCGCCCGCGGCGAGGTGCACGCCATCTGCGGCGAGAACGGCGCGGGCAAATCGACGCTGATGAAGGTCCTCAGCGGGGTGTACCCGCACGGCGCCTATTCCGGGACCATCGAGCTGAACGGCACCGAGGCCACCTTCGCCGACATCAACTCCAGCGAAGCCGCCGGCATCGTCATCATCCACCAGGAACTGGCGCTCAACCCGCTACAGTCGATCGCGGAGAACATCTTCCTCGGCAACGAGAGGTCGAAGCGCGGCGTCATCAACTGGGACCGCACCGCCATCGAAGCCGGCGCCCTGCTGGCCAAGGTCGGGCTGGACGAGAACCCCGCCACCAAGATCTACGAGATCGGGGTGGGCAAGCAGCAACTGGTCGAGATCGCCAAGGCCATGGCAAAGGACGTCTCCCTGCTGATTCTCGACGAACCCACCGCGGCATTGAACGACGAGGACTCCAACCACCTTCTTGACCTGATCTCCGGGATGCGTGACCACGGCATCACCTGCATCCTCATCTCCCACAAGCTCCGCGAAATCCGCCGCATCGCCGACCGGGTGACCGTACTGCGGGACGGCAAGACCATCGAGACCATCGACATGTCGTCGCCGGACGCCAGCGAGGCCCGGATCATCAAGGCGATGGTCGGTCGCGAGCTCAACAACCTCTTCCCCCCACACGAACCGAGGATTGGACGCGAGATGTTCCGCGTCGAGGACTGGACGGTCCACCACCCCGTCGACACGTCCCGCGTTGTCGTCGATCACGCTGGCTTCACTGTCCACGCCGGCGAAATCGTCGGCTTCGCCGGACTCATGGGCGCCGGTCGAACCGAACTGGCGATGAGCCTCTTCGGTCGCCTCTGGGGCACCGGCATCTCCGGCAGGGTCTTCAAGGACGGCTTGGAGATTCGCACGGCAACCGTCGACGAGGCCGTTTCGCACGGCATCGCCTACGTCACGGAGGACCGCAAGCGGTACGGCCTGAACCTCATCGGTAGCGTTGCCGCCAACATCTCAGCCGTTGCCCTTGCTCGGTTCGCCCGCTGGGGAATCATCGACCGTAACCGCGAGTACCTCACCGCCGAGGACTACCGGCGCAACATGAACATCAAGACCCCGACCGTCTCCGAGGTCGTCGGCAAGCTCTCCGGCGGGAACCAGCAGAAGGTCGTGCTGAGCAAGTGGCTGGTTTCCGGACCGGACGTGCTGATCCTCGACGAGCCGACCCGCGGCATCGATGTGGGCGCCAAGTACGAGATCTACGGCCTGATCAACCAGCTGGCGGCCCAGGGCAAGGCAGTGGTGATGATCTCCTCCGAGCTGCCGGAATTGCTCGGCATGTGCGACCGCATCTACACCATCTCCGAGGGCGCCGTCACCGGTGACGTACCTCGCTCGGAGGCGACCCCGGAAAGCCTCATGTACCTCATGACCATGGGAAAGGAAGCGCTCCGATGAGCACCCAGACCTCTGCCGAGCAGGCCACCGAAAAGCCCATTCCGCCCCGCAAGCTGGCGCTCGACTTCCGGCAGTACGGCATCCTGGCCGCGCTGGTTGCGATCATCGTGCTCTTCCAGGTGCTCACCGGCGGGCGACTGCTGATGCCAGGAAATGTCAACAACCTGATCCAGCAGAACTCCTACGTGCTCATCCTTGCAATCGGCATGGTGATGGTGATCATCGCGGGCCACATCGATCTCTCGGTCGGTTCAGTGGTCGCAATGGTCGGCGCGGTGGCAGCCCTGGCGATCAACGACTGGCACCTGCCCTGGTGGTTGGCTGTGCTGGTGGCCCTGCTGGCGGGGGCACTGGTCGGCGCCTGGCAGGGCTTCTGGGTGGCTTATGTGGAGATCCCGGCCTTCATCGTGACCCTGGCCGGCATGCTGCTGTTCCGGGGACTGACGCTGATCTTCCTTCACGGTGGCACCATCGGCGGCCTGCCGAGCGAATTCGTCGCGATCGGTGCCGGCTGGCTGCCGAGCTGGCTCGGCACGGTCGGCAAGACCGACGTGCTCACCATCGTCCTCGGTGTGATCGCCTGCGTGGCTCTGGCCGTCCTGCAGGTCGGTGCCCGCAGTGGTCGCCGCGCCCTCGACCTGCCCGTTGAGGGTGCCGCGTCCTTCTGGGGAAAGATTGCCGTCGCCGTCGTCGCCATCCTGGCGGTGTGCTGGCAACTGGCGAACTACTCCGGCACTCCGATCATCCTGATCATCCTCGCCGTACTGATCGTGGCCTACTCGTTCCTGCTGAACCGTTCTGTCTTCGGTCGCCACGTCTACGCCATGGGTGGGAACCTCTTCGCTGCGGTGATGAGCGGTGTCAAGACCAGGCGGGTCAATTTCGCCCTGTTCGTGAACATCGGCATGCTGGCCGCGCTTGCCGGAGTGGTCAGTACCTCGCGCGCCGGGAGCGCCGTCGCCTCGGCGGGCCAGAACTACGAGCTCGATGCGATCGCAGCCGTGTTCATCGGTGGCGCAGCCGTCCAGGGCGGCGTGGGCACCGTCACCGGGGCGGTCATCGGCGGCCTGGTGATGGGCGTGCTGAACATGGGCCTGTCCATCCTGTCGGTGGACGCCGCCTGGCAGATGGCGATCAAGGGCCTCGTGCTGCTGCTGGCCGTCGCCTTCGACCTGACCAACAAGCGGCGCGGCGGTCGTTGAGGTCGATCGGGACTCCGCGCGATAGCTCGCACGGAATTGAACAAGCACGAGCGAGGTGACGGCTGGTGACCAACGGCGCTGGGACAACCGAGGACGTACGACGGGCCAACCTGTCGGCGACCCTCGGCATCCTCTACCGCTCCGGACCGGCGTCCCGGGCTGCGCTCAGCAAGCGCACCGGGCGCAACCGGTCGACGATCGCGAGCCTCGTCACCGACCTTGTGGATCTCGGCCTCGTCGAAGAGCGTGATCCCGACTCCCTCGGGCAGGTCGGCCGGCCGAGTCCTGTCGTCACGATCCGTCCGGAGGTCACAGCGATCGCCGTGAACCCGGAGATCGACGTGCTCACCATCGGGCTGGTCGGGCTGGATGGCGAGGTTCGCCGGGTGATCCGCCACGAGTATGACCGGATCCCCACCGCGACCGAGGTGCTCAGCATCACCGCTGCCGTGATCTCCGGCATGCGGGTGGAGCTGGACGGGCTGCTGGTTGCCGGCATCGGTGTCGCCGTGCCCGGCCAGGTCCGTAGCGGGGACGGCGTGGTGCGCAACGCCCCCCACCTCGGTTGGCACGACGAGCCGCTGGGTGAACCGCTGGCCGCTGCGACCGGGTATCCCGTCCAGGTGGCCAACGATGCGGCTCTCGGCGCGCTGGCCGAGCACGAGTTCGGCGCCGGGCGCGACAAGGACCATCTGATCTACCTCAACGGCGGCGCCTCCGGCATCGGCGGGGGCGTCATCTCCGCGGGCATTCCGCTCGGGGGCGCCTCCGGGTACGCCGGTGAACTCGGGCATATCCGGGTGTCCAGCTCCAGCGCCATCGACCCTGCCGGAATCGCTGGCACGCTCGAGGCCGAGGTGACGCGTGCCGAACTCCTCGAAGCCCTCGACCTGAGCCGCGCCGAACCCGGCCAGTTCGAGGAGGCTCTCCTGAGCGACCGCTCCGACCGCGTGAGAGCCGTAGTGGAGCGGCAGCTCGACCATCTCGGCAGCGCCCTGGCAGCCGCCATCAATGTCCTCAATCCCCAGGTCGTCGCCCTCGGTGGCTTCCTGGCCACCCTGCAGGCCTACGACCCGGAGCGGCTCACCCGCGCCGTTTCGGCGTCCACCCTTGCGCCGTCGCTGGAAGGGGTGCGAATCACCGCTGCAGAGCTGGGCGCAGACCTGCTGATGGTGGGTGCCGCCGGTCTGGCCTTCCGCCCGCTGCTCGCCGACCCGGCGTGGATCAGTCGCTGACCCCACAACTCCAGCGCTCCCGGCTCGACGATCCGGCCAACAGTCCGTCCGCGCCACCGGCCGCCTCGTAGGTGGTTGTCACGGCCTTGCGTCCGCCTCGGCCCTGCAAACACCGAAGGCGCACAAGTCAGTAGGTGATCACCTGTTCGCTGGAATGCCCATGCAGCCGGCGGGCGGCCTCGGCCAATGACCCGGTGAGCGAGGGGTACACCGTGAACGTCTCCGCCAGCTGGTCGACGGTGAGCTTGTTGCGCACCGCCAGCGACAGCGGGTGGATCAACTCGGACGCCGACGGCGCAACCACCACCCCGCCGACGATGATGCCGGTGGTCGGAAGGCAGAAGATCTTGACGAAGCCGTCCTTCAGCGCCTGCATCTTTGCCCTGGCGTTCCCGCGCAGCGGAAGCATCATGCTGAGCCCGCGCACCACCCCGGTGTCGATATCGGTCTGGCTGCAGCCGACGGTGGCGATCTCCGGCGAGGTGAACACGTTCGCCGAGACCGTGCGCAGGTCGAGCGGGGCGACAGAGTCGCCGAGGGAGTGCCACATCGCGATCCGGCCCTGCATGGCTGCGACGCTGGCCAGCGCGTTGACGCCGGTGCAGTCGCCAGCGGCATAGACCCCGCGGGCGGTGGTGCGCGACACCCGGTCGACAACGATGTGCCCGGACTCCGACAGCTGCACACCGGCTTCGGAAAGGCCGATGCCGGCGGTGTTGGGGACGGCGCCGACGGCCATCAGGCAGTGCGAGCCGACCACCTCGCGGCCGTCAGCGAGCCGCACGACGACCTCGTCCCCTCGACGCTCGGCTGCGATCGCACGGGCGCCGTTGATGACGGTCATGCCGCTGTCCTCGAAGACCTGCTGGATCACGCGCGCGGCATCGTCGTCCTGGCCGGGCAGCACCTGGTGGCGGGAGGAGACCAGCGTCACCTGCACCCCGAGTGCCTGGTAGGCGCTGGCGAACTCTGCGCCGGTCACACCCGAGCCCACGATGACGAGGTGTTCGGGCACCCCGTCGAGCTCGTAGATCTGGGTCCAGGTGAAGATGCGCTCGCCGTCGGGCCTGGCAGTGTCGAGTTCGCGCGGATGCGCGCCGGTGGCCAGCAGCACGATGTCGGCGGGGATCGACTCCTCGCCGTCCGCCGTTGTGGCGATGACGCGCTGGGCACCGTCGAGGCGTCCGGTGCCGTTGATGATGCGGATGTCGTCGCCGACCAGCCGTTCGGCGATGTCCGCCGATTGGGCCTGGGCGAGGTTGCGGATCCGGGCGTGCACCTTCGCGAGGTCGACCTGCACCGCGTCGGCCAGCTTCTGGTCTCCCGCGCCCAGCCGCAGGCCGACCTCCTCGGCGTTGCGGATCCTGGTCATCACCTCGGCAGCGGCGATCAGGGTCTTGGAGGGCACCACGTCGGTCAGCACCGCCGACCCACCAAGTCCGCGGCGCTCCACCAGGGTCACCCGGCCGCCCAATTGCCGAGCCACAAGGGCCGCCTCGTAGCCGCCCGGGCCGCCGCCGATGATCACCACGTCCGTCACGCTGGGATTCTCCCATGCTGCGCGACCCGCCCGGCGACAATCGTCCGGGCCTGGAAATCCCATAGGCTCAAGCCGTGCTACGCACCGTCCTCCTGCCCGCCCTCGCTGTCGCCGGCGTGATCGTCAGCGTCGCCATGGTGGTGATCGGCTATCCCGAAGCCAACGCCGTCCAGTCGGTGTTGCTGGAGCTGTCGTCACTGCCGCTGTCGTTCGCGGTCGCTGTCGGCATCCTGATCCTCGGGCGGAAGGTCGAGCGGCCCCTCGGACGGCGCACACAGGTCGTGCTGTTCATCGGCCTTGGGCTCATCGCGCTCGGGCTGCTGGTGATGATGTGGGCCTACCTTCCCGGTCCGCGCGAGCTCGTGCACCTGGGCCAGCTGCTGGTCTGGCTGGGGCTGTTCGCGAACCTGCTGGTGACGATCCGCAGGCTGCCAAGGCGCCGGTTCTCCCACTACCACGTCGTCGAACGTGAGGAGGATGACGAGGGCGTCGAGGATCCCGCTGACTCCGGGCAGACACCGTCGTTATAGTCATCTGGTGAGCGCCGATCCCGATCCCAAGACCCTGGCCGCAACGGCCGCCAAAACCATCCTGGAGCGCTTCGGCCTAGCCTCCATCGACGTCGCCCTGGTGCTCGGCTCCGGGTGGTCGGGGGCCGCGTCCGGGTTGGGCGAGCTGATCGGCGAATGCGAGCTTGCCGACCTGCCCGGCTTCGCCAAGCCGGTGGTCGTCGGCCACGGCGGTCAGCTCGTGATCATCGGTACCGGCACCGGGCGGACTGCTGCGCTGTTCACCGGACGCACCCACTTCTACGAGGGACGCGGCGTCGCCCCTGTCGTCCACGGCGTGCGCACCGCAGCCGCTGCCGGCGCTGACACCATCGTGCTCACCAACGGGTGCGGCGGGCTGAACCCGGCGTGGGGACCCGGCACGCCGGTGCTGATCCGCGACCACATCAACCTGACCTCCGCCACACCGCTGGAGGGCGCCACCTTCATCGACCTGACAGACGCCTACGCGCCCCGTCTGCGCTCGCTCGCCCGTGACGTCGACCCCACCCTCGACGAGGGTGTCTACGTCCAGTTCCGCGGGCCGCAGTACGAGACCCCCGCCGAGGTGATGATGGCCAAGGCCATCGGTGGCGACCTGCTCGGCATGTCCACAGCGCTGGAAACAATCGCTGCCCGTGAGGTGGGCATGGACGTGCTGGGCATCTCCCTTGTCACCAACGCCGCAGCCGGCATCTCCCCCACCCCTCTCGAGCATGCCGAGGTGATCGCTGCCGGCAAGGCCGCAGCACCCCGCCTGCGCGGGCTGCTGGCCGGACTGCTCGAACGACTCTGAGCCGCAAGCCATGATCGACGAGACTCTCCGCGCGCAGCTCACAGCGTGGCGCGATTCCGACCCCGACCAGGCAACCGCCGCGGCGCTGGACGACCTGCTCGCCCGCGCCGACGGCGGGGACGCTACTGCCGAGGCCGAACTGGTCGACGCGTTCGCCGGCCCGCTGACGTTCGGCACCGCCGGCCTGCGCGGCGCACTCGGCCCCGGCCCGGCGCGGATGAACCGGGTCGTAGTGAGCCAGGCAGCTGCCGGGCTCGGCGCCTACCTCGTTGATCGCGGGTTCACCGGCGGACGGGTCGTCGTGGGCTACGACGCCCGCTACAACTCCGACGTGTTCGCCGCCGACACCGCGGAGATCCTCGCCGGGGCCGGCCTGCTGCCGCTGCTGTGCTCCCGCGCGTTACCGACACCGGTGGTCGCGTTCGGGATTCGGCACTTCGCGTGTGTGGCCGGGGTGGTCGTGACCGCGTCCCACAACCCGCCGCAGGACAACGGCTACAAGGTCTACCTCGGCGACGGCTCCCAGATCGTGCCGCCGGCCGACTCGGACATCGCCGCACGGATCGCTGCTGTGGCTACCGCTCCGCTGGCCGACATCGCCCGCAGCGACGACTACCCGCTGGCCGGCGACGAACTGGTGGGCGCCTATGTCGCGCGGGCAGCGTCCCTTGTTCCGGCGGAGGCCCCCCGCGAGGTGAATTGGGTCTACACGGCGATGCACGGGGTGGGCGCAGCCGTGGTCGACCTGGTGGTGGACGCGACGGGGTTCCCGCAGCCGCACCGGGTGGTCGAGCAGATCGCGCCGGACCCGGCGTTCCCCACCGTCCCGTTCCCCAACCCGGAGGAGCCGGGCGCGATCGACCTTGCGCTGGCGCTGGCGCGGGAGTCGGGGGCCGACGTGGCGATCGCCAACGACCCGGACGCCGACCGCTGCGCGGTGGCTGCCGTGATCGGCGGCGACTGGCGGATGCTTTCCGGCGACGAACTCGGCGTGCTGCTGGCCGACGACGCGCTGCGCCGCGGGGTGGCCGGCACGTATGCATGCTCCGTGGTCTCCAGCACACTGCTCGGCACGATGGCCGCGGCCCACGGGCGTCCGTTCTCGACGACGCTGACCGGCTTCAAGTGGATCGGCAGGGTGCCCGGCCTTGCGTTCGGCTACGAGGAGGCCATCGGCTACTGCACCGACGCAGCCGCCGTTCCCGACAAGGACGGAATCACCACGCTGGTGCGAGTGCTCACCCTCACTGCAGGGCTGAAGGCGTCCGGGCAGACGATCGCCGACCGGCTGGACGAGATCGCGCGCACCTACGGGCTGCACCTCACCTCCCAGTTGGCGTTCCGGGTCTCGGAGCTGCGGCTGATCGGGGAGGCGATGGCCCGGGTGCGCACCTCCCCGCCGTCCGTCCTTGCCGGCGAGGCCGTCACAGCGCTCGACCTCGCCATCGGGAGCGCCGACCTGCCGCCGACCGACGGCATGCTGTTCGAGGGTGGCTCGGTGCGCGTTGTGGTGCGTCCGTCGGGGACGGAGCCGAAGCTTAAGTGCTACCTGCAGGTGAAGCTGGGCATTGATGACAGCCGGGACCTGGCCGCGGCGCGCAGCCGTGCCGGTGAGCTGATGTCCCGGGCGCGGACGGACATGGCCGCCGCACTGGGTCTATGAGTACTGGGCCTATGAGTACTGGGCCTATGAGTACTGGGCCT